>DASWUZ010000123.1:0-83505 GCA_036401395.1 Acidisarcina sp.
CGTCTCGCGTGTCGATGCAAAGAGTTCGGGGAGTGGCTCAGCCTGGTAGAGCACCTGGTTCGGGACCAGGGGGTCGGAGGTTCAAATCCTCTCTCCCCGACCATTTGTATTCAACAACTGAAGCTCTCAACGGCGACCACGAATATCGAGATGTAGTCGATTTTGTAGCTCTGAGACCCCTTCTTAATTGCATGGGACCCGTCATCAGTTCACACCCATCAGTGTGGAGCCTGGGCGTGGTCGCACCAAACAAAAGTCCTTTTAAAGCTGTGCTAAAAGGATTCGATTTTATTCACTCCCTAAGATTCCCCGAAGCAATCATGCGGACGGCTCACGGCACGAAGTAACCAAAACTGATTTGATACGTTACCTTATCAGTCTTAAACACTCACACTGCAGTGCTCAACCACCGTTTCTGCATCGGTCTGCCGGGCTGGATGTGCACCAGCCCGACCTTCCAGTCCTCCGCCCAGCCCAGCATGCGCCGCGATGTGAACTCCGGACCGTTGTCCGAGCGCAGGTTCTCCGGACGGCCACGCTCCTCGATCAGCCGATCGAGCACTCGCGTCACCCGGCCACTGCCCAGGCTGGTGTCGGCCTAAAGCGCCAGGCACTCGCGCGTGTAGGCGTCCATCACGCTCAGGATGCGCACCATCCGCCCCGTCGCCAGCCCGTCGATGATGAAGTCCATCGCCCACTCCTGGTTGGCACGCACCAGCCGTGGCTCGCACGCGCGATCGCGCACCAGGCGCCAGCGCTTCTTCCTGCGCACCGACAAGCTCTCTTCGAGATAAAGACGGTAGACGCGCTTCACGTTCACCGCATGCCCTCGCCGCACCAGCGGCACATGCAGCCGGCGGTAGCCGTAGCGCGGCTTCTGACGGGCTAGTTTCAATAACTCCACGCGTAGTTCCCCGTTGCGGTCCGGCCGAGGTTGGTAACGATAACTTGACCGATCCACTCCCAGCAGCTTGCAAGCCGTGCGTTCGCTCAACTGAAAATGCTCCGAGGCAAACGCAACTTCTTCTCTCAGGCCGGCAAGCTCCACCCGTTTTTTCTTATGACTGCCTTGAGCGCCTCACCGTGCAGGCTCAGCTCCGCCACCAGCAGCTTGAGACGGCGGTTCTCGTCCTCCATCGCCCTCAGGCGCTGCGCCTCGCTCACGTCCATGCCGCCGAACTTCGACTTCCAGCCATAGAAAGTAGCCGCGCTGATCCCATGCTCCCGGCACAAGTCCGCCGTCTTCACCCCGGCCTCGTGCTGCTTCAGTATCCCCGATGATCTGCTCTTCCGTGTAACGGCTCTTCTTCATCTTTAGCTCCCTCGATAGATTACGGGAGAACTACAGTTCTGAATGGTAGAGTTTTCCGGGGGCAGTTCACTTGCAACCAACAGATTCTATTGCAGATACGCTAAGGCTATAACCTGCTCTCCAACCAGAACTATGTTAGGAAGCCTACCAGTTTGAAATGAGCAGCTTGACAGCGGTTCACAATCAACTCTTCGGTTGATATTCGTTAAATTCTGGAGCAAATGTTACATATCGGAGGCTATCGCCGCTTCAATTCGACTACATGCACAAATGAAATTGCGGGAAGCTGACTCAGCCATTCAATAACTGAAGGCGGCTCGTTGAGTAAGTATCCGGGCCGAGATCGCAGTTGTATAAGAACTAGGCTTTTCAGGCACGCTGCCGTCATACTCCCGCCGGTAGCGATCATTCGACGCTCATCTCTAGCCACTGGATCACCGCCTTCATAGAACAGGGCCAGCGCGGCCAAAAGAGCTTTGCAAGCGGATCGAAAATGGCCGGCGTGTTCGATTCTGTCGTGACTCAAGTCCTGTGCTAATCTCAGAATCGTGAGCGATTCCGCCACAATCCGTCAAAACAGTAGCCGACTTCTGGTCGCGCTGTTGGCGTGTGCTCTCATGGTTTTCTTCGCGATCGCGACGAAGGCATCTGTGTATGGCCCTCATCAGAGAGACCTGCAGGATTTGACAGCTACTAAAGTCTTGCAAAATGATGCCGCACGAGTTGTTCCGTCCGCGCCTGTCTTGCAGGAGATCCTCGCGGCGACGATTGCGTTCCTGCTTCTGGCAAAAGGATTCACTTCTGAAGAGTGTGCGTCCGTTGCTGAACCTCGCGTGACTAGGTTTGAGTGGTTCTCCCCGGCCCTCTCCGTTCGCCCCCCACCCTCACTCTAGAGCGAAACTACTTACGCCCGCAATGATCTTGCGCGGGGCTCTGTGCCTGGTGGCACGGCTTTATCCAGCCAATCGAATGTCCATTGATGACTATCTTGTTTACACGCAAGACGCGAGTCTTTGAAAGCCTGTTTCTGCTACCCATAGCTGCGTTTGTTTGCGCGGGCTGTCGACATTCGGACGCCGACGCCTCCTCCCAACCCACGGCGCCTATCGCACCGGTAGCGATGGTAATGCGAGCGCCGCTCACAAACTCGTTGAGTGTCGCGGGCGAGTTCCTTCCTTTTCAGGAAGTGGAACTACACGCCAAAGTTGCAGGATATATCCGCCACATCAGCGTCGATATCGGCGACCGCGTTCGTGCCGGCCAGGTGCTGGCCACGTTGGACGTCCCCGAGCTCACAGCCCAGGTCGAAGGCGCGGACGCGGGAGTACGGCAAACGCAAGAGCAAATCGAACGAGCTAAGAGCGAGATGGAACGGGCCCGGGCGAACTACGATGCGGTGCATTCCGGGGCGCAGAGGCTTCAGCAGGTTTCGGATGCGCGGCCCGGCTTGATAGCTCAGCAAGAACTTGATGACGCACTCGCGAAAGATCGTGGGGCGGCAGCACAAGTGGACTCAGCGAAGTCGGCGCTATCGGCTGTTCAGCAGCAACTTGGCGTTTCGAGGGCGGATCGTCAACACTATTCCGCGCTCGCCGACTATTCGCGGATTAGCGCGCCGTTTAGCGGCGTCGTCACCTGGCGGTACGCGGATACTGGCGCGTTGATTCAGGCGGGGACGTCCAACACCGGGTCTATGCCAGTGGTCAAGGTCGCTCAGGTCGATACGCTTCGCCTGCGCTTACCCGTTCCTGAGACGCTGGCAGCGTTCGTGCGGGCAGGCGACACAGCCTCCATTCACGTCCAGGCTCTCGGCGAAACATTTGCCGGAAAAGTGACGAGAAGAACTGACGCACTCGATTCATCCACGCGAACCATGCAGGTAGAAATTGACGTTCCGAATGGGGATGGAAAATTGTCTCCCGGGATGTACGCCGATGTGACTCTGAATATTCAGAGAGCGGGTGATGCGCTTGTAGTGCCAATTCAGGCCGTGGATCAGAGTGGTTCTCAGCCCTTCGTAATGCTCGTGGACTCTGCGAACAAGGTTGAGAAGAGGGCTGTGCGCATTGGAGTTTTGACGGCAAACCGGATCGAAATTCTGAGCGGATTGAACGTCGGCGACAAAGTCATCGTGGCGAATCTCGGCGCTTTCTCTGAGGGCGAAAATGTTACTCCCAAAAGAAGCTCAATCGGCGACCTGAAGAGCTCGGGGGAAGACCAGTAATGTCAGGGTTCTCGATCCGCTATCCATTCTTCATCATCATGCTCTGTCTGGTAGTGGCTGTAGTCGGCTCTACCACGGTCGCCCGCATGCCAGTTGATTTGTTCCCGGACATTAATATCCCGGTGGTCGTGGTGGCGACTTTTTATAACGGCATGCCTCCAGAGCAAATAGAATCGAACATTACAAACCCGTTCGAACGGTTTTTTACCCTCGGAGGTGGGATCGATCATATCGAGTCACGTTCGCTTACGGGCGTCAGCCTCATCCGTATTTATTTCCAGCCAGGCACGAATGCGGACGCGGCCGTCACGACGATTTCTAACCTCGCGCTTGCCCAGTTGCGACGGCTCCCTCCTGGTACGCTGCCGCCCGTGGTTTTGAAGTTCGACGCTTCCAGCCTTCCTGTGTGCCTCATCACCCTTAAAGGCGAGGGCCTGAACGAAACGCAGCTTCACGATCTGGCTCAGTTCAACGTGCGCAATCAGCTAGCTGGCGTTCCGGGTGCTTCGGTACCTCAACCGTTCGGCGGGAAGTATCGGCAGATTCAAATCTACGTAGACCCCGTAAAACTCGAGGCCCATCAACTGAGCCCAATGGATGTTGTGCGCTCGGTCAATCAGGCGAATGCCATTCTTCCGGCCGGCGATGTGCGGATCGGGCCAAGAGATTTCAACATTTACACTAACTCGCAATTCCCCACAATGGAGGAGATCGACCGCCTACCGCTAAAGACAGTTGGAAACGGCCAGCTCCTCGTCTCGGATGTCGGGAGCGCGAAGGATGCCGCCGCTATCCAAACAAATATCGTTCGCGTCGATGGACAGCATTCGGTCTACCTGCCGATCTTGAAACAAGGTGGGGGGAGCAATACTATCGCGGTCGTGAATGGTATCCGCACCGCCATTGGCGATCTGCTCGATGTGCCGAAGTCACTCAGGACGAGAGTGGTGTTTGACCAGTCGGTGTTTGTAAAGACGGCCATTTCAAATCTCGGCAGCGAAGGCGGCATCGGGCTGGTTCTGACTGCCCTGATGATCCTTATCTTTCTCGGCAATGTACGGGCAACGCTGGCCGTGATGCTTTCGATTCCGTTGTCGGCACTTGCCGCTTTCCTCGCGTTGAACCTGTTGGGGGGAACCATCAACTCGATGGTCCTGGGCGGGCTCGCTCTGGCGTTCTCCCGGCTGATCGATAACTCGGTGGTGGTGCTGGAGAATATTTTCCGGCATCTGGAAATGGGAGAGTCGGCGGAGGAAGCTGCGGAAAAAGGTGGGCGCGAAGTCGCATTGCCGGTATTAGCCGCCACGTTCACGACCGCTATTGTGTTCTTTCCCGTAGTTTTTCTGTATGGCGTCAGCAGGTTCCTATTCACCGCATTGGCTCTGTCCGTTGTGTTGTCCCTGTTCGCGTCCTACGTAGTGGCGCTAACGGTGGTCCCTCTGTTTTGCGCTCGGTTTATCAAGAACGCACACAACGAGGCCGTACATCATAAGGGCAACTCGTGGTTTCAGCGCTTCGTACTGCGGTTCAATCAGAAATACGATCAAACGCTGATGCGCTATGACATCGCGGTCGGCAAGGCCCTGCTGCGACCGGTTGCGACGGTGATCGGAGTGTTAGGCGTTTTCCTGTTGAGCCTTGGTCTGTTTCCGTTCATGGGTCTGTCGTTCTTTCCCCGAACAGATCCTGGGCAATTCGTGATCAACGTGAAGGCTCCGAGCGGCACAAGGCTTGAACTAACCGATAGATACATCGCACGAGTCGAAGAGGATATTCGCTCGGTAGTTCCCGCAAAAGACCTTGGAATTGTGGTCTCGAACATTGGCATCACGCCGGACTTCTCTGCGATTTACACCACCAATTCCGGACAGCACACGGCGTTCGTACAGGTCAGCTTGAAGGAGGGCCATAGCAAGAGCAGCTTCGAGTATATGAACCTTGTCCGCCGGAAATTAAGGGACGATCTGCCGGAGATTTCTACTTACTTTCAAACCGGCGGTCTGGTCGACGCTGTAGTCAATCTTGGACTACCGGCGCCCATTGATATTCAAGTGAGTGGAAACAATCAACAGGAAGCATTTGCAACTGCCACCGCACTCGCGGAGAAGATCAAAAAGCTGAACGGGGTCAGTGATGTGCTGATCCCGCAAGATCTGGATTACCCCGGTCTTCGTTTGAATGTGAACCGAGAAATGGCCGGAAGACTTGGCCTTAATTCAAGCGAGATCGTGGACAACGTGATCACCGCGCTCACTTCGAATGGCATGATCGCACCTAGCTACTATGTCGACCCAAAGAGCGGCAACAACTATCTGCTCACGGTCCAGTTTCCGGAATCCCAGGTGAAATCTCTCACCGACTTTGAGCAGATACCGGTGCGATCGCACGATGGTTCGCAAACTGCCAACCTGGGCGCTGTGACCGACATCAAGCCGATCAATACCCCGACGGAAGTCGATCACTATCAACTTCGTAGAGTCATCGACGTGTATGTATCGCCATCCGGGCAGGACTTAGGTGGGCTTGCGAAGCGCGTCGACAGAGTTATCACGGACCAGCCTATTGCTAGCGATTTGCGGGTTTCTATGCGAGGTTCCGTACAGGGAATGCGGAAGTCGTTTACCAGTTTCAGCATTGGGCTAATTCTCTCGATCATTCTTGTCTACCTGATCTTGATGGCTCAGTTTGCTTCCTTTGTCGACCCAGTAATTATCCTGCTCGCTATTCCACCCGGCATCACCGGCGTGATCCTCTTTCTGCTGCTAACTAAGACTACGTTGAACGTGATGTCCCTGATGGGTGTCGTCATGATGACCGGCATCGTGGTTTCCAACTCGATCCTGATTGTCGAGTTCACGAGGAGCCTCCGCAAAATAGGCATGCCGATTCGGGAGGCAGTCGCGACAGCTTGCCGCGTTCGGCTGCGACCCGTGCTGATGACTTCACTCGCGACGATTCTAGGAATGATACCCATGGCCCTTGCCCTGGAAGCGGGCAGCGAGCAGTATGCACCGCTGGCGAGAGCGATCATCGGGGGATTGACCGTATCCGTTCTAGTCACGGTGTTCGTGGTGCCTGCGGCTTACCTTTGGGTGCATGGGAAAGAAGAGGATCTGGCGACTCCGGCTCCTCAAGACGGAGCAACGCTATGAAGAAATCTCTCATTTGCCTCTCGATCTTCGCGCTCACGTCCTGGGTGGCGCGTGCGCAAACGGTTCAGGCTCCGACCGGTTCGCTCACGGTACAGGAGGCGGAACAATTAGCCATTCGAAATAATCCGCGGATTGCCGTTGCCCGTCTTACGGCGCTTGCGGAAGGACAAGTCACCCGCGAGGCGCGCTCCGCGGAACTACCGACGATCACAGGAAACCTGACCGCTGTCGATTCCCATGAAGGCAGTCGCATCACCGCGGGTGCTCTGAACAATCCTATTGTCTACCAGCGTGCTGCGGGTGGAGTAACCGTAAGTCAACTCATCGCGGATTTCGGTAGGACGCGCAGCCTGGTCGGCAGCGCGGCCCTCCGCGCACAAGCTCAAGCCAGCCAAGAGGCGGCTACTACGGCCGACGTAGTAATCGCAGTGGATGAAGCGTTCTATCGGGCATTGGGGACTCAGGCGGTCCTCAAGGTTGCCAGCGATACGGTCTCTGCCCGCCAGACCACAACAGATCAGGTAAATGCCTTGACCGGCGCGAAGCTCAAGTCGACGCTCGATCTGAGCTTCGCCAGTGTGAACCTGGCCCAGGCGAAACTGTTGTTGCTTGATGCTCAGAACGAGAACCAGGAGTCGATGGCGGCAATGAACGCGCTGCTGGGAAGCGAGCGGCCAACCAACTACACGCTCGTGGACGACACCGGGAATGCACCTGCGCTCGCGCCGCTTGATGCTGAACCTCTGGTGACCCAGGCATTCAACAGCAGGCCCGACCTGACTGCGCTCAATGAGGAATTCGAAGCGGCCAGGAAATTTTCCTCCGCAGAGCATGATCTTCGCCGTCCGACAATCGCTGCGCTTGGTACGGCGGGCTCTACCCCTGTGAGAGCAGATCAGATCGCATCGTCCTGGTACGGGGCTGCCGGCGTAAACGTCAGCGTTCCCATCTTCAACGGCTTCCTCTTTTCTGCGCGAGCCCGTGAAGCAGACCTGAGAGCTGCAGCCGCGAAAAAGCGAGTCGAAGAGTTGCGCCAAACGATAGCCCGCGATGTAAGGACCACGGTACTCCAGGCGCAGTCAAATTTTCAGCGCATCGCGGTGACGCAACAACTGCTCGCCCAAGCGAACACGGCATTTGATCTGGCGCAGACTCGTTACCGGATCGGCCTCTCGTCAATCGTCGAAATCAGTCAGGCAGAGCTAGCTCAAACTGAGGCACAGATAGAGTACGCAACGGCAAGATATTCGTATCAAGGATCACTAGCCGCAATTCGTTACCAGACAGGCCAGTGAACCAGAGAGCATACGCACGAAACTATACCGAACCAATCTACTCCTCGACTTTCAAGATCAAGAACCCTCCTCTACGCTATTCATCGAATGGGTCTGGAGGGTCTTGATTCATACAATGTCCTCGTCTCGGACAAGACCGACTCCAACATGGTGACATATAGACTCAGGTCAATCGTCGCCAATTGCCTACTCAGCTCCGACGGGTCTTGACCCTGACAGAGCGGGCAACATACCCACGGATGGCAAGAATTCCTATCGCTACGACGGCGAGGGGAGAATTTGTGCGGTTGCGTATGGCTCCAGTCCCGTGAATTACGAGCAGTACGTCTACAACGCTCTTGGAGTGCGAGTAGCAAAAGCAAGCATCGCCGGAGCAGGGTTTCCAGCGGCAGGAGCTGTCTTCGCAGCTCCAGGAGCCGCCTCCGGGTTCTCGTTAACGAACCAATACCTGCTCGATCAAATTGGCGATCAGGTGACTGAACTGAATGGCTCTGGCACCTGGACGCACTCGAACGTATGTGCTGGCGCTCACCTCCAGGCTACTTACGACACCAATGGATTGCACTTCCAATTGGCCCATCCTCTGGGCACGCGGCGCATCGAAACTGCCGCAGCGGGGACTGTAGATGGAACATATCAAAGCCTTCCCTTCGGAGACAATCTGGTCACTTCAGGCTACGACGCAACCGAACACCATTTCACCGGCAAAGAGCACGATGCGGAAACTGGGAATGAGTACTTTGAAGCACGATATTACGGCGCGGCGATTGGGCGTTGGATGTCCCCGGACTGGAGTGCCAAGATTGAGCCCGTGCCGTACTCAAAGCTGGAAGACCCCCAGTCGTTAAATCTGTATGCATACGCAAGAAATAACCCCCTGACAATAATTGACGCGGACGGCCACGATGCCGCACAGGATTCAAACGTACTGAGCGACTACGTATGGGGTAGCGGGGTCGGGAAGCGGCGAACTTGCAAGTGCTTAAAGCGTTTAATCTGCCGGAAGGCGTGAACCGGAAGCCCGTTCTTTTCGGCGATGAATCGGTAGTCTTTCCGATCACTGTATAGACGAAGGTTTGCTATCAAACACAGTTCACTCGAATGGATGTGAAGACGGGCAAGGATGCGCCGTGGACGACGCTGGAATGCACACGGTACAACCTACTTGGCGACGGGCACATAATTTACACGAGCATGAAGGGCGACAGCCCGTTGGAGATTATCGGGGAAGGCAACGTCTCTTCGGCATCCTACAATCCGCCCAAAGGTGCTTATATCGACCGGGGTATCTTGGACGGCAGCAGCCCCGTAGTATCCCCTCAGTCTCTGCGTGTAGTCGAGGAGCTGATAGAGGCGAAAGGCAGGCATCCACCGCTCGACATGTCTGGCAAGTTCGTTGGCCGGGACATCGTGCTTCTGGACATGCATACCGGCACGGCTCTGCTGACAGTGAAGGTGCCCTTGAGTACGCAGGTATATTCCTACGCGCTGTCTCGGGATGGAAAGCGGCTAGCCGTTTTGCTTGACTCGCAGTTGACTGTCTATCAGGTTCCATAGCGCATACTCTGAACCTCCAGCAAGCCGCTCTCCGGGGCGGTTTGTTGGCGTCTATGGCATCCATCCGGCGTCTTGCTGGATATGGGCGGAAGAGTACGCTGCTCCGCATCGGCTGAATAGGAACGCGTCACCCAGAATGGGAGCTACGGAGTAACTAAAAGTTCCTCTCGGGAAAGTTGCTGAAACAGGCTGCTAATAGAAAAAGGTGTAGGGGGTACCTTGTAAGTGAGCGCGCGTTGCTGTGGGGAACTCTATGACTGCAGACCCTTAGCCGGCCTTGCTGCCCAATGTTGAGCAACGCGCATGCAGTGTGCGACCCGCCTCCGAACTCCCTTCCAAGAACTCATCTAGGGGGTGCTCTATGAAGCCACGGCTGCGTACCAAGAGAGTGAGCACGAAGGTTATTGAAAGGGAGGGGAGCCCGCAGGAGAGCGACAGACACAGGTCGATGCACGTAGTCGAAATTGAAGCGGCGAGAGCCTCCAAAATGTAGCGGCGTCACCAGAATTCAATAAGTATCAACAGGGGTATTTACTTCAAAACGCTTGTAAACGACTCATTCGACACGGATAGAACCGATGATCTGTTTCTGGACGGTGCCGATGGCGGTCGCACCGCCAATTACGGGTATGATTCGATGGGACGGTTGATCTCGGCTAAGACCAACGGCTCCTCTGGTTACCCGCAATGGGGACTATCTGAGAGCTACGACCGGTATGGAAACCGCCTGAACCAGGCGGTCACGGCGGGAAGTGGGCCGTCGAGCAATCTAAGTTTTGGGTCGAACAATCAGCCCACCGGCTACACGTTCGACTCGAGCGGCAACATGACCGTGGAGCCGCTTTCCCCGCCCAACAACATGACCTATGACGGTGAGAACCGGATGACGGCCTTCAGCGGAATTGGGGGAGCGGCGAGCTACACCTATGACGGAAATGGATTGCGGGTAGTCAAATCCGTGCAAAGTGGGACGACAACTGTCAGTGTCTTCGCAGGCTCCTCGGTGATTGCCGAATACGACAACGGCGAGGCCCCGACGTCTCCTTCACGGGAGTACATCTACAACCCTGCGGGCGGCGCGACGACCGGGCTGCTGGCCATGATCAGCGGGGGCATAACGACCTACTATCATCAGGACAGTCTATCTGTCCGGCTGACGACGAATGGCAGCGGATCCATCTCAACTCAGGACGGAACTTTCCCGTTCGGCGAGTCGTGGTATCAATCCGGCACTTCGAACAAATGGATATTCACCAGCTATCAACGAGACTCGGAAAGCGGCCTGGTCTACTCCCTTGCTCGCTACTACAACAGCCGCACGGGAACGTTCTGCTCGGCGGATCCTCTGGCCGGTTCGCCCGATGATCCGCAGTCGTGGAACAGGTATCCGTATGGACGGAATGACCCCATCGACATCACCGATCCCAGCGGAAAGTCTTGGTGGAGTTCGCTTCTCATCGGCGCTGGAGTAGCTGCCGCAATCTATTTCGCACCTGATATAGAAACATTCCTCGGTGAACACTTGGGACTGGCGCTTGGTGATTCTGCCCAGTCTGTATTAGCAACGCCCGCAGCCAATCCGGGACACGCCATAGGGCTCCTATTAAGGCCTGCCGTGCAGGCAGCTGGCGTAGCTGGTACGGAGGGCGCTGCTGCTGCTGGATCTGGCCTCGGCGCTGCCATCGCCGGTGGCGCAATTGCTGCCGGGGCCGCGCAGGCTGTCGACCAGCCGAAGACGCAAACGCCTAGAGGTGGCTGTGCACAGACTGTTCCCGGCACCGCCTCGAAGTACTGCGGTCCTCTACAGGACGGATTAGACGCCGCCAAAAAAGCACTTCAACGAAAGAAGTGCAACAAATTCTATGGTGGACAAGGGGCAGAGACTCTGAGCGGCACTACGTATCGATTCTTGCATCTACCCGATCCGACAACCGGTGCCGCAACCATCGACCCGAGCCACGTCTTCGTAAACTCAGATGGGCCATACATGAACTACACGCCCACGCAAGGTAAAGCAGGCCCATCGGTCGATTTTGGACACAAGGTCAATTCCGTGGCTTCCTCCTTCTGCATGAGCTTGGACACCAGCTCAGTCCGGTTACGGGTTTCGGCCCGGATACAGGTAGCCCCTTGAACCAAAAGCAGTCCGGTTGGGTGTTGTCTCACTGCTTCTAAGAAAGAGAGGCCCGATGCGATCAAAAGTATTGAAGTTCTGGCTTGTGGCTGTAACTTTTGCGTTGTGCTGTTCTGTGGCGACTGCCACCTCTCCAGGAAGAATTAAGGGCCAAGTCTTGGACTCAGAGGGGGCCGTCATAGAGGGTGCACATCTGCTGCTCCATTCAGACCCGTCAGGGCAGAATAGGCCAGCCGCTCGTTCTGACGTCATGCGCGAGACCGACGCGGCGGGACTATTCGATGTCCAACTAGAGCCTGGATTCTATGATGTGTGCGTCATGGCGACTGCGTTTACACCGGATTGCCACAAGATTTTTATCACAAATGGAAAAACCATCCCATATGACGCCCGACTGAAAGCGGACCCCCTTGTGATTCAGCATCTGGGCGACACGTTTTAGGTCGGTGACGGCCGCGTTCTTCCGGGGCAGTCTCGCTGTCTGTCCCGACCCTGAAAATCCGACCCTGAGTCAGTATCCCAAGGGCGATGCTGCCTCCGCATCGGGAGAATAGGGATATAGTACCCAGAATGAGGTGCGTGTGCCTCATCTTCATGTCGCGACCCCGCTTGGCGTCGATCTAGTTATCGCAATCAAGCTCACTCAATCCGTCGCGACCGTCGGCCCTGACGGGCAGAGTGACTTCCAGAAGGCGATGGCGGCACCCGCCTTCTAGCAGAAGTAGCACGAAAAGCTCATGGCACGGACGATGCGGCCAATCACCTTGATCCGAACGGGACATTTCATGGCGCAAATTGCGCGTTCGGGATCATCGGCAATGACAAATTCGATGCGGCGTTCAAGAGTGCTCTCAATACCTCTGGGTGAGGCAGATGGCTCTACAGGTGCTCATAAATGGCTTGACTCCACCGACGCACGAGTAGGGTTTAGTACCTCACTCATCATGACAACGACAGACTCCACCCGCCAAGTCATACCTGAATCCAGTCGGTGCCGAATAAGCGATAGGGGCTGATTGAGAGACCCATGTGACCTTATTGGTGGAATCATAAATGGCATTCACGCCGCGCGCCTTCGAGCAGTCGACTCCCGGCAGAATTGGGCCTTTTACTATGACACTTTGAATCGCCTGGTAGTCAATTACTACACCCAGTACGTCTACAACGCTCTTGGAGTGCGAGTAGCAAAAGCAAGCATCGCCGGAGCAGGGTTTCCAGCGGCAGGAGCGGTCTGCGCAGCTCCAGGAGTGGCGTCAGGGTTCATGCTAACGAACCAATATCTGCTCGATCAAAGCGGCGATCAGGTGACTGAACTGAATGGCTCTGGCACGTGGCTGCACTCGAACGTCTGGGCCGGCGCCCACCTAGACGCAACTTACGACATCAATGGCTTGCACTTCCACTTGGCAGACCCGCTCGGCACCCGGCGCATTGAAACTGCCGCGGCCGGGACTATAGACGGAACGTACCAAAGTCTTCCCTTCGGAGACAACCTGGTCGCTTCCGGCTACGACGCGACCGAGCACCATTTTACCGGCAAAGAAAGAGACTTCGAATCCGGTAACGACTACTTCGGTGCGAGATACTACGCGTCGAGCATTGGCCGCTGGATGAGCCCAGACTGGGCGGATAAACCAGAGGCTGTGCCGTACTCACAACTCGACAATCCGCAGTCTCTGAATCTATACGGATACATGGGCAACAATCCTCTTTCTAAAGCCGACAAGGATGGTCACTGCTGGCCGGTTTGCACGGCAATTCTTGGTGCCGGGTTAGGTGCGCTCGCTGAAGCTGGTACTGAATATCTGAAGGGAGAGACGCTCAGCCCATACAAGATCGGAGCGGCGGCGTTAGCCGGACGCATCACGGGAGCTATCGCGGGCCCGATTGGAGACGCGGCAGAGTTGGGGGTTGCGGCTAAAGTTGGGGGACAATTAGCGGCCAATCTCATTGGCGGAGCCGTCGAGCGGAAGCTTAACGGACAAAAGGTTCTTGATCCGAAGGCTGCCATTGCCGACGCCGCTGGTGCAGCCGCTACCGGCAAGGTAGCGAAGGGACTCGAAAAGCACGCTTGCGTCCGAGGTTGTGAAAAAGGTCTCTGGAGCTGCCATCGAAGTCACCGGCGGTGTAGCGAAGAACCTGCTGACAGCCAAGCCGGAGGCGCACAAACCAGAAGTTCCTAAGGATAAGAGACCTGGTTCCAACTGACAAATTAGCTGCATCAAAGCGAATCGGCGGGACCGAAGATGAAACTTGAACTGAAGAAGTGGCCGTTTGGAGCAATCGTTGCTCTGTCTATTATCCTCAGTGTGTTCCACGCACTTGTTCAGCTCAGGTGGGCGGCGCTCAGGTATAGATCGTTCGGACCACGACCCCTTGGAGCACAAGCGGTTATCGCCGTCGAAGTGCTTCTCCTGATGGTCATTTTCACTGTTGGCATGATGCACGTGAGCGACGAGGAGAGCACATCGTCCTCGGGAAGGTACTATCTCGGGATCGTAACAGCTGTTGGAGCATGGATCGTTGTCTCGTTCTTCATTTGAGTCGTTCTGGCATGTCGGTTGTCAGATGCATCGTTTCGATCAAGAGCGCGCTGCCTACGGCATTGGAAGTAGGTGACACAACACCCCGGATCGGATGTTGTGGAGTAACTGAAAGTTACGCTTGGGGAACTTGCTGAAAACAGTAGCTAATAGACAGAAATATCTATGTTGGCGTTACCCTAGAGGTGAGCGCACGTTGCTGACGGGGAACCATATGAGTCTCAACCCCTTAGTCCGCCTCCGGCCCCGTTGCCCGATGTTGAGCAACGCATGACGAGCATGTGGCCTCTCCCCGAAAATCCTCTCTGGCGGTGCAGCATGAAGCCGCCGCTCCGTACAAAGTCAGTCGGCACGAAGGACAGCGAGGCGGAGTTCGCGTTGCTGGAGGAACGTGCGCGTGTGGCCGGGATGCGTCTGGCCGAGTGGGTTCGCGAGGCGCTATTGCTGCGCAATAGTAGAGGAGTCGACAATCGAACTTTATGGGCTGAAGGCCTCGCCACTTTGGCGAAGAGAGGGCTTCGGTTCTGTAGTCGAAATTGATGCGGCGAGAGCATCCAATATGTAGCGGATTCTCCAGAATTCAATAAACTTCCACAGGGACGTTGATTCTGAACGGCCCTCAAACTGCTCATTATAAACCGGTAGCCTTCATGACATAACTCTGGTTCGGAACCAGGGGGTTGGAGGTTCAAATCCTCTCTCCCCGACCATTATTTGGATATTTTGTAAACATTCTCGGCATTGGTGATGCTTTCAATTGGCGGTTGCTCGTTCCTGGTGCTACGTTCCAGCATGGGGCGTGTGGCCCGCATTGTGGTTGCCGGTCTTCACATCACGTGACTCAGCCGGAAACCGGGAAGCGATTTTCTTCCAGGGACGACCACGAGATTTACCTCGATCTGCTTGCCGCGCAAACCTCGAAGGCGGGGGCGAGGTTTGGCGTATTGCCTGATGCCTAACCACGTGCACGTTCGCCAGGTACCACCTTCATTGCCATGCTAAGACGGTGCATGGATTGTAGAAAATTGCTGATTCCGTCCAACATCAACCGGAACGCAGAATCAGGGAATGATTACGCGGGGTGAGGTACTATGGTGCTCGAAGGGCGGGTCTGCAGAACTGTCACCTCAGGGGAAAAGTGGTGCACAGATCTCATATGTTGTTGAGACTTACTTCATTCAGGATGGTTGATAGATCACACATACTTGTAACTCCATCGCATCAAGCTATTGTGCATGCCGTTCATAACCACGGGAGCCATTACCTTCAGTTAGCGTGATGTAGGAATCTACATTTGCCGGGGGCTGAAAGGATTCTGTTTCGCCGTCAGGCCAGCGCACCTCGATGCTCTTGATCGCTGTGCCAGCTCCCAGTCCGAAGTGAAGGCGAAGATCGCTGGACGAATTATAGCTTGAACCGCTGCGGACTTCATCGACCCAGTTGCGCTTCGGTCCATGAATAGTCACCCGCGCACCGATAGCGTCACGATTTGACTTAGTTCCGATAAGTTGCAGACCTATCCAATGATTGGGGTTTTTAGCAACGTTCACAAGCAGCATGGGCACGTCGCTGAGGTTGTTAACGACAGCCTCAAGCCGGCCGTCATTGAACAGATCGGCGATGGCTAGACCCCGACCCGATTGGGGCGTAACTAGTCCGGGCCCTGAGGACTTGCTTACATCTTTGAACTTGCCATTGCCAAGGTTGTAATAAAGGAACCGCGGTTCGCGGTAGGCAGCTCCCAGCTTTTCCGAATCGACCTCTGGATACACGTGACCATTCACCACAAGCAGGTCGGGCCAGCCATCATTGTCCACGTCGGCAAACATCGTGCCCCAACCCAAAGCGTCGCTATTGATGGCAAGCCCAGCCGCAAACGTAACATCTGTATAGGTGCCGTCGCCATTGTTGTGGTAGAGCGTTGACGTGTCATCAGAGAAATTTGTCTTGAATAGATCGAGTCTTCCGTCCCCATCATAGTCTGCAGCCGTGGAACCCATGCCAGCCTGCTCGCGGCCATCCTCATTGAATGCCGCTCCGGCATCGGCGCCAACATCGGTAAAGGTACCATCGTGGTTATTGCGATATAGTATCGCGGGCGTAGAGTCGCACGCGACGTATATGTCGGGCCATCCGTCGTCGTTATAATCCAACGTTGTGACCGAGAAGCAATAGTGGCCTGTAGTTTTCTCAATGCCGCTTGTCTTACTCACGTCTTCGAACTTGCCATTGCCCAGGTTATGAAAGAGAAGGTTGGGTGCGCTATCAAGTCCACGCGGGCCGCACATAACAGCTACACCCTTCCAGTTGCAGGATGCGGCTTGCCCTGGGGCCGGCGTCTTTGCCAGATCGAAGTGGACGTAGTTCGCAACCACTAAATCAAGCTTTCCATCGCGGTCGTAGTCGATGAATGCGCAGCCGGTACCCCACTCTTTGCCGCTGCCCGCCACACCGGCCTGCTCCGCCACTTCCTTGAAGGTACCGTCCCGCTGATTATGGTATAGCCGGTTCTTTCCATAGCCGGTGACATAAAGATCGTCGTATCCGTCATTGTCGTAGTCACCAACACACGCACCCTGGCCCCACGCGGTAGCAGCCAGGCCGGCCTTTTTAGTTACATCGGTGAAGGTGCCGTCATGGTTGTTATGGAATAGGTGACTTGTCGGCTTATCTGAAGGCCCAGGCATCTTCTGGTTAGGCAGAGTAGAGCCATTCACGATAAAAATGTCGGGCCAACCATCCCGGTCATAGTCGATGATCGCCACTCCAGAACCGGTGGACTCTATGATGTAGCGTTTTGACTCCAGGCCGCCGTTCACATTGCGGACTGCTATCCCCGCCTGGCCGGCCATGTCGACGAACCAGGCCGGACCTGGATGATCAGAGGTTGGCGGGTAGGGCGATTGGCTGACCCCGTCGGGAGAGATGACAGATATTAGTAACACCGCAGTTATAACGCGGCCGCAGCTTACCAGGATCTTAGCCACTATGACTTTGTCCCCATTTGTGCCACGCCAGAGCCTGGGCCCATCGCTATAGCCTCAAGAATCTTTCCACCTTCCTGGATAACATAAAGATGGTTTGCAGCAAGTCTGGTAAGCCGGTCCACCGCGCCAGAGGGCCATCTGATTTCGACAGCATCCGCCTTATCTGCCCTGTCGAGACCAAAGTGGATTCTAAAATCACTCTGAGAGTAATAGCTGCCGCCGCTCCTTACTTCCTCAATTTGAATGAACGGCTTGGCGTCCGGTGCAGGCTGCGTGATAATGCTGATCCGGGCACCTATGCCTGAGCGGTTCGACTTAGTACCGACCGTCCTGATCTTGATCCAGTTGCGTACCCGGTTACCCGGAAGCGTGCAGTCGTTCCTCAGCAACTGAGGCAGGCTGTTCACGCAGTTCACGATGACATCAACGTCGCCGTCGTTGTCGAAGTCGCCGAAGGCGCAGCCCCTCGCCGGCGCGGGAGCCGTAATCCCGGGCCCGCCCTGGTTAGTGACCTCCTCGAACTGGCCGTTACGCAAGTTGCGATACAGATACTTATGCTGCCTATATGGCGCATCAACTTGAGTACCATCAACCTCTGGATAAACATGGCCATTGCAAATCAGCAGGTCAAGCCATCCATCGTTGTCCATGTCAAAGAAGCCCACACCCCAGCCGAGCAAACGTGTATTGACGCCGAGACCGGCAAGGTAGGTCCTGTCTTCAAAGGCGCCTGAGCCCATGTTTTGATACAGGGAGTCTGTATCGCCGGCAAAATTGGTCTTAGCTATATCGAAGAGCCCATCTCGATTAAAGTCGCCTATGGATACACCCATCCCGGCCTGCGGCTTGCCGTCGGGGGAGTAGGCTATTCCTGACTCGATCGCTACATCCTTGAAGGTACCGTCCTTCTGGTTCTTGTAGAAGGTCGCAGCCGTGGAATCATTTGCAACATAGATATCAGGCCATCCATTCCCGTCCATATCGCACACGGCGACCGAGAGACCATAAGTCCCGACTGTGTTCCAGATGCCGCTTTTCTCGGAGACATCGGTGAATGTTCCGTCGCCATTGTTGTGGTAGAGGATATTTTTCCCACCTTGCAGGCCCGGTGGCCCGCAGGCTACCTGAATTCCTTTATAGACACAGTTAGCGGCCTCCGGCAATGGGGCGGTCTTTATGTCGAAATCAATGTAGTTAGCGACAAACAAGTCAAGGTGGCCGTCACGATCGTAGTCGAGAAATGCGCACCCGGAGTTCCACCGGATCTTCGACTGCACCATGCCGGCTTTCTTCGTTACATCAGTAAAAGTGCCATTACCATTATTGCGATACAAGACATTCTGACCGTAGTAACTTACAAATAAGTCGTCCCAGCCGTCATTGTTGTAGTCGCCTACACAGCAACCCTGGCCCCATCCACCGTGTATCAGCCCAGCCTTTACAGTGACGTCGGTGAAGGTACCGTCGCGGTTGTTCTTAAACAAATGGTTGGTGGGCGCCTTCGCTGCTGGAAAGCCTTCCAACCGAGTACCGTTGACCAGGAAAATATCGAGCCAGTTATCGTGATCATAGTCGTAGAATGCTACTCCGCAACCTGTGGTCTCAAGCAAGTACCTGTTCTTGTGTTCGCCGCCGTAAGTGGTTTTCGCGTTCAGCCCGGACTGTAGCGCTACATCGACGAACGAGACGCCCAGCGGAGTTCCTGCGACTGTAGAGGGCAGGCCTGGAGGAGGCGGCTGCGGCTTTGCATCATATGCCGGACGTTGCGCCACCATACCGGTTGCCTGGGCCTGGGCCCCGGCCAGAGCGAGTACGTCTTCCAGAGTAAGCACCAGCGCTGTGGCGGAAAGTGACCGAAGAAATGTCCTGCGTGACGAACTCAAACACACTCCTGGAACCTTGTAGCGGCCCGTGAAAGCCCTCTGCCCGTAAATGATCGCCTCGCTGGCTAGCGAAGCCGCTAGCCAGACAAGGCCTGCCGTTTTCGTTAGTCTACGACTGTGCGCCGCTACTGGGCTATGGCGCAGCAAGGTTTGGGCAGTCGGAAGATGACACGATCAAAGCCGGACGCGTCGTCGGTCTCGCGCCTCAGATGTTTGGCTAAGGTCCAGGTTGTTTGACGGATTGCTCCGCCCGCTCCCGATCGAGCCTGTCTGCCTTCTGGCGTTCGAGCGCCGCCTCCGCCGCATTGCCCTGGCGGCCAAGGGCATCGGCCAGCATGCGGTGAGGTGTGGCATAGCCCGGATCAGCGGCCACAGCGAGCCTCAGTTGAGTCACAGCGTCCTCGACCTTACCGATCTTGAGCAACGCGGTCCCAGTGCCCAGTGCGAAGTCGGAGCGCTGCCTGCTCACGGCTATGCGACTCAGCTCGGCCGCAATCTTTCGCTCGGCAGCGGCTCCAGCCTGGTCGCCCTGCTGAGCAAGTATCGCCGCAAGAGTAATGTGTGATCCCGGTTGATTTGGCAACAGTTCTATAGCATGGCGCAACGCGGGAACTGCTTTGCCGGGCACATTCATCTGCCGGTAAGTACTGCCGAGCACCGACCAGGCGTCGCCATTCTCAGGACGCATCCTGACCGCGGCCTCCATCTGTTCGGCAGCCTTGGCAAACTCGCCGGTCTGCATGTAGAGCACTCCGAGGGTATAAGGCGGATCGGGCAGGCTAGGGTTAGCTGCTTCTGCCAAAAGAAGTTCGGCGACCGCTTCGGGCAATCTGTCTTTTAGTTTCAGCGCCAGACCCAGATCGTAGTGCAGCGCAGCCGCCTGCGCGCCGCCCTGGTTGGGAAGCGCAAGCCCCGCCCTGAACTCGGCAATCGCATGATCGAGGTCGCTCTGCTGTAAATACGCCACACCCAGGTCTTCCAGCAGCACGGGGTTAGCCGCATCGAGCTTCAATGCCCGTTCATAAATCGGCACCGCTTGCCTGGCTTGACCATCCTGAACCAGCTCAAGTGCATAGTTGGTCAGCACCTGGGCATCCCCGGGCCGAGCGGAGGCCGCTACGGCAAACAGCGGAACAGCTTCTTTTGTCTCACCCGCATTCTGTAGCGCCAGCGCCAGCGAGTAGGTTGCGTCGACCGACGAGGGCGCGATCCGGTGAGCGTGCCGCAGTGTCTCTAACGCATCTTCATCAAGCCGCTGAGCAATCTGCGCCCGCCCCAACTGCAGCAAAATATTCAAATCGTTGGGCGCAAGTTTCCCGGCTGCCTGCAACTCGTCCACTGCCTCCGGAAGTCTCTGCTCCACGAGGTCGAGTGAGCCGAGGTGAAAATGGGCGGAGGAAGAGTTCGGATCCAGGGTCAGAGCTTTTTCCAACTCAGCGCGCGCCTCATCATATCTTTGCTGCTGAGCAAGTACTGCCCCCAGCGCATCATGGAGTGGGGCATTTTCGGGGTTTGCGGTGGCCGCCTTTTGCAACTTCAGGGTCGCGTCCTGCACTTTGCCGGTACCCACAAGGCTGGTCGCGTAGGCGAGCGTCGACTCGGCGCTCAGCGTCACAGCAGGTTGAAGCGAGCGAAACAGCGTAACGGAGTCGGCAAATCGGCGCTGCGAGCAGTAAGCATTTGCAAGGTTCAACGTGGTGGTCTGGTCCCTGTCGTCGAGACGATGCGCCTTCTCCAGCTCGGGGACGGCGGCAGCTAATTTACCCTCGGCCAACAGTACGGCACCCAGAGCTCCATGGCCAGCTGCGGAACCCGGCATGAGCCGAACGACTTTTGCGAATTCGGACTCAGCGCGAGGCAGGTCGTTGCTCTTCATAGCTGCGAATCCTGCATGGAAGGCAACATCGCCTGAGTGAATCTGCTGCGATGTCTGGAGCAGGAACACAAACGTAAGAAGAGCACTCATGCACATAGAAGTTTACGTGGGGAGCGAGGAAAGCGCACCGGGCTCTTCGTCGCCGGCTATGAGTTCGCCCTCCTTCCGGTGCGGCGGCCGGCACGGTATCCTCGCTCAAGGTGCTCCACCCATGTCCCGGTCTTGTGTTTGTTATTTTCGCGCTATCAGCTGGCCACTCCTTACCGAAGTCATTGTGGCCTTCGTCATAATCTTTGCCACAGCCAGGACCGCGCGGCCGCAATCCGAGGAGCCCAGTCCGCCGTCTCTCACCACAGTACCCACTGCTCCAGCCGGGGCAACCCCGGCTCCCCCGGCATCCAGCTCTTCCCTCAACCAGGTACAACGAATGATAGACAAGGGCCGGTTCACGGAAGCGCTCAAACAACTCGACCTCATGACCGTGGAACAGCCGATTCCGGCTGGCGTCAAGCGCCTTCAGGGGCAGGCGTACTATGCGATGGACCGGTTGACCGAGGCGGAGGCCGCCTTTGCCGCAGCAGCCGCCCAGGACCCGCAAGACGTTGAATCTCTACAGATGCGCGGCCTCGCCCTATTCAGATTGGGCAAACCAGCCGATGCCATCCCTTTGCTCCTCAAAGCGCAACAGTGGGGCCCGCAGACCAGGGTCGATCCAAACTATGTGCTCGCCCTTTGCTACCTGGACACTCGCCGTTACGATGACGCGCGACGCTCATTCGCCGCTCAGTACGGCTTTGAACCCGACTCTGCCCGTTCCTATCTGCTCGCGGCCCGGATGCTTCTGAGGCGCGACTATGTGCCCATCGCCCAGCAGTATGCCCATAAGGCCATCGAACTCGATCCACAGATCCCGCTGGCGCATGGTCTGCTGGGCGAAGCGGCGCTCGCAGGCAACCACCTTGACGAAGCAGTAGCCGAGTTTGAGAGCGAACGCGCCCGCAACCCCCTCGAGCCCGGGGTCTATGACCGGCTCGGGGATGCGTATCTGCGCCTGGGCAACTACGAGACGGCCAGGCAGTTCCTGCAAAGGGCCGTGTTGCTTGAACCCAACGCGACCGGGCCATACATCTTGCTCGGCAAGACCCTGCTCAAGTTGCAGTCACCCGCAAATGCGCTGCTCTATCTGGAACGTGCAGAGGCAATGGACCAGGGAAACTTCATGACCCATAGCCTTCTTGGGCAAGCCTATCGCGGTGTAGGCAGGCTGGAAGACGCCACTCGAGAGAACGAAATCTCACAAAAGTTACAGGCTGCTAATCAGCCCAAACTTCAGGGACTACAGTAGAACGGCCCGACACAGGCCGGAACCTGCCTCGTAAGTTTGCACTCCCGCCATGCGCCCGAAGTGCAGACCGTGCCCGCTACCGAAGCGCTTATGGAAGCACCAGACCTTAGCCCACCTATGCTAAGGAATCCAGACATAAAGCCGATATAAGAGCATGGGGTAGGTATGTGCTCTTTGAGTGGCGAAGCATGTCTCCTCTAAACGGCGCGTCTGCCGGGGCATCGAGGCAGGTTGTGGTCCGGCCCGGCAAGCCGTCAGACGCTTGCGAAAAACTGCGCCCAAGGGCGGGGCGGTCTTTCGAACAGTCCGTATGGTTCGCAGGCTCCCGTCATCACTCGAGAGAGAAACAGAGTCATCCACGTTATGGTTGGGCTTTCGAGGGCCTTAATCATGGCCGGGTCAAGCCATGAAACGCCGCGCCATCTTCGTCGCTATTCTGCTGGTCACGGCTGCACACGTTGCCATATTGCTACTTTTCCGGTCACCTATCCTGCTGTCGAACGCGATTCAAACCCTTCCTCCCCTGATAGCGATGGTGCTGTGTCTGCACGAGGCGGACCACGCGCCGACTCCATATTTCCGCCGCCTCTGGCAACAACTCAGCTTTGCCTTCCTGATTTGGATCACCGCCCAAATCTGCTACTTCGTCATCCTGCTCAGCGGACACCCACCCGTCTATCCATCGTTCGCCGACTTTCTTTGGATGGCCTTCGCTTTTCCAATATTCGTTGTCATTTCAAATACCCAGGAGACAACCCAGGATTGGGTGCCGTGGCTCGACATCGGCCAGGCATGCGTCTCCGTTTCAGTGCTTTATGTACTCATGTTCTCAAGACCTTCGCTGATTTCTGTGGCGCTGGCATACGGCGTTCAAAGCCTTTCTCTTTTCGTAGCCTCCGCGTTGCGATATCTTGTCGCCACGGGGCGCGAAAAGGACTTTTTCAGGAACCTCACGATCTATCTGGGCATTTATGCGATCTGTTCGGCCATTGGAGAGAGCGCCAGCGGCAATGGCTTTCCACCCGGCAGCATTGCAGATGTGCTCTGGACCATCCCTCTAGCCGTCTTCAGTGTTCTCGCCCTTCACTTCATTCGAGAACGGCGCTCTGCTACGCTGCTGTCTTTCAAGGCGGAGGCCTTCCGAACCAGGCTGCACGGAGTAGGCGCCTTTTCACTGGCCCTGATCTCCATTGGAGCGGGCGGATTGCTCGCCAGCCACCGGCCGGTTCTCGGTATGCTGGCTCTCGGCGCTGCTTTTGTACTTTTCGCCAGCCGCACGAGTCTGCGCGAGTCGCAACTCCACGCCGCGCACGCGCGGCTGGAGCGCGCCTCCCTGCACGACTCGCTAACCGGCCTGGCAAATCGAGCGCTGCTGCTGCGCGAGCTCGCGCGCTGCATTGAGGGCCGCATTCCCACATCGCGGACTACCTTCGCTGTACTCTTCGTGGACCTTGACCGCTTTAAGGTCATCAACGACAGCCTCGGACACGCTTACGGCGACCGGCTTCTGATCCAGGCTGCCGGCATAATCCGCGCCTCTATACGCCCACAGGACATCCTCGCCCGGCTGGGCGGAGACGAGTTCGTCGTCCTCATTGAAGACATCATCGGTGAACAGGAAGCTAAAGACATCGCTCGCGCCGTGATCGACGACCTGCAGACCCCGCTCACTCTAGAGGGTCGAGTTACCCACCTTAATGCCAGCATCGGTATAGTGCTGGGAGACCAGGCTTCAAATGGCGACGAACTACTGCGGAACGCGGACTGCGCCATGTATGAAGCGAAGGGTATGGGAAAAGGAAGAGCGCGCACCTTCGCCCCTGCGATGCTGACTCGCGTCAACGCTGAACTGGCCCTAGAAACAGACCTCAGGCAAGCCCTTAAAGAGGGAGTAATCTCGGCCTGGTACCAGCCCATCTATTCCCTCTCCGGCGGAAGCATTGACGGCTTTGAGGCGCTCGCGCGCTGGCGTCATCCAGTCCGCGGGCTGGTTTCCCCGGCTGAATTCATCCCGGTGGCCGAGGACACTGGCCTGATCCTTGAACTCGGCATGCAGGTACTGACCCTGGCCTGCACCCAGGTCCGCAACTGGAACTCTCTCCATCATTCCAATTTCAGCGTGAGTGTGAACGTCTCGGCCTCGCAGTTTGCCGATCCGAATCTGCTGGACGATATCCGCAATATCATCCGCACCACCCGCTTCGACCCCAAGCTCCTCAAGCTTGAGATCACCGAATCTGTGCTGATCAGCGGTCTCGAATCAGTAAAGCAGGTGCTCGAGGGCGCCCGGACCTCAGGCGTTGAAATCTACCTTGACGACTTTGGTACTGGCTACTCCTCGCTCAGCTATCTGCTCGACTTTCCCTTCGACGCGGTCAAGATCGACCGGAGTTTCGTACACAACCTGGAAGAGAATCACCGTCAGACCGAAGTTGTGCGGATGATTATCCAATTGGCAGCCAATCTGAACAAGCGCGTCATCGCTGAGGGAGTCGAAACTCCCGGTGAACTGAAACGGGTTAAGGACCTTGGCTGCGATCTGGTGCAGGGATACCTGTTGGCCAAGCCCATGGACCCCGAAATCATCAGCGCCGCCCTGGCCCGCGTTCCCACCTTCTCTATCCCGGGGGCACAGAGCGGGCCACGGGTTCTCGCCGCATCCAATAATCCCGGTAGCGCGGGATTCAGCGCAGCACAAACAGCATCCCTGACCGCGTCGCTTAGCGCCTCCCTGATCGACGATTATCTAGCCATCCCCTAGCCATCGCCCGCCTCCTCATGTAGTATTTAGAACTAACGTATGAAACGAACGTTTGATTACAGGACTGAGGCTGCCTTCTCTTCAAACGAGGCGATCACAACGAGTGCTTCTCCGGCGCCGTCCCTGGATTCAATCGACGCCCGGCAACGACTGTTGCTAGCTGCGCTGGACCTCTTCGGCACGCGCGGATTTAGCGAAACCAGCATCCGTGAGCTCGCGTTGGCTGCCAATGTCAACCTCGCGGCGGTCAATTACTACTTCGGGAGTAAGGAAAACCTCCACATGGAGGCCCTCCGTTACGGCTTCGCCCCAACCACCGATATCGCCTCGCAGCTCGCATCCTTACGCGACGATGCGCACGCAGCGGGCACCACAGAAGCAGCCGAAGAGGCCCTCCGCCGCTACGTGGAGATCTTCCTCAGCCAGGTACTCGCCGAAAACCATAAGCACTGGAATATGGTCCTGCGTGAGCAGTTGACCCCGGGGCCCGCCTTCGAGATGGTCATGAAAGACTACCTTGAACCTCTTGGCAGAGGCCTGTATGGGATCGTCGCACTCCTTTTACCAGGCGTCTCTGGGCGCACTTGCGGCCTTTGCGTTCGCAGCATCATCGGGCAATGCGTCCACCTTAGATACGCAATCGGTATCGCGCACTACTTCAACCGGCATTCGAGCCTGAGCGATAAACCGCCGTTCCGCGAGCCTTCCTTCATAGGTGAATCCTCCGAGCACATCTCGGAATTTTCCATCCAGGCGCTTCGCGGTATGCGCTCCGAATACAAGGAGCAGTCCGCTAAAACGGTCCGTACTAAAGCGGTCGGGAAAGACAAGACCTCGTCTCAACCAGCCGCAAGGAAATAGGAGTGCAATGTTCCGCGTAGCAGTCAAGATGCTTATGGGAGACCGGTCGAAATATCTCACGCTGGTGAGCAGCCTGATGGTCGTGTCCTTCCTGTTCCTGCAGCAGGGATCGATCTTCTGCGGCCTGATGCTGCGCACCGCGCGGGCGGTCGAGGTCGTAGGCGCGCCCATCTGGGTCACCGATCCGCAACTGCGCAGTGTCGACGAGAGTAAACCCCTCCTCGACACGGACCTGCAGCGCGTGCGCAGCGTGCATGGGGTGAAGTGGGCCGTCCCCCTGCTGCTACAGCTCGTCTCCGTCCATCTGCCAGACGGAAACTTCCAAACCGTACGTCTCTTCGGACTCGACAATGACACCTTTTTTGGTCGCCCAAAGATGCTCTCCGGCAGCAGTAATTTGCTCACCCAGGACCAGGCCGTCATCATCGGCAATGCGGAAAAGGAAAAGCTCAATAACCCCAAACCCGGGGACATCCTGGAGATGAACGACACCCAGGCGCGGGTCGTCGGCATCGCCGATGTGCCTCGCGATTTCTTCTCCTACCCGTTCGTCTACGCCGCCTATGACCGCGCGCTGCAGTACGCGCCGCAGCAGCGCAAGCAGATGAATTACGTGCTGGCAGCGCCAGTGGACGGCGTCCCCATCGATCAGGTCACCCGTAACATTCAGAAGACGACAGGGCTCACGGCCTATACCGAAACGCAATTCCGCTGGCTCACCATCGGCTACTACTTCAAAAACACCGGTATCCCTATCAGCATCGGAATCTCGCTCGCCATGGTCTTTCTCGTGGGCATGTCGATTGTTGGGCAGACCTTCTATCAATTCGCGCTCCAGAACGAGCGGTACTTTGGCGCACTCAAAGCGATGGGCACGAACTCGCTTACCCTGACCAAAATGATCCTGCTCCAGGCCCTTATCGTCGGGTTGGTCGGCTTTGGCTCCGGCGCGGGATTGGGCGGCATCTTCGGCCTACTTGCCGGGGGACAAGACAGCAAGATCGCCTTCGCGACCCCTTGGCCACTGCTTGTCTTCAGCTTCGTGCTTATCATGGCGATCTGCCTGCTGTCGGCGCTGATCAGCATTCAAAAAGTTGTAAGACTCGAACCTGCGGTGGTCTTCCGTGGCTGACCTCATCAAAACTGACTACTTACCAGACGCAAACTGTGGCGGTCCGGACAGCAATGTAGTTGCCTGCCTGCGCGGTGTGACCAAACGCTTCGGGGTCGGCAGCACCGAAGTGCGCGCGCTCGACCAGGTCGACTTCGAAGTCCGCAAAGGGGAACTGCTGCTGCTCGTCGGCCCCTCCGGTTGCGGCAAGACCACTCTGCTCAGCGTACTTGCCGGAATTCTCGACGCCAGCGACGGCGAGATTGAAGCGTTCGGCGTGCGGGTAGACAAGCTCGATCAGGCTGGCAAGACCGCCTTTCGCCGCGAAAATATCGGCTTCATCTTTCAGCAATACAACCTGCTGCCAACCCTTACCGCCGCAGAAAATGTGGCTATTCCGCTCCTCATTCACAAGCAGCCCTATGATGAAGCGCTCGACCGTGCGCGCCTCTACCTCGACAAGGTGGGACTCACGGACCGTGCCGACTTCCTGCCTGCGACTCTATCTGGCGGACAGCAGCAGCGCGTCGCCATCGCCCGCGCCCTCGTTACCGAACCCCGCCTCATCGTCTGCGATGAACCCACCGCCGCGCTCGACGGCGAGACCGGCCAGATGGTGCTCAAAATGTTTCGCTCCACCGCGCTGATCGGCGACCGCTCGATCGTGGTAGTCACCCACGATAGCCGCATCTTTCCTTTTGGCGACCGCATCGCCGAGATGCTCGACGGCCACATTCTCTCCATTCACGAAAATGAATTCGCAGCCTTCCACGGACATCCTCCCGCATGAGACAGACCCCAACTGAACACAGAGGCGTCAGATGCCAATGACAAGAAAACTGAGCATTTTAATTCCCATCATCGGACTCGCGATCGTGATCGTGTGGGTCGTCGTCTCCGGGCGCAAAGTGCAGCACGTGGCTGCCCTCGCCAGCCCGCCCGTTTCGCCTTACGAAAACGCTATTGCCGCCACGGGCATCGTCGAGGCGTCGAATCGCAATTACAATCTCGCGCCGCCAGTATCCGGTCAGCTGACCGCCATCTATGTGAAGGAAGGCGACACCGTCCATCGCGGCGACAAGCTCTACTCCATCGACAGCCGTCCCCAGCGGTCGGCGGTCGAAACCGCCGACGCCAACGTGGCTAAGTCCCGCGCCGAAGTCAATACGGCAAAATCCTCCGTGGGAATTCAAGAGGCAAATCTCAACAGCGCGAAAGCAGCCATCGAGACCGCCCGCGCGACTTATGAAGACGCAAAGCAGATCGCGGAGCGAGACGAAGGTCTCCACAAGGAAGGCATCATCTCGGAGCAGCAGTACACCACCAGCATCAAGGCGCGGGACGCCGACCTAGCGCGGTGGCAGCAGGCCATCGCGCAGGAACGCCAGGCCGAGGCGCAGCTGGTCAACGCCCGGTCGCAGGTCGGCGAACAGCAGGCCAATCTGCAATCCTCTGTCGCGACTCGCAACCAGCAGGGAGCGGTGCTCGACCAACTCACCGTCCGCGCCCCGGCTGACGGCAAAATACTGCAAGTCAATAATCGCGTCGGAGAATTTTTATCGAGTACCGCCGGTACCTCGCCGGTGCTTTTCGGCGACACCGACTCCCTGATGGTGCGCGTGGATGTCGACGAGATTAACGCCTCCCACGTGCGACCTGGCAGCGACGCTATCGCCACGTTGAAGGGCGACTCGACCCGCAGCTTCCCCCTGCAGTTCGTTCACATCGTGCCCTACATGGTTCCGAAACAAAACCTCACCGGGCAAAATTCCGAGCGCGTTGATGTGCGGGTGCTGCAGATGGAGTTTCGATTCACCCCTCCCTCCTTCCCGGTCTATGTTGGCCAGCAAGTTGATGTGTTTATCCAGTCGCCGCATTAATTTCGAGCAACGCGCCCGCGCCAACTTGCCGTCCGCCGCATTATGATTGCTATCGATGAATTACTACCTGGGACTTGACGCGGGCGGCACCAAAACAACCTGTGCACTCGCCGACGAGACGGGCATCCTCGCTCGTGGTGAAGCAGCAACCATCAAGCCCACACGATCTGCGCATGAGGAGTCGGACAAGGTGCTCGGCGAACTGCTCGCCACGGTCTCGACGCGGGCAGGTGTTCCCCTCGACCAGATCGCCTCTACCTGCATGGGCATCGCCGGACTGCGACTGCACGGCACTCGTCAATGGATTGAGGCGCTGCTGGGCGGTGCGGTGAGTGGCAAGGTGGCTGTCTGCGGCGATGAAGAGATCGCGCTCGACGCCGCTTTTCCCGGCGGAGCGGGCGTGCTGATCGTCGCAGGAACGGGCTCGAACATTATCGGCCGCAGCCGCAACGGGCAAACGTTTCAGGTCGGCGGATGGGGCCCTGCAATCGGCGACGAGGGTTCAGGGTTTTGGATCGGCCGCCGCGCCTTGAATGCGGCCTGCAACGCTTATGATCGTGGGCAGCCCACGCAGTTGTTGGACCGCTTTATGCACCACTGGTCCGCACCGACCATGAGCGACATGGTTACTATTGCGAACCAGCGGCCTGGTCCGGATTTTTCGTTGCTCGCGCCCTTGGTCGTTGAGGCGGCAGGGCAAGGAGACCCAGTCGCGCTCCGCGTGCTGAACGAGGCTGGACGATTGCTGGCGGAGGCCGCGCTGATCGCTTATCGCAAGGCGCAGGTGGCAGAGGAAGACTCAGATGTCCTGGACCCGTTACTCGACGCGCCGCGGCCATGCATAGCTTTCACGGGAGGCATTTTGCGCCACGCTACCCAGGTTCGCCGCGGAATGATCGCGGCGCTGAGAGGCTTTCTGCCTACGGTGAAGATTGTCGAAGAGCCTGTTGACCCGGTCGACGGGGCGATATGGCGTGCCCGCCGCGCGCTTAAGGTTTAGCGCTCACGCTCGAAATGCGATTCGTCCGTTGACGAGGGTCGCGACCACTTCTCCGCCATCCGACAACACGACGACATCCGCATCGCGACCTACGGCAATCGAACCGATGCGGTCATCGAGGCCGGTCATCCGCGCCGGGTTCCTCGCCGCAAGGGTGCCTACAGTCTCAAGCGAAGCTCCCGTAAACTCGCGGAAATTTCTGATCGCTCGATCCATCGTCAAAGTGCTGCCGGCGAGTGCGCCATCCAACCGGCAAACTCCGCCGCTCACTTCAACATCCAGGCCGCCGAGCTTGTAGACACCATCCGGCATCCCGGTCGCGCTCATCGCGTCGGTGACGAGCATCGCGCGCTCTGGGCCCTTTGCGTTCCAGAAAAGGCGCACCATCTCGGGCGCGACATGCAAGCCATCGCAGATGATCTCCGCAAATAAGCTGTCGTCATCGAGCACCACTCCCGCGATCCCGGACTCGCGATGGTTGAGCGCACGCATCGCGTTGAAGGTATGCGTGGCGCTGGTCGCTCCCGCGTCAATGCCCGTACGAGTCTGAGCGGCGGTGGCGTCGCTGTGCCCGAGGCTTACGCGAACTCCGACACTTACCGCACGTGCGATCACCTCGGCGGCCTCGGGCAATTCCGGCGCGATGGTCATCAGCCTGATGTGCCCTTCAGAGGCCTGCCAGAGCCGATCAAATTTTTCGACTGAAGGCGCTTGCAGCAACTCCGGTGGATGCACGCCGCGTTTCACATGAGAAAGAAACGGCCCTTCGAGGTGAATGCCTACGGCGCGGGTGCCTTCAGTAGGTCTGGCCATCAACTGCGCCATCTCGCCGAGTGCTCTCAGGGTGTCGTCCATTGACGCCGTGACTGTCGTGGCGAGAAATGCGCCCACTCCATGCGTAGCCAGGAACCGGCCCACTGTCTCAAACGACGCCGCAGTTCCCTCCATCACGTCGTGCCCCGCGCATCCATGAATATGCACATCGAAGAATGCAGGCAACAGCGTGCATCCGGGAAAGTCCAGCACCTCATCGCCGGGCCGCATAGTGAACTCCGCCCGTGCAGATACTTCGCTGATCACGCCGTCTTCAATCGCAATCACCGGGGCCGCAACCGGCTCGTGGGGCATGGCAGCGCAGCCGTTCGAGATCTGATCGGCGATCAACACGGTCCTCATTATTTCCGGAGCTCCATTCGCTTCTGCCTCGATCTTTGCTTGCGCCTAAATTTGCGCGGCACTGATAAGTAACGACTTCTGTTACATATAACCGCGAACGCAGTGAAAGGGCCGTCTGGCGCGCGCCTCAGTCTACCATCTAGACTGAGGCCTCATGCCCGCGAAGCAGTCCCCAAAAATTCCCGCGAAACGAACTAAGCAAGAGAGCCCCGGCCTCGCGGCGGTCAAACCGATCCCCAGGATCGGCGTTCATCTTTCCACTTCCGGTGGCATCTTCACCGCGGCCGAACGCGCCCATGCCGTCGGCGCCAACACCTTTCAGATATTTTCTTCCAGTCCCCGCATGTGGCGCGCCTCGACGCTCAGCGCCGAACACTGCGCACGCATGACGGAACTGCGCGAACAATACGATTGCGCGCCGCTAGTTATTCACACCAGCTACCTCGTAAATCTATGCAGCCAGTCCGCCGAGGTCCGCGCAAAATCCGTTCGCGCCTTCCGCGGCGAAGTAGAACGCGCCCTCGCCCTCGGCGCACAGTATCTCGTGCTCCATCCCGGCTCGTGGCGCGGCCTCACTCGCGAAGAGGGCCTCAACCTCGCCGCCGCATCCATTGCCGCCGCGCTCGACGGCCTTCCCTACCAGGACTGCGACTTCAGGGTGCTGATCGAAAACACTGCAGGTTCTGAATTCTCGCTCGGCGGCTCGCTCGAACAGGTCGCCGAGCTTATTGATCGTCTTAGGGACATCGTCCCCGTCGGAGCGTGCCTCGATACCTGTCATACGCATGTCGCGGGCTACGACATCGTAAGCGCCAAGGGATACGCAGCGACCATCGCGCAGATCAATTCGCTGCTTGGTGCCGACAACGTCAAGGTCTGGCACATGAACGATGCCAAGGCACCGCGCGGCTCAAAACTCGACCGACATCAGCACATCGGCGGGGGCACGATCGGCCTCGAAACTTTTCGCCGCTTGCTTCATGAACCATGCTTCGCTCATTGCGCCTTCATCGCCGAAACGCCGGTGGACGACGACGGCGACGAAGCCAGCAACGTCGCCCTGCTGCAGAGACTCGCGCGCTCCGACGCTTCTACCGCGCGCCAGCGAAAGACCTCACGCACTCTACGGCGTAAAATTGCTTCTGACTAACGAGAGAACAGCACGGCCGGAGAAATAATCAGGGCCTAAAGCACTGAGATAAGACGCTCGCTGAGAAGCAATCCATGACTAAAATCGACCACCTTGGAATCGCAGTAAAAAGCATTGCCGAGTCGCGCCGCCTCTACGAAGCGCTGGGGCTCACGGTCCTCCGGGAAGAATCAGTGGATCAAGAACAGGTCCTCACCGCCATGATTCCGACCGGGGAGAGCCGCATCGAGTTACTCGAACCGACAGCGGACGACTCGCCCATCGGGCGTTTTCTCGCAAAGAATGGAGAAGGCCTTCACCACGTCGCGCTCCACGTCGACGACATCTCCGCGACACTCGAAGATCTGAAGACCCGCGGCGTACGCCTCGTCTCGGACGAAATCCAGACCGGCGCCGGAGGCCATCTTTACTTCTTCATTCATCCTGAAAGCGCAGGCGGAGTCCTGATCGAAATTTGCCAGGACGAAATCACAGGCGTCTGATGCACTCACTACAGCAAAGCCCCGTCCTACTAGCGATTGATACCTGCGGGCCGACGGGTAGCGTAGCCATTGGCCGAATAGAATCCGGCCGCATCGACCGCGCGTCCGCCAGCAGCGTAAGGGTCCTCGCCACAGCCGAACTTGCTCCCAAGACTTACGCGGCTCAGCTTTTACCGGCCATCGAAAACGCCCTCCGCGACGCCGGCATGACCTTGACGGACCTGAGCGGGATCGTAGTCGTCAACGGCCCAGGCAGCTTCACCGGCGTACGCGTCGGAGTCAGTGCAGCCAAGGGTCTTGCCGAGGGGGCGAACCTGCCCGTTATCGCTGTTTCGCGCCTAGAACTACTAGCCTGCCAGGCCCCCTGCAACACCTGCGCCGCGCTCGACGCAGGCCGGGGTGAATTCTACGTCGGCCTCTGCCGAAACGGCATCCTCGAAACTGAATCGCTCTACACCCTCACCGAACTCCTCGGCGCTGTCCGCGAAGCGAACCTCGGAATCGTAGTGTGCGAAGTGGGGCCGGCGTCGCTACTGCGCGAGCGGCCTCAGAATGTCCTGCAGGTCACACCACCCACCGCAGCCAACGCGATCTCAGCCTGCGTCTGCCGCTTTTTCGCGAATCACTTCGCCGACGTGGCAACGCTGGACGGCAATTATCTCCGCCGCCCCTACGCCGAGAACGCCGCAAACCAAATCACGCCAGCAGCGAGTCGATGACTTCACTACCGCACGGTCGGACCGCAGACCATGCCGCCAACCCCGGCCACTCAAGCATCCGCCGAATGACGGCAAGGGACGTCGAAGCCGTCGTTGCACTGGAACGAGCAACGCCCGAAGCGCCCCACTGGTCTCGCGACGACTACGAAAGCATCCTCGCCACACAGCCCGGGCCCATTGGCAGAGCCGCGCTCATTGCCGAATCGCACGGCCAACTTGAAGGCTTCGCAGTGATGCGTCACCTTCAACTGCCCTCATCGCCCGGGCACTCTCAGCAAGTCCACTGCGAACTCGAATCGATCGTAGTGGCCGCTAACTTGCGAGCACGAGGCATCGGCCTCCAACTGATGAACGCCATGCTGGACCTCGCCGCGTCAATCGGAGCCGACCGGTTCGAATTAGAAGTCCGCGCCTCGAATCAACCCGCGATACGCCTCTACAAACGCGTCGGGCTGACCCTGCAAGGCCGCCGTCCCAACTATTACTCCGACCCCACGGACGATGCCGTCCTCATGGCGAAAATTCTCAATCCCGCCATGCAGGAAACTCCCTCGACGGACGACCGCAAGTGACCAACGTTTCACTTCGAAGAAATTCACAGATCAAAACGGACTCCACCTCTTGAGCGTCGCATCTTCGAAGTGGTAGTTTGAAAGCCACATCGAAAGAGGTGCTCTATGGCAATGGAAACAGCCGAAGCGTCACCCGTCCTCAACCACCTGCAGGCCCAGCACCGCTCCTACGAAGCCATGCTCCAATCGCTCGCCCAGCGGCCCTACCTCACCGAAGAAGAAAAACTCGAAGAGGTCCGCCTCAAAAAGCTAAAGCTCCACGTGAAAGATGAAATGGAAGCGCTCCGGGCCATACACTCCGCCTGAAGCACCCGCCACATGCGACTCCATGCTGACGTCATCGTCTCGGCCACGCTCGGGGTGCGTGTTCCCCCAGTCTTCTGCACTTTGAAAGGGCGTACTCAAGGCGAACTAGCCGTAAGTAGACAACACATCCAAGGAAGCTCAAATCGTAGGAATAAGGATTTCAGTAACCAGTTCGTCCACAGGCGTCACTCGCGGGTCTTTCACGTAGTTCTCGATACAAAAATCGTCGCGCATCGCAATCCCCCGCTCAGACACCACGTCAAACACGCGCCCACTCGCCTCGGCTAACTGAGAGTAAGGCCCGGTCAAGACGAACCGGCTATACTTGCCGCCCTCAAAAACCGCGTACTCCACTCCCTCTGGCAGTTCCTCAGGCCCACCCGAAAGCGAAACGCCGGCGCGGTAGATCTGCGGTCCGCGCTTGTAGAGGCTCATGTAGCCAGTTACTGTGTTGCTCTTGGAAATGCCGCCAAGGATTGAGTGCAAGGTCCCCCAAGCCTCGGGTGCATTCTTTTCAAACGGCCCCACTCTCTCGACGAAAACATAATGCGTTTCGGGCCACGTTACGATTTCAGGTTCTTCGTTCAGACTCATCTCTTCTCCTTGATTCTTGCTCTGTAAGCTACCATTCCCATGTGAACCGCGCCCGCATTCGCATCGGCAAAGCGAAGATTCTATAATCGGGTTCTAGCCTATGGTGCGTGACGGATATTTTTACGGCGGGACGCTCTTGCTGGTTGCGGCGGCGATCTATTACCTTACCGGCAGCTGGATTTGGCCCATCTTGCCCATCCTGCTTGCCGCGTTCTTTCTCTGGTTCTTCCGCGATCCGCGTCGTGTTATTCCTTCTGGTCCAGGCCTGATCGTTTCGCCCGGCGACGGCCTCGTCACCAGCACTGACGTTATCGAGACACCGGCGGGACCAAAACTTCGCATCAGCATCTTTCTAAATGTCTTCAACGTCCACGTCAACCGGTCGCCTATTGCCGGTATATTGCGCGAGGTCCACTACCAGCACGGCAAATACCTTAACGCGATGAACCCCGACTCCGCCGATCACAACGAGCAAAACATCGTGGTCGTAGAGGGCGAGGAATCCGGTATTTCCTACGAAGTGACTTTCAAGCAGATCGCCGGCCTCCTCGCCCGCCGCATTGTCTTCACCAAGCATGCCGGTGAACGGGTTGCCCGCGGCGAACGCGTCGGCCTGATTAAATTTGGGTCGCGCGTCGACGTCGTGCTACCTCCTGAAGCCACCCTCCGCGTCGCGAAGGGCGATCACGTTCAAGGTGGGGCAACTGTTCTGGCCCAGATTCAAACCTTACCTGAGTTAGCCGGTGCCATCGCTTCCTCAGCCTCCGAGACCACCATGATGACGGCGGGCCATTGAACGGTAACCGCATGAATGGCGAGCCTGGGAATGGAGGCCGCGCGAACGGCGGACCCGTCAACGGCGACCGGGTGATTGACAAGACAGAGCGCAGAGAACGCCGACGCCGACGCGGAATGTACATCCTTCCATCACTCTTTACCTCAGGAAACATCGCCGCTGGCTACTTCGCCATCACCCAGAGCCTTGACGGCTCAGCGCTCGCTCCGCAACATTTCGACTACGCCGCACTGGCCATCGGCTTCGCTATCCCGTTCGATTCGCTTGACGGACGCATCGCGCGTATGACCAACACGACCAGCGACTTTGGCAAGGAACTCGATTCGCTCGCCGACGTCATAACGTTTGGGGTGGCCCCCAGCATTCTTGCGTTCGCGTGGGGCTTCCGCATGCTGCCCCTTACGATGGAGCCGATGCTGCGCCAGCAACTTGTTGATCTTGGCGCATTTTTTTGTTTCCTCTTTCTCATCTGCGGAGCGGGGCGTCTCGCGCGCTTCAACATCAGCCACAATCCTCTGCCTAAGAATCCCGGCCGCCCCGACCGCAAATATTTTGTTGGAATGCCCATTCCCGCTGCTGCTGGGATGGTCGCGGCGGTGGTCCATTTCTTTCGCGGACGACCTGTCGCAGCCTGGTGGCTGGCCGTTACGTGGATGGCGCTCGTCGCGCTCATCGGCTTTCTGATGGTGAGCACATGGCGCTTTTGGAGCGGTAAGGAAATCAATCTCTCCAACCGCCATCCCATCCGCTGGATCGCCGTCTTTGGCATTAGCCTCTATGCCCTCGTAATGTTTTCGCAGGTTCTGCTCTTCGTCGCCGCGACCGGCTATATGTTCTCTGGAATCTTCGCTAGGTTCGCCTACTCGTGGTCGCGCAAGCGAAAGGCACCGCCAGAAATTCCCACCCCACCGTCCCTCTCATAACTTTACTGTTAGCCTGTCGAAGACAAGCCCATGCCAGACAACTACAAAATTGCGATCGTCGGAGCGACATCACTCAGAGGCAAAGAGCTCGCCGAATCACTAGCCGAGTCGCCCTTCTCATCCGCCGACATCATTCTGCTCGACGACGAATCGCTTTCCGGACAGGTCGATACTTCAGGCGAGGAAGTGGCCTTCATTCAGAAGGTGGAGCCCACGTCGTTCGACCACATCGACTTCGCATTCTTCACCTCCAACGAAGCGACCACCCGTCTCCACTGGCAGAGCGCCGTCCGCTCTGGAACCAGTGTCGTCGACCTCACTGCCGCTCTGGATACGGAACCAAAGGTCCTCGTGCGTGCGCCCTGGGTCGGCGAGGAAATGAACGGATCGACCCAGGACTTCCCCGATCTTCGCACGCCGGCAATCGTTCCCGCGCATCCAGCAGCCGTCGCGCTGGCACTGCTGCTTGCTCGGGTGAAAGATGCAGCCGCCATTCGCAGCGCCTGGGCTACGATTCTCGAGCCTGCCTCAGAGCACGGTCGCGCCGCGATGGACGAGCTTCATCAGCAAACCGTGACTCTGCTTTCCTTCCAGAATCTTCCGAGGGAAATCTACGATGCGCAGGTCGCGTTCAACCTTGTGCCCGTGCTCGGTGAGGCAGCAAAGATCAACCTCGGAGCAACCGCCGATAGTATCCGCAAACATTACGCGCTGCTCTCCGGCGGACGCCTGCCCTCGGTTGGCATCCAGCTGATTCACGTGCCAGTGTTCCACGGTTACGGCATTTCGCTAGCCGTCGAGTTGGAACATGCCGCCACCCTTGAGCATCTCGAAGCGGCCCTGAGCGGCGACCACGTCGACATTATGCTTGGCGACGCGGACGCGCCCAGCAATCTCAGCTCCGCCGGTCAGGGCGAAATTCTGGTCCGCATCCGCTCCGAAGACGGCGTGCAGTCGAAGCGGTTCTGGATTTGGGCCTCGATGGACAACCTGAAAATCGCCGCTGAAAACGCGGTAGCCTGCGCCCTTGAGCTACGCCGCCTTAGACCTCAGGGTACAGTTCAATAGATACTCGCTCACTCCCCGGGCTTATGCGGAAACCTTACAGGATTCCAGCCAACGCCGATGCTGCCCTAGGATGAAGTTGTCGGTCATGCCTGCAATATAATCTGCGACTACACGAATGACGCCTTCACCGTTGATCCTGGTCTCATACCCCGCTGGCAGCAGCGACGGATCAGCGATCCAAGCCCCGAATAAATCGCAAATCACCCGCCCGGCCTGTTCCCGGTCATGCGCCAGCTCTCCGCTGTCATAAAGCTGCCCATGGAGATAGCGCTTGGCCTGAAGCCGCAACGCCTCCATAGGTGGAGAAAACACCACCAGCCGATCCGGTGACCGGCGAACGCCTTCAAGATCAACCAAGCGAGCGGACTGTATGCGGCGATGCGTCTCTGCAATCAGATCGCTTACCATTGCGTTCAACATCCGCTTAAGGGCCTCGTTGAACACCAGCTTGGCCGGAACCCCGCCATGCACCCGCTCCATCGGTACGTAAAATTGCTCAAGTAGCGGCACATGCTCGCGAATATCTTCGAGCGATAAAATTCCGGACTCCAGCCCATCGTCGAAATCAGCCGTTGTATAGGCAATCTCGTCCGCGACATCGATTAACTGCGCCTCAAGCGGAGGCCGAAGGTCGAGAAAATAAGCGCCCAGCTCCGGGTGCTCCGTCGCAGGATAATCGCGGGAATGCTTTACGATGCCCTCTCGAACGGCCAGCGTCAGATTCAACCCTCTAAATGCCGCATATCGCTGCTCGAAATATTCAACGATTCGCAGCGCATGCAGGTTGTGATCGAATTTAAGTCCATGTGAGGCCAGTGCATCGTTTAGCGCATATTCACCCGAGTGCCCAAACGGTGGATGGCCGATATCATGCACCAGCGCCAGCGACTCCGCCAGGTCTTCGTTCAAGCCGAGCGCACTCGCAATGGTCCGGGCAATCTGCGCCACTTCCATGGTGTGAGTGAGGCGGCTTCTGAAGTGATCGGAGAAGCGGTCAGTAAACACTTGAGTCTTGCCAGCGAGCCGTCTAAAAGCCCGCGAATGAATGATTCGAGCGCGGTCCCTCTGGAAGGGCGACCGGTAAGGATGTTGAGGCTCGTCGTGCTCTCTGGAGACTAGTAGACCAGCATTAGCCACAGCAATCGCAGCAGGCAGCGTGAGAGCAGGAGCAATGACAGCGCCTGGGCAGGAATTAGGTATACCGTCCGCCTCCTGGTCAGCACTCATTCTTACTAACTTGCTGTGACCAGCACTCATTGCTGCTGTTTGTTGGTAGCCGTGCCCGATTCCTGCCGCGCGAGCTTGACCCGCGCAGTCTCAAGCTTCTTCTCGACCTTGCTGATGTCCGCGGGTTCGGCATCGGCAGCTACCGTGTGTGCATACTCCTGTAATGATAGCTCCCATTGCGCCGCAGCCAGCTTCAAGCGCCCCGTCTTCTCGTAGACCTCACCGAGATGATCGTGGACGGTAGGTTCGCTCGAATTCCGCTGCATCGCGCTGCGCAGGTTTGCCTCGGCTTTGTCGTACTGTCCCAGCTTGAAGTAAGCCCAACCCAGCGAGTCGAGATACGCATAATTCTGCGGCTCGATCTGTACCGCTTTTTGAATCAGCGATAATGCCTCGGGCAGCTTCTCACCGCGGTCCGCAAGCATATAGCCGAGATAGTTCAACGTCATGCTGTTGTTCGCGTCTACCGCGAGTATTTTGCGGAATTCACCCTCCGCTGCCTCATACTGCTTCTGCCGCTCGTAGAGCGCTCCCCGCACAAAGTGGATGTAGATCTGTTCTTCAGGCCTCGTAGAAAGCTTCTCGGCTCTGTCGATCTCTTCCTCAGCTTCCTTCCAGCGATGCAGACGTGTATAAATTTGAGCCAGTCCAAGCTCCGTCTCGCGGTCGTCCGCTTTGCCCTTGAGCAAAGACCTGGCAAGCGCGACCCCTTCATCCGCCTTACCTGTGTCGGCAAGCTGCCCCGCGAGCATCAGCTTCAGACTGTTGTCGTCAGGGATTTTCGCTACGGCCTCGCGGGACACGGCTGTAGCCTTGGCATAATCCTTTGCGTCACGATAGGTATCGACCATCCCCTGATAGCCACGATCGGCCTCCTCGCCGCCCAGCGCAATCATCTTCTGGTAAGCATCGATAGCCTGGGGTATCTTGTTCTCTTCGCGATACACAGTGGCAAGATGTTCCAGGAAGGTGGTACGGTTTGCCTTCTCTTCGTCGGAGTATTGTCCACTTGAGTGTTCCGAGCTGGTCACCAGCGTCAGCAATATCTGTTCTGCCTCGTCATAACGGCCCAGGGAGTCGTTAATCAGCGCCTCGTTGAAAGGAATCTCCAGCGAATCCTTGACCAGGGCCTTGGCTTTCTTCAACGTTGCCAAAGCCTCGTCATACTTTCCCTCGTGACTTTCAATCTCCGCAATGCGGATGTAGGCGGATGCATCTTCGGGATTCCCAGCGGCCACCTCTTGAAATGCCTTGAGCGCCTCGGAAAGCTGATTGTCGCCCAAGAGCGCCTGGCCCAGCGCACGCTCCGCATCCAGGTTTTCGGGCTCAAGCTCGATTGCCTTGCGATAAGCGGCAATGGCCTTTTTCCTGTCCTTCATCTGCTCATACGTCGCGCCGAGAATAAACTCCGTCTTGGTCGTCTGATCGTCTTCAGGCAGCGCCTGAAGCAGGTCGACGGTACGCTGCAATTCGTTGTTTTCCCGGTAATGCTCCGCCAGGCTGAGTGCGACCTCCTCGGAATCCGGATCGATCTGCTGCGCCGCCTTGAACTGTTCCTCCGCATGGGGCGTGTCGTGCGCGACTGTGTAAAGCCGGCCCAGCAACAAACGGTTCTCTGTATTGTCAGGCTCAAGCGCAACGATCTGCATGTATTCCGAAATAGCCAGCTTCAACACCGGCTCCGACGGCACTCCGCTCTGCGAGTCGCTCAGCGAACGCAGGTAAATTCGCCCAAGGAGCTTATGCGCATCAAGGTTAGCAGGGTCCTTTTTTAGTAGCTCCTCGGCCGCTGCTATCGCTTCCTTCGCTCGACCGGTCTTGAAATAAAGCTCAGCCAGCCCATTGTTTAGAAACTTCGACGTGGGGTCCGAATTCAGCGCGAGCTTGTACTCTTCGATGGCGCGAGTTGCGTAGTCAGCGCGCTCATAGGTGGTCGCCATTTCTTCGTAATCGTGAGCAAGCGCGTAATGGTAATAGGCCGTCGCCCGGTCCGGGACCTTCTGGGCGGCGGCGGGCGCCACAGCTGCGGAACTCGCCGGCTTGCTTCCGGACGGCATTTCTGTCTGTCCATAAACAAGGCCGGGCAAGATCAGGGCCGGCAAGGATGCAAGCACGAATATACAAGTGCGGCTAAGAAAAATTGCGTGTGATTTTCGGGTCATCTTTGTATGGAATCCAATAGAAAGGGTACTGCCAGTCGTCCCGGCCCATACGGCACCCATCGGACTTCTGCCTGCTCTGTTATTGAGACGATTGTAACCTTGAATAGGCTTCCTTACCTCACATGACCAAAGTCCGGTTTGGTGAGGCACCGTCACCCGCTCGACCTGGCCGCGCGTAGATAGTTTTTACCTGTCTTCGACGGACGCAAGGATTCCGTGCAAGGAAGCGGGCTAACGCCAGACGTGAGGTGCATGGACCGCACTGCTGCGACGCCGGCCCAGAAATCTCCACGCGGCCACCAGTGCATAAGCCGCAAGAACAGTAAGTATCGGGTCAACCAGCAGCCGAAATCTGAAGTCCGGATGAGTCACATAATATGGCAACGGGAACAGAAGTAACGGCAGCAGGAACAGCCAGGCCAGCTGTCGTTTCCTCTTGAAAAGAAGCAGCAATCCAACCATCCCGAGGCAAGAGACACCGGCCGCATGTAGCGTAACCAGCCCCGAGTTACTCACCCCGCCCTGAGCCCACCCCAGCCAAAACGCCGGGATCCGCCAGGCGGTCCTCCGCAAAAACTCTAACGGGTACCTGCGAATGCTGGCCTTGCCGCGCTCCGCCCGGTCGCGCATGTAAGCGACCTCGCCCATTGCGGCATACTCGCCGTACTGTACCTTGCTAAGCATCGGATGCAGCGTCTCGACAAACCGCCCGGTCCCGCCGTGCTGATTCCCGTTCCACAATTCATACCCAAGGTTGCTGCGAAACGGTATGAAGGCGTGCATCACACGCAGGTTCCGCACAGGCCAGGGAAGGAAGACCGCGAGCATGATTGCCAATGCTGCAAGCGGCGCATAACGCGGGCAGCGGGGGCTAAGCAACGCCGCACACCTGCCGCGGCGCACAAAAATGTGCCAGCCTCCGGTCACAGCCCAACCAAGTATTGCAAACAAAGCCACAAAAAGTGACGGGTTGATTAACATCGTTAGCCCAGAGGCCAGCCCCGCCCCGCACCACAACAACAGGGACGGACGCCGCGCCAAACGCAATGCCATGGCTACCATTGCGGTCAGCAGCATGGTCGAAGCACTCGTGTCCCAGAAGATGATTGGCATCCATACCAGCGCCGGCGAGAGTGCCCAGCCGAACCCGGCTAAGTTCGCAACTCTCACCCCCAGTGAGACTCGGGCGATATGAACAATCATGGCTACCGTCGCCACGCTGAAGGCCACATGCAGCAGCAGGATTGCCACAGTGGATTGCTGTGTAAGTATTCCGAAGAAGCGAAAGATGACCGAGATTACAAACGGGTACCCCGGCGCGATGAACGCCGTCGGCCCCGTCGAGCCGCCGAAGGGTGAATTGAACGGCTGGCCCAGCGCCAGCAAGCGCCCGAGAATTCCCAACTCCATCCCCTTGGTAAACAGCCAGCCGCGCGGGTAGTGCGAAAGCACGTAATACACCACCGCAAGGCGAGGAAGCAGAGCGACAATCAGAATTGTTTTGAAATGGAGTTGGGGAAGTCTTATGGGGACCCGCTCGGCATTCCGCGGGAAGGGCACGATGGCCAAAGCAGCAGCGTGCCCCAGCACCAAGGATTGGTCGCGGCCGGCAGTCTGTTCCGTCGTCGGCATGACCGACGGCGCGCCCGGAATAACTACTGACTTAATCATGAGTTACTAGCTGGGCATGGCAACTTAGGAACCGTAAGGGGTGAGTTAGACGGACGAAGCAAGAAAGTCGACCTCCAGGCAGTCGCCCACCTGGAGGCCGGTAGCGGCAATCTGCCCCGCAGTCAGTTCCAATACAGACCTGATCGCGAAACTCACAGCCGTAAGACGATACGGGACGAGATCAGGCCAGACTCTGACCACACGCATCCCCGCATCAAGACCGACAACATCAATTGGGAAGCGCATCCCAACGGTATGTACTCCTGAAGATGGGCGAATCAGCAGACCGCTTCCAGCCTCGATACCGCCCCTGCCCAATAGCCCCAAAGCACGGGTCAGAGAGGTCTCCGCCAATAGAATCCTATCCCCAACCAGATTCGACCGGGTCAGGTTCCTGATCGCAACCTGGCGCATGAAGACGGAAGAACTAGGCCGTCTTGCTTTTCCTGCGGTAAATTAAAACGCCAACAACTACTACGGCCAGAACGGCGGCGACGATGCGAATGAGCGATGCTGTATCCATGAGTAAAATTCTCCTTGTGCTGATTTGACTGACTAAACTCGGGTAACCCAATTTTGTCTCCAGGCGCATACAGTTAGCGATGGAGATGAAACATCCTCAACACAGTTACTCTATCGGCGGCGACGGCCACTGCCTTGATATAGAAACTCCCCGCAGCAAGGCGGACGGGAATAATTCGTGTGCAAGTCCCAAAACGATAACCGGTCCAAATGTCTTTTACTCTCGTGAAGGTAATTCAGTTTCGAGGCCATAAGTCCGCCAGGGAAAGGCCAATCAGCACCGGCGCGAGGGCCAGCATAAGGAGCAGGCTAGTCATGGCTGGCCCACTTCGCCTGGGCACTAAAAAACTTTTCCGGGTTTGTAGCCTTGAAGCACTCTGGCATTGGTCCCCCTCGTGCAGCATTAAACTTCCCGACCCAAATACCCGGCCCGGCCGAACACCCGGCTTCGGCCCAACACGACGCTCCGGCACTTATAGCCCGCCCCGGTATCCTCACATCGAGCGGCCGGATCCGGCCAACTGTCGAACTGTCAGACTGTCATCAATCTGCCCGGCTCACTTGCCCAGCGTCTGTAGCAGAGAGCCGATGCTCAGCACCGCCGGCGCCAGCAGCACTATGAAAATGCAGGGAAAGATAAACAGCACCAGCGGAAAAAGAATCTTGATCTTGGTCTTCGCCGCTGCCTCCTCGGCAAGCTGGCGCCGTCGCATACGCATATCTTCGGCAAAACGGCTCAAAGCACGAATGATTGGGGTACCGAATCTGTCGGTCTGGATCAGCATGGTCACGAAGGAAGTGAATTCCTCGATCTTGGTGCGGTCGGCCATGCTCTGCCACGCCTCGATCCGGCCCTTGCCGGCGCGCTGCTCAAAGTTGATCTGCGAAAACTCCTCGTTGATCTCCTTGTGCGACAGGCTCAGTTCATGGCCCACCCGCTGCAGCGCCTGATCCAGACCGAGACCCGCATCGACGCAGATCACCATCAAGTCAAGCGCGTCGGGAATGCTGCGCCTGATCTTTTCCCCGCGCGCCTTGATCTTGCGCCGCAGCCAGAAATCGGGCAGCAGGTAGCCCACCGCGCCCAGCGCCAGCACCCAGAAAAAGCTGATGCTCGCCAGGAAACTTCCCGCAATCACCCCCAGCAGGGGGCAAACAAAGCGGGCCAGCACGTAAAGGTCGTGCGTCCTCCGGCCGCGCAGGCCGGCACTCACCAGGCGCTGCTCCACTTCCTTGTTCTCGCCAAGGCCTGCGCCCACCCTGACCCGTTGCGCCAGTGACAGCGCGGCCTCGCGAAACGCCTCCCGCGGCCCGATTTTTCGGGCATCGACGCGCGTCCCCTCGACCAGGCTGACCATGCGCCGCTCGGCCAGCGATGGCCTCAGCAGTATCGGTGCCGCCAGCAGCGCCAGCACCAGAAAAACGGAGACCCCGAACCCAACCAGCAGCACTCCGCTCATACTTCGATCCCGTTCACGATCTTGCGAATCGCCAGGCTGCCTACCACCATCAGGCCGATTCCGATGTAGAGCAGCTTCTGGCCCGCGGGGGTCGAAAACAGTACGTGCGAATAGCCGGGATCGACCAGGTTGATCATCACCATCATCACGATCGGCAGCGCGCTCAATATCCAGCCCGTGAGCCTTCCCTGCGCCGTCTGTACCTGAATCTCGCCATGAATGCGCAGCCGCTCGCGGATCACGAACACCGTGCGGTCGAGGATCTCGGCCAGGTTGCCGCCGGTGTCCTTCTGCACCAGGATCGCAGTCACCAGCACCCGCAGGTCCTGGGACGGCACCCGCTCCAGCAGCTGCATGAGCGCCTCGCGGATCGGGAGACCGAAATTCTGCTGCTTGAACACTTCGGCGAACTCGGACCGGGCGGGCTCGACCGCTTGCGCCGCCATCATCTCGATCGACGAGACCATGGAATGGCCTGCCCTGAGCGCACGGGCCATCATGTCAATGGCGTCCGGCAGCGCGGCGTTAAACTGCTTTACCCGGCGCGCCCGCTTGAACGAAAAATAGCCAAAAGGCACATAGCCGGCAATGCTCGCAGCCAGCAGCTCGACCGGCAGCACCGGCGCAAATACCACGGCGATAAAGTAGCCGAACGCGCCCAGTCCCGCTGCAAACAGCAGCAGCCCGGTCAGGGAGATAGAACTCTGCGCCTGGCGCAACGAAATCTCCAGCTTGCGAAAGATGTCGTATCTCGTCAGCAGGCTTTCAAAGCCGCTGCTCTGCTTGCCCTGCTTCTTCCAAAGCTCCGCGATATCGCTGCCGGTCGTGACCGCCCCCGGCGTCACCTTGATGACGGAAAGGCGCTCTTCGAGGCTCTTCTCCTCGTCCGTGGCGCGGGTAGCGATCGCGATCACGGCAAAGGTGAGCAACATGATTCCAAGGAATACGAGCACCAAAATCATGACCCGCCTCACACTTCCATCGAATGGTCGAGCAGCCCGGTTGGGATCGGAATCCCCGCGCTCTTGAACTTGTCCGCACACTTGGGCACGATCCCGGTGGCGTGAAACCGTCCCATCACCTTGCCCTCCGGGCCTATGCCCCGCTTCTCAAACAAGAAGATGTCCTGCATGCTGATGACGTCAGTGAAGGACCCCGTCAGCTCCGAGATGTGGGTGACCCGGCGGCTGCCGTCGCTCATGCGCGAGGCCTGCACGATGATGTTCACCGCTGAGGCGATCTGGGAACGGACGCCCTTCTCCGGCACCCGCACATCGCTCATCATGGACATCGTCTCCATCCGGGCCAGGGCGTCGCGCGGAGTATTGGCATGAATAGTAGTCATCGAGCCGTCGTGGCCGGTGTTCATCGCCTGCAGCATGTCCAGGGTCTCGGCGCCGCGCACTTCGCCCAGGATGATCCGGTCGGGCCTCATGCGCAGCGCGTTGATCACCAGCTCGCGCTGCCTCACCGCGCCGTTGCCTTCAATGTTTGGCGGACGGGTCTCGAGCCGCACCACGTGCTCCTGCTTCATCTGCAGTTCGGCGGAGTCTTCAATGGTGACGATCCGCTCCCGCTCGGAGATGAACCCTGAAAGCACATTCAGCAGCGTGGTCTTGCCGGAGCCGGTGCCGCCGGAGATGACAATGTTCAGCCGCGCCTGGACAGCGCCTCTTAAGAGATCGACCATCGGCTGGGTCAACGCCTTGTTGCGCAGCAGGTCGTCCACGCCCAGCGGAGTGGAACCAAAGCGCCGGATCGAGAGGATCGGCCCGTCGATCGCCAGCGGAGGGATGATGACGTTTACTCGCGAGCCGTCTTTCAGGCGCGCATCGACCATCGGCGAGGATTCATCCACCCGCCGCCCAACCGCAGAGACAATCTTGTCGATCACGTGCATTAAATGGCGGTCGTCCTTGAAGACGATGCTGGTCTTCTCAAGCACGCCGCGGCGCTCGATATAGACCGTGTTCCAGGTATTGACCAGGATGTCCGAGATGGTGCCGTCCTTGAGCAGGGGCTCAAGCGGGCCCAGGCCGAATACTTCATCGACCACCTCCTGCGCCAGACGGTCCCGCTCGGCCGCGCTGAGCGGGATGCCCTGCTCTCCGATCAACTGTTGAATCAGGGCGAAGAGCTGCTGCTGCGAGGCGCGCGTGCCCTGAATCTGGTCCAGCTTGTCGAGATCGAGACGCTTGATCAACTCATGGTGGACAGCGGACTTGATCTCCTGTTGGAGCTTGTCGGCCACCGGCCTATAGGTGCGCGCCGGCACTACCGCCGCCCTCCGCCCATTGCCGATATCGAGATTCAGTTCCGCCATTTCGTGCCTTCCTCTTGCCTTGCCAGTGCGCAATAGTTTGCTCCATCACGCACGATACCTGTCAGTCCCCTACCTACCCAGGCCCCAGAAGGTCTTCTTCTTCTCCACCGGTCGCGTCCCGCTTCCATTTCCGTCGGCGTGTGCGATTTCGTCCGACCACTTCGTCATCTGCTCGGCGAAGACGGATTTCTTGCCCGGCATCACCAGCTCGCCAATGTTGATCGAGTTGATCAGCTCGGCAAAGCTGTTGGGTATGCGAATCGAGATCGGCAGACGGATGGCTTTTTCAATCTGTTCCACGCTGACCGCCTCGCGGGAGCCGTACCGGTTCATCACCACGTGCATGGTGGCCTTGACCTGGCTGGTCTTCACCAATTGGTCTACAAAGGCGGAGAGGTCCCTGATCGCCCCGATGTCGGGAGTCGCCACCAGGTAGACCTGGGCGGAGCGCTCCATCACGGTGGCGTTGCTGGGCTCAAACGAGGTGTCGCAATCGATCAGGATGTAGTCGTAATGCTCGCTGAGGAAGTCGAGCATCAGCTCCATCGACCGAGGATCGACGACCGCCGCGACAGTGTAGGTGCTGGGCGAGGAGAGCACTTCAACGCCCGAGGAATGGGTAGCGATGAACCCCGCCAGCAACTCCTTGTCGAGCCGGTTCACGTTGGTCAGCAGCTCATAGAAGTCGTATTGGCTGGCCCCCAGCCCGAGGTACAGGCACACATGGCCCAGCTCCAGGTGATGGTCGATCAGCAGCACCTTTTTATTGTGAAATTTGGTCAGATATACCGCCAGGTGGACCAGCAGGGTAGTCGTCCCGACCCCGCCCTTGGCGCCAAAAAAGGACAGGACATTCGCGGTACCCCGCACCGTGCCCGTGTCCGCAGGCCAGCGTTGCTCGATCCTCAGAAAGGCGTCCGTGAGCTCCGCGCCGTCGAGCGGCATGGCCAGCATTTCGGTGAAGCCGCAGCGCATTGCCTCCAGCAGGCTCGCGGTCTCGACCACCGCCGAGAGGGCCAGCACCGCGACCTTGCCATAGAACGTCTGGTGCAGCAGAGTGGCCGTCTCAATGGCCGCCGCAGGGTCCCCGTCCCAGTCCACCACGGCCACGACGAAGGAGGCGCTCTTCACCGGCTGGGGGAAGAACTGGTACCTGGCGGGGGAGAGGTGGGCCCCGCAATCGAACGAAATCACGTCGCGGGGCAGCGTCGAGGCCACCTGCAGCACCTGCTCGACCGTCTCGGCGTCTAGGCCGACGGTCAGCACCGCAAGGGTGAGGCTATCGGGACTGGGGCGTAACTCCATTACTCTTCCTCTTCTTCAACAGTTGCCGAGCTTCTGGAACTGTCCTGCCGACATCTGTTCGGACTGCAATTCGCAAACAGCTGACTCACGAACGCGCGCTAGCTGGGCGGAGGGGGATAAGCCTTGACCGCGCTCGGAAACTTCTTGTCGAACTGGTCCTTGTCGAGCACAGGGACCACGAATTTCGGCTGCTCCATCTGGTCGCCCGAAGGCTCGGAGTGCAGAGGATCGACGATGGCCGGGGTCACGATCACTACCAGCTCGACCACCGAATGGGTGATCTTCTTCGACCGGAACAGCGCGCCCAGAATCGGGAGATTTCCTGCCACCGGCACCTGGTTCATAATGTCGGTCGTGCGGCGATCGAGCAGCCCCGAGATAGCGAAGCTCTGCCCATCGCGCAGTTCAACCTCGGTATCGGCACGGCGAGTCGAGAGCGCGGGAATGGTGTAGCCCGAGATGGCTACCGCGTTGGTATAGTCGAGCGCTGAAACCTCGGGCGCGACCTTCAATAAAATGGTGCCATCGGGATTGACGAAGGGAGTAAAGTCGAGCTTCACCCCGTAAGGGCGAAACTGGATGGTCACCGAGACCGAAGAACCTGTGCCTCCGCCCTGGATCACAGGAAAGGGAAATTCGCCGCCGGACAGGAAGGAGGCCTTCTGACCGCTGACCGTTGTAATCGTAGGCTCGGCCAGTATCTGCACAATCTGCCGGCTCTCCAGCGCCTGGATAGTGACACCTACACTTAAGCTGTTGTTGAACAGAAACAAATTCAGCGGGTCGCTGATGCTCAGCGTCGTGCTGCCTGGCGTTCCGCTGCTGCCGCTGTTGCCAGTCACCGAAGTCGTCACCGGAAACTGGCCAGTGGTGACGCCGCTCGGGTTCTTGGGGCCGCCGAAGAAGTTCAGGCCGAACTCGTCCAGCTTCGACCGGTCGATCTCGACGATCCGCACCTTGAGCTTTACCTGGGCAGGATGCGGAGGGGTCAGCACGATGGCGTTGACCACGTTCTTCGAGTAGACCCCCGCCATCTTCGCCGCCGCGTCGATCACCGTCTGATCGCCCGCACTCCCCGAAAGCGACAGATTGTCTTCGTCCGCAACAACGTCGACGTTGTCCAGAGGGAACGCCCGCCGCAGCGCGATCCGCAACCCAGCCATGTCGAGCGATGCGACGATCAGGTAGGCCTGCGACCGGCCGTCCTCGTCCCACAGGACCAGGCTGCTCGTGCCGGCCGCCTTGGCGGTAACCACGATCTGTTTTGGATTGGCGGTGTAGGAATCGAGCACCAGCGGATTGCTGACATAGACCCGCTTGAGGCGCACTGTGGTGTCGAGGAAGATCGAATGCCCGACCACTATGGGCAACAGTTCTCCCGCCGATGCAGCGTGGCTCAGCGGAGCAACCGATGCGGTAGCGATTAAAGCGCCGTCGGATGCCTGGACGGGTGGGACCGGGCTTGCTGCCTGGGCGGAAGCTCCCGGAGCACTGGCAAGGAGCGCCGAGTCGGGTTTTGCTGCGGCTGAGCTAGCTCCGGCTGAACTTGTTACCGCTGAACCTGCTGCCACGGCCACAATTATTAAAGAGAGGCGAATACTCCCTCCCAGCCATGCTCCTCGGCTCGCGACGCGGGATCTCTTGAGTTCGTTGAATGTCTTCATTGGAAACTGGTCACCGACTGCTTGGTTCCGAGTACGGTTTCAACCGCGTAGGGTTTCGCTTGCGGCTTCGTGCCTGCCTGGGGATGCGGCGCCACTGGATCAGGCGCGGAGCTGACCAGTTGCGACAGTCCGATCGGCTTCATGTCCGTCTGCCCGCGGTCAGCGCCATTGCGAAGCACGAAATGGATCGTCCCCTGGGTGCTTGCCAGCACCGCGCGGTTGGCGTCCTCCGGCTTGAGCATCAGGGTCACAACATCGACGCTTGCCTGTTTTACGTCGGGGTCGGGATTGATCTGGTGCCCTGCCGCCAGCACAACCACGTCCTGCAGCACAGTCGCGGTGGTAGGCTCAGGCGCCTTTTCCGATCTGTAAGTGACGACTACATCGACATGGGTACCGGGGAACAGAAACCCGGCCACGCCCACCACTTCATCCGAGCGCAGGGAGATGGCCCGCATACCCTGGGGAATCTTGCCCGTCAGGCCCGCTCCCGAACCGGCCTCGGCCAGCTGGCGCTCCAGTACCGGCTCACCCTCGGCGAGGGGGAAGAGCACCACCCGGCCTACCAGGTCGTCAGCCTTGACGAAGGCGCCTTTCAACGGCACCGAAACCGGCCAGTCAACCATGCGCAGGCTCTCCGGCTTCAGCAATTCGCCCGCGTCGAGCGCGCGGCCCGCCGCGGCGTAGCCCACGCTCACCGCCGCAACTGCCGGATGAGCGCCCACCTTGCGGCTGAGCCAGTACGTAAACACTCCTGAAACCACCAGCGCGAGGATCAGCGCCACCGTAATACGCCTGGTCACTTCGCCACCGCCATCAGGCTCTCAAGGGCCCGTCCGTGCACAGTCAGCGCCAGGGTGAGCGCGCTTCCGCCGGCGATGGCCACCGCGTAGGGCAGCCGCAGGGTAGCGGAGTTCAGCAGGTTCAAATCAGGATGAGGCCGCAGCCCGCTGGTGCCATGGTGGACCAGCAGCGCTCCCACATTGATCAGGGTCGCCTTGAGGCGTCCGCGCGAAACGGCCAGCAGCACCGCCAGAATGCCTCCTGCCAGCGCCGTCAGCAGCAGCAGCGAAGTGATCCGCGGCATACCGGCCAAGGCCGCCACCGCCGCGATCAGCTTCACGTCGCCCGCACCCATGCCGCCAGCCAGATAGAAGATCAAAAACACCGCCCCGGCGATCAGCCCTGCGGCCGCCGCCGAACCCAGACCCCGCCAGCCGTCCAGTCCGGCATGGAGCGTCAGTCCGAGCACAAAGGCCGGCACGGTGAGCAGGTTCGGTACCCGGCGGCTTTTCACGTCGTAGAACGCTCCTATCATGGCGCATAAAAGCGACGCTGCCGCGTAAGCGAAGTCTGGTCGAAACGTCATACCCCGTCATCCCGGCTTTCTTTAGAAAAGTTGTAGACGCAGCACCGCCACCGGCTTGTCCTGCCCTGAAAGCCGGCAATTCGTCTCCAAGTGCAGGAAAGCCGACCGCCCAACCCGCCGCTGGCGCGAAGCGGACAAATCTCCTTCAGGGACGGCTGGCCAGCCCGTCACCGAAGCACTGTTAGACCGCGCTGCTTAGCTGGGTGCCGACGCTGGTAAATGCCGAACTGATAGTGGTCGCCAGCGTTTTCATCGAGGCCACCGCTCCCAGGGCGATGAGTGCTGAAACCAGGGCGTACTCGATCAGGTCCTGGCCGGACTCGTCCGCTGCCAGATCCATCAACCGCTGCTTGAGATTCATTGTGTTTCCTCCGTGAAGTGGTTCGTTACTTGGGGAAGTGACGATTACCAGCATCATCGGCGCGGAGGCGGGGAACTTGAGAAAGGCAGAATGGTAAACCGGTTCTGTCCTGAATCGGAACCCCTCGTACCCCTGACCATTCGCAGCCTCGCGATTTCATGCTTGTGGATTCATCGGCGCGGCCTGCGTGCCGATAAACCCAGCATGGCTCCGTCAGCAAACGAGGACGCCAAACTTATCAGGCCATGCCCATCACGCCCCCAAGGCCAATCCGCCCGCAGCGAAGCCTCCGCATTCGAGGCTTCGCCCTCCGCAATGAGGCACAGAGCCTCGTCGAAGTGGCGATCTTCCTCCCTATATTCACCCTTCTGGTTTGCTACGCGGTCGACTTCGGATACTTCTTCCTGGCCTCGACGACCATGATCTCCGCGGCCCGCGAGGCAAGCCAGTATGCCATTCAGGGTCCGCAATCCGCGTCCCAGGCGGCCGTGCCAGCCGCCGGCCCCGATACCACTCTCGGCACCGTAGCCAACCTCGTCGAAGGCGCCATCGGCCTTCCCCGCGCAGCCACCGCCACCACCGTACAGGTCTGTTCGAACGGCGTCACCGGATCGCCCGCCGCCGGCAACATCGCCAAATGCCAGACCTGGGGCGCGAACACGAGTCTCGTCTTCACCGCCGACCTCGACCCCGAGTCGCCCACCTTTCAGCTCAACCGCGTCGACGTGGTCTACACCGTTAGCGCACCGGTTCCCATGCCCGCAGCCATCCTGCCCAGCCTGACCTTTCACCGTTTCGTCGAACTGAGGGCAATGCAGTGAGTACAAGACGGGAATCATCGCATCCACCAACATCGATACCGCGTGTCGATATCGCGGGGCTTCGGTCCCGTCTGCGCACGCTGTTTGGGGGCCGAACGGCAGGCGGAGCCGAGAGCGGGCAGGCCATGGCCGAGACCGCGATCTCGCTGGTTGTCACCATTACTCTCGCCTTCTGGCTGTTCGAGCTTTCGATGATGTCCTACACCTGCATTGTGCTGAACGACGCCGCCCAGGAGGGGGTGCGCTACGCTACGCTGCACGGCACCGACAGCACTGCATGCAGCGGCCCCGACCCCGCCTGTCCCGACCACTCGCCCTATGCAAATGTGCAAGGCACGGTCAGAAGCTTTACCGCCTTCAGTCTGCACAATATGACGACCATGACAGTCAAAGTGAACTATCCAGATGCCACTGCCAGGCCCGGCAGCCGCGTCACCGTCAATATCGAGTACACATACGTCCCGTATATCAACTTCCCCGGCCTTCGGACTTTTCTCACCTTTAATTCACTGGGGAGGGTCACCTATTGAGCGCACTCCTCGGGTCTCGGGCGGAAGAAGATAGGGCCGTCTCCGCCCACGCCATGGAATGCGGCCAGGCTTCGGTCCTCCTGCTCAGCATTCTAGGCACTTTTCTGCTCGCCTCGGTGGCCTTCGCGGTTGACATGGGCAATCTATGGTTTCATCGCCAGGCCACGCAGACCGCCGCCGATGCGGCCTGCGAAGCAGGCGCAATGGACATGCTCTACCTGTCGAAGGGCACAGTACTTCCCAAGATGGGCTTCATCCCCGGCATCGCCGGCCTGTGTAGCACGGGCGTTGGCGGATCCATCTGTTCTTACGCGGCCTTCAACGGATACAAAGCTACCGCAGGTGGACTCACCAACAACTCCCCTTCTATCGATGTCGTCTATTCCTTCCCCGCTTCAAATGCTGTCCCCGGGGTCACCGGGGCCAGCTCCGTTACATACCCGCTGCTCAAAGTAATCGTAGAAGAGAACGTAAAGACATGGTTCATGAGCTTCGTAGGTAAGCGCTACCAGGTGGTCGCCGCTGCCTCCATTTGCGGCATGTCAGGCTCGCCCGCCCCCCCGCCACTAGTAGTCCTCAGCCCTACCGGCGCCGGCACTCTCAGCCTCAGCAACAGCGGCCATGTCATTATCCAGGGCGGCCCATCGCTCGGCATCCAGGTGAACTCGAGCGACCCCCGCGCAATCACCTTCGCCAGCAGCGCCGATGCCATCGATACCCACCTCGGCGGTCCCGGAGCAAACTATCAGGGGACAGGATCGAATGTGGGCGTCTTCGGCAACGAGCCTTCCCCGGGAAGCAGCAACTTCATAGGCGGCTCAGGCCAGTGGGTCCCGAACTCCGCGGTCGCCGCCAATCCCTTCGCCAATGTTGGCGGGCCCACTCTGGCGAAACTGAGCGCTTCCCCCACCAGCGGCGGCGCCCTCATCGTGGCCTATAACGTGGACGGGTGCCCCGACACATCCGGTTGCGCGGAGTTTAAGCCGGGCGTCTACGCTGGGGGCATCGGCCCTTACCTGTACTGGCAGACCATGATCTTCGACTCGGGCGTCTACTACATGAACGGCAGCATAGAGGTAGACAGCGAGATTCGCCTCGCCAAGCCCCCGGGCTGGATGCAGAACGACGGAGTGATGTTCTATTTCAAGACCGGCACTCTGCACATCACCAACGGCTCCGGAAACCTCGGATCGCGTGTCAACTCTCTTCCCAGCACCGCGCTGACTTGCGACGCCACCGATCCCGATCCTACCCACGTCACTATTCCCGCCGCGCTCAATGGGAACATCATCGTGGGTCCCTGCACTGCTAACGGCACCTACTGGGACCCATACGGGGACACCACCGACAGCCCCGGAAGCGTCGCCGTTCCCGGCCTGCGCGGCCTGATTGTCTTCCACGATCCCACCAACACCTACACACCCTCCCCCGGCAGCCCGTCCAGCGGAGGAAATATCGACGGCGGCGCGGGCCTCACCTTCGCAGGCTCGCTGTATTACCACTCGACTCAATATCAGACTCTCTTCAACATCAGCAATGCGGGCGTCAGCGGTGGCCTCGCACTGGGCAAAGTCATCGCCGACCAGGTCAGCGTCGAAGGCTCTGGCGCACTCAAGATGCTCCTCGTCTCAGGCGCCACCACGTCAGTCAAAGCTGGCGTCTTCCAGTGATCCCTTCGTATGACCTTGCATCAGGCCATGCTCTGTTTACTTCCTAGTGCATGACGCATGAGTTGCACAGCCCATCAATAAAGATTTAACAGGTCCGTCTGCAGGTCAACATCCACTGCTCCACCCGCAAACTCAACCGTGGCTACCTTCCAAAGAGGGTCAGAGATGATCCTTCTCGCACCCTCATCCCCTTTCAATTGCATCAGTGAAGGAAAGACCCCCTTTTTGAAAATCGCCGGAACTCCTCTCGCGCCGCTATAGCTTGACGCGGTAATATCCGGCGCGCCCTCGCCATTTTCACTGTCATGACTTGCGATCAGGGACGTCAGCGCCTCCACCGTCAAAAGCGGCTGATCGCAGACCAGCACCATCGCCGATTCCGGTTCCTGTCCGGAAATCGCTCTCAACCCACAGCAAAGGGAAGAAGCCATTCCACTCTCCCACTCCGCATTGACTGCAATCGAAACCGCCAGTCCTGCCAGCTCCCGCTCCATCAAATAAGCTTGCCAACCGAGCACCACGACCACTGGCGCACATCCGGCGTCCACCGCTAACCGCGCACTGCGCCGCAACAGAGACTCGCCATCTTTCTGAATAAGCTGCTTAGGACGCCCCAGCCGCCGCGATCCGCCGGCTGCCAGGACAATGGCGGCAACTGGCTGATTCTGGGCAACCGGCGCATCTCGCGCCTCAAGGACCGCTTCGGCCGTCAAACTAATCCTCTCAGTCATCAGACGCAATGAGTGGGGACCGTAGCAGACGCAGAGGCATACCCATCCGCCCCTCAAGTGTCGCCTGCACCTCGGCAATGATAGACAATGCGACAACCTCTGGCCCGTCTGCTCCCAGATCAAGTCCTGCCGGGGAATGCAACTGCTCCAGCCAATCTTCGGCAGACCTTGACCCCGGCAACTGGCCCGAGACTTCATCCAGCAGCTGAGAAGTTCGCCGCCGAGGTCCAAGCACCCCTACATACATTGGATTAAGAGGCAGAATGGCCGCCAGAATCGCCCTGTCCTGCTCATAACTGTGGGTCATCACCACTGCCGCCGCTTCCCTTGGCATTCCCGATCCTGCAACCGACACTGCACCTGACTGGCCCCACAACGCACCCAAGCCAGCCTGGCTCAAGACCATTACTCTGGCGGTCGGAAATCGCACCGATGTAGCGAGATGAGAACGCCCATCCGCCACCACGACCTCCCACCCCATGGCCGCAGCAAACCCGGCAACCGGCTGAGCATCGTCCCCCGCGCCAAACACAAACAACAAAGGCGGAGGCGCAATATACTCCGCAAAGGCCGCCTGTCCTTCAGCTAAACTGAGCACAAACGAACAGCGCTGCCTCAGCGTTTTCTCCGCAGCAGCTCGAAGCGCAACCACTGAAGCACTAGCCGTTCTGGTCTCGGGCGATGGTTCTAATTCATTCCCCAGTCGTGGACCGAGGGTGCCATTCTGCTCCACCCGCACAGGGACATCATTAAGAACGACACGCGTTCCAACCGGCAGCACTCCCTCCCCAATCACGGTGGCGATCGCAGAAGCCTTCCGCTCTACCAGACTCTGCCGGATCGCCTCAATCCGATCCTTAGCAGAGACCCCACGCTCCAGCAGCAAAGAGATTCGCCCACCACAACCCAGGCCGTGCCCACCCTCGCCATCATCGTCAAACGAAGTCGTATATGTCTCCACACAAGCACCGGACTCCGTCAGCCACCAGATCTTTTTCCCAACCTCGCCCTCAAGGCAGCCGCCGCTCACCATGCCTGCGCGCATTCCGCTGCGTGTGAGCAGCATCGTCGCGCCCGGTTTTCGATAGGAAGAGCCTTCCACCCGGACGATCGTGGCCAGCGAAACCTCGTCGCCCGCCTCGTGCGCGGCGTCCCAAAGTTCCAGTAACTTCCGCTTTTCAATCCACATGAACTACCAATATTTTCACCGTCAGATTTTCACCGGCTCAACGAAGTACTCTCCGCGAATACAACTGCACGACCGCCACTGCCGGAGAGCAACAATAAAGCGTAATCTCTCGTCACAGTAGAAACGATCACCTGAAAACCGCTAACCGTTCGCGCGAAATGGCTGAAATAAAATATTCGACAAAACGTAAGTTCTGAGATGCAACCGCCTGCGCGCAGAATACAAGCCGACTCACTACAGGAGCGTCCCATTGAAATCCACCGACCTCTACCCGCCCTGTACCTCCTCCAGGGTCACAACCGCTGAAGAAGAGTCCGTAACCAGCTCTGAGCAGCAACAAGCGGCCGAAGAGACCCTGCGCTGGGACGTTTCCCGCCGCAACTTCCTCAAGTCTGCCGGGCTCCTGGGGGGCGCGACCGCCATCGGCATGCCGACCCTCGCTGCTGCCCAGAGAGCCTCCGCCGTTACAGCTACCCCTGTCACCCTCAGCATCAACGGCGAAGAACATCACCTCACCCTCGATCCCCGCACCACCCTCCTCGACGCGCTCCGCGAAGATCTTCACCTCACCGGCTCAAAAAAAGGCTGCGATCACGGCCAGTGCGGCGCCTGCACCGTGCTGCTAAATGGCCGCCGCATCAACAGCTGCCTTACCCTCGCGCTCTCCGTCGAGGGAGATCAAGTCACCACCGTCGAAGGCCTCGCCAAAGGCGAGGAACTCCACCCCGTCCAGCAAGCCTTCCTCGATCATGACGGATTCCAATGCGGCTACTGCACCCCGGGTCAAATTTGCTCCGCCGTAGCACTGCTAGACGAAGCCAGACACGGCGAACCCAGCCAACTCACCATGCCGGTAAATCAACCCGGCCCCATCAACCTCACCGTTGAAGAAACAAAAGAACGCATGAGCGGGAACATCTGCCGCTGCGGAGCCTACCCGGGCATTGTCGCCGCGGTAATGCAGGCCTCAGGCCAGTCAACCGCCTCAGCCACACGCGCCGGTCAACATGTCATTCAGGAGGCCTCGTGAACCCCTTTACCTACCAGCGAGCCCACGACCCTCAGGATGCGGTGATCGCCCGCTCTCGTTCTAAAGACTCGATGTTCCTCGGAGGAGGCACCAACCTCGTCGACCTGATGAAGATGGGCGTCGAACAGCCCGGCAAGCTCATCGACATCAATCGCCTCGAGCTCGCCCAGATCGAAGAGCTCCCTGACGGGGGACTTCGCCTCGGCGCACTCGCCCGCAACAGTGACACCGCCTCCAATCCGCTCGTCCGTGAACGCTATCAGCTGCTGGCAGAGGCCATTCTCTCCGGCGCATCGCCCCAGCTCCGTAACCGCGCCACCAACGGCGGGAACCTTCTACAGCGCACGCGCTGCTACTACTTCTACGACCCCGCGTACACCCGCTGCAACAAGCGCAACCCCGGCAGTGGATGCGACGCCATCGGCGGCTACAACCGCATCCACGCGATCCTCGGCGCGAGCGAAGAATGCATCGCCACTCACCCCTCCGACATGTGCGTTGCGCTGGCCGCCCTCGAAGCGAACGTTCGCGTGCGTGGCCCTAAAGGGGAGCGCACCATCCCCTTCAACGAATTCCACCGTTTGCCCGGCAAGACCCCGCAGATCGACACCAACTTGAAGCCCGACGAACTCATCCTCTCCATCGACCTTCCTAAATCAAACTACGCCGCCCACTCGCACTACCTCAAAGTTCGCGACCGCGCGAGCTACGCCTTCGCGCTTGTCTCCGTAGCTGCCGCACTGGACCTCGATGGCACGACCATCAAGTCCGCACGCATCGCGCTCGGCGGAGTGGCCCACAAGCCCTGGCGCAGTGAAAAGGCCGAGCAGTTGCTGGCCGGCAAGCCCCTAGCCGAAGAAGCGTTCCTCGCCGCCGCCAACGAACTTCTTGCCGGGGCGAAAACCTACGAACACAACCAATTCAAAGTGGAGATGGCCAAGCACGCCGTCGTCCGCGCACTTAGCATTGCAGGGGGGCTGGCATGAGCCTAGTTGGAGAACCGATCACCAGGGTCGACGGCCGCCTGAAAGTCACCGGCCAGGCCAAATACGCCGCCGAGTTCGAAGTACCAAACCTCGCCTACGGGTTCCTGCTCCTGAGCACCATTCCCCAGGGCCGCGTCCTGCGTATGGAAACAGTCGCCGCCGAAAAAGCTCCCGGCATCATCAAAATTCTCACCCCGTTCAACGCCCCTAAACTCCCTGAGCACGGCAACACCGGCCATCCACCTGCGGGCCGCGTCCTGCAAGTCCTCCAGGACGACCAAGTCCACTACAACAACCAGCCGATTGCCGTCATCGTCGCCGAGACCCTGAACCAGGCCATGTTCGCGGCTTCGCTTATAAAGGTCCGCTACCAACAGACACCACCGAAGCTCGACTTCGAGGGCAGCTTTCCGACTGCGCACCCGGGCGGCCACGGACACGACCCGGCAGACATCGGCAAAGGCAGCATCGAAGACGCACTGGCCGCGGCCGAAGTCAAAATCGACCAGGTCTACACCACCCCCGTCCAGCACCACAATCCGCTGGAGCCACACGCCACCATCGCCCAGTGGGACGGCGAAAAACTCACCGTCCACAACGCCACCCAATACATCAGCGGAGACCGCCAGAGCCTCGCCAAAGCCTTCGGCCTGCCCGATGACAATGTACGCGTCATCTGCCCCTTCACCGGCGGCGGATTCGGCAGTAAAGGCTCAACCTGGTCGCACGTCCTGCTCGCTGCCATGGCCGCCAGGGTCGCCGGGCGCCCCGTGAAGATTGTCCTCGACCGGCCGCAGATGTTTGGCCCCGTTGGAGCGCGCCCCCAGACTCACCAGCACATCGTCATCGGAGCAAAACGCGATGGATCGATCCTGGCCATACGCCACGATGCGTTCACCCACACCTCGATGTTTGAGGACTTCACCGAACCATCCTCAGTTCAGACACGCATGCTCTACGGCGTCCCCAACATCTCCACCAGTCAGCGTCTCGTCCCGCTAACCACCGGCACGCCAACTTTCATGCGCGCGCCCGGCGAATCGACGGGCACTTTCGGCCTCGAAAGCGCCCTGGACGAGATGGCCTACGCCCTCAACATGGACCCAATCGCCCTGCGCCTTAAAAACTACGCCGAAAAAGACCCCACCAGCGACAAGCCCTTTTCAAGCAAAAACCTCAAAGAATGCTACGCCCGTGGAGCCGAGAAATTCGGATGGGCCAAACGCAATCCCGAGCCGCGCTCCACCAAAGACGGACGGCTGCTGGTCGGCTGGGGCATGGCCACAGCGACATACTCCGCCAACCGCTCCACCGCGGCCTGCTCGGTGAGCTTCGAGCCCAATGGACGAGTCACCGTGGCCTCAGGCACCCAGGACCTCGGTACGGGCATGTACACCCTCATGGCCCAGGTTGCTGCCGATGCTCTCAAAATGCCGATTGAAAAGATCGACGCGAAACTCGGCGACTCCTTGTTCCCCAGAGCGCCGGTCTCCGGCGGATCCCAGTCGGCCGCCAGTGTAACCCCGGCCGTCCAGGCAGCCTGCAAGCAGGCCATCTTGAAACTCACTGCGGCAGCAGCGTCTGATGCTCAATCTCCGTTTCACGGAGTGATGTCAGCCGACCTCGACTTCGCGAACGGAAAGGTCTTCCGCAAGTCCGCACCCAAAACCGGCGAAGACTTCACCGACCTCATCTCGCGCAGCGGCGGCAAGCCGATCGAAGCCACAGCCTCCGCCGAACGCGATCAGGACAGCGAACAATACTCCACGCACTCGTGGGGGGCGGTTTTCGCCGAGGTCGCAGTCGACGAAGCGATTGGGATGCCCCGCGTTCGCCGCGTCGTCGGCGTATACGACATCGGCACTCTGCTCAACTCGAAAACCGGAACCAACCAGCTTATCGGAGGTGTCGTCTGGGGCATCAGCCTTGCGCTCCACGAACACAGCGCGCGCGACTCCCGCTACGGCCGCATCGCCAATAACAATCTCGCTGAATACCACGTCCCCGTTAACCTCGACATCGGCGAAATTGACGTCTCAGCCCTCAACATCCCTGACTTGAAGTTCAACCCGTTAGGGGCACGCGGCATTGGAGAGATCGGCATCACCGGTACAGGAGCCGCCGTCGCCAACGCAATCTACCACGCCACGGGCAAGCGCTTCCGCAACGCCCCCATCACCCCCGACCTGCTAATGGCTTAGTACACGGGTTCACGAGGTCGTCTGGCTGGTGCTGTTTGTACCTGGTGTGCCCCGCTCTCAATCAGTGTTGGGAGTGGGGTGTCGCTGTCTCAGGTCCTCGCCCCGACGCTTGATGTTTGACTGCTATTACCAAGATACTAAATCGGGGCCTTTCATCACGCCAAATATACGTGAGAATAAGGCCAGCATTTTCATCAGCTTAGCTGTTTATTTGTGGCTAACCTATTGACAGATTTCGCAGAAGGTAGCGGTCGGGGCCAAACGCCCACTCAGGCATAGATGGTCGAGAGGGTCACACCCCTCTTAACATCGCCTGATGCCAGTCCGCATGAGTGGAATAGAGAAATCGCCGGGAGACGCGCGCCCCAAACTCTCGCGTCGCCCACACCTCACAGGTACAATTGCAAAGCGGGCAAGGATTTACCCGCAAGTTTTAGAAATCGACATGCCTGAAAGGCACAGCCTGCCGTCTAAGACGCAGGCGAGGGGTCCACGAAAGAATGAAAAAGATTGTGCTTTTGTTGTTTGTGCTGTCGATGATGACAGCTGCCAGTTTTGCCCAGGAAAGCAGACAGGATGTAAGCGTAAGCGGATCGGCCTTTTTCAGCCCGACCAAGATAGGCAACGCCATCAACCAGAGCTCGACGACCGGCTACGGCGGCCTCGCCAGCTACCGGTTCATGCTTACCCCCCACAGCGCCCTTGAGGCCAACTATCAGTACCTGCAAAAGCGCGACCACTATGTCAGCAGCTTCAACGACTTTTTCGTCCATGAGCGCGTCCAGGAATACTCGGCAGGCTACGTCTACAACTTCAGTTACAAGAACTTCAACCCCTTTCTCGAGGGCGGCGGCGGCGGCTATTTCTTCCGGCCGATCCTCGACAGCGGTACGACCACCCTCAGCAGCAAGGGCGTAACCGACATCGGAGCGTACTATGGCGGCGGGATCGCGTACGAGATCAGCCCCAGCTTCGACATTCGCGCCGAATATCGCGGCATTCTCGTCAAGACTCCCAACCTGACTGGCGTAAGCGCTTTTTCCGTTAATCGCTTCTACAACATCTCAAACCCCGTGATAGGCGTCGCTTACCACTTCTAAGCCAGGCTCTCGCTTAAATAGGCTCCGGACTTGCGGAACCTATTTAAGTATTCTTTCCCGCATAAGAGCCGCGAACCGGGGCCCTGTCTTGTCGTGAATCTCCAGGAGCCTCGTGAGTCCCCCGTGACGCTCCGATTGTTGGACAAGCTTCTCCGTTACAGTCTCTCGATCCAGATGATACTGGTGGATCAGGAAGTCGTCAGGGCTATGTGCCTCGACGTCCCATGGCCTCAAAGCCTCTACCGGAAAGTGCCTCAGATTTAGCGTGATGATAGAGTCGGCGCCACAATGAATGGCTGCGGCAACGACATGCCGGTCTTTCGGATGGTTCGTCATTGCCGGTATGAGGGACTCGTACCCTTCAACCCATGCCTCGGCGAAGTGGTCTCCAACTCCGCAGCTAAGTAGGCAGTCTGCTCAGACGTAAGTCCAAGCCTTGTCTCCAACGTGCGGGTGGTTTCGAGCATGATCTCATGAGACCAGCGGGGCAAATACAGATGAGGCGGCTCCGCGAGCCGCAGCAGTGTGTCCCGAAGCGCCGCGTTTACCAACACACAGGCATCGAGCACTACGTGATCACCGCGGCTCATTCCTGCGGCAGCAAAACCTTGTCGTATACACCCGCCCGTTCTGATTCGTGCGCCATGCGATTGAGCGCCTCGTGCCGCTCTCGGTCCCGATATTGCTTATACGTCATCAGGTCCTTCAAATAAACTCGACGATGGCTTCCAGTAAGGTGGTAAGGAAGTTTTTTCGACTCGAGTAACTTCACGAAGTAGGGACGCGACACACCCAGAACACCAGCAGCCTGCTGCGTGGTTAGCTCCTCTACCACTGGCAGGATCGAGATCGCCTTTCCTTCCTGGATCCCCTTAAGAATTTTAAGCAGTAAATCGTGAACTACCTCAGGGACTTCCACAGGGGCCAGCTCACCCTCTCCCGTCACGATGACTTTGTCCTCCAGCCGCAGTAGTTCATACAGCGCAGTGATCCGTGCATCCTCCGACACGGGCTTATCGAAAGGAGCGCGAGCGGTTGAGGTAATCATGGCCCTCCTATTCGTACAATCCATTATACGAAATAACCGAAATATGAGAAATATTCGAAGCGCTGGAGATGATTACAAGCATCTGGCCTAAGCCCAGCCTGAACCTATTTGGAACCCAACGCCTGGTCCAAATCCCCGATCAGGTCGTCAGCGTCCTCGATCCCCACGGAAATGCGCACCATCCCATCCGTAATCCCGAGCTCGGCCCGCGCCTCAGCGCCGATAGCAGCATGGGTCATTGTCGCCGGATGCGAGACCAGTGTCTCGACCCCGCCCAGCGACTCACCCAACGTGCAGAGTTTTAGCGCCTTCACGAAGGCGTTCGCGGCAGCGAACGATCCAAGCTCGATACTCAGCATCGACCCAAACCCTGTCTGCTGCCGCTTCGCCAGCTCATGCTGAGGATGGCCCGCCAACCCCGGATAGAAGACCTTCTGTACCCTTTTGTCCCCATCAAGGAACGCAGCCACCGCCCGCCCATTTTCATCATGCTGTCGCATCCGTACGGCAAGAGTCTTCACCCCGCGCTGAATCATCCAGCATTCAAATGGCGAAAGAATCGCGCCAGTCGCCTTCTCGACGAAATCAAACTGCTCTTTATGCTCGGGCCTGGTCACCACCAGCACCCCGCCGATCCCATCGCTGTGCCCATTCAAGAATTTGGTGGTCGAGTGCATGACGATATCCGCGCCCAGTTCAATCGGCCGCTGAAAATATGGCGACAGAAAAGTGTTATCGACGCTCAATTCGACTCCGCTCGCACGGCAGACATCAGCAACCGCGCGGATATCGGTCAGCGTCATCAGCGGGTTCGTCGGGCTCTCAATATGCACCAGCCGCGTATTCGGCTTGATCGCCCGGCGCACATTCTCCGCGTCCGCCGTATCGACGTAAGTAAAACTGATTCCATAATTCGCTATGATCTGGTTGAATAGCCGCGGCACGCCACCATAGACATTTGCCCCGCAGATCACGTGGTCGCCGCTCTTGAAGAGCGTGACCAGCGCCATGATCGCCGCCATTCCACTACCAAACACATGCGCGCTCGTCCCGCCCTCGAGCGAAGCAAGCGTTTCTTCCAGCGCCGTCCGCGTTGGGTTACCCGCCCGCGAGTAGTCGTACCCCTTGTCCTTTCCGATCGCCTCCTGAGCATAAGTAGACGTCAGATAAATCGGCAGGTTCACCGCGCCGTAGACCGCGTCCGGCGGCTGCCCATCATGGATGGCGCGCGTTGCAAACCCATGCTGCTTCACGTTCTCTTCCTCGTTCTCGTGCCGGCCCATCAAACCCCACCTTCAAAAATTTTCTTGGACAAGTAGCGCTCCGCGGAGTCAGGCACGATGGTCGCTATCCGCTTTCCCGGCCCCAGGCGCCGTGCCACCTCGAGCGCCGCGTGAACGATCGCGCCCGCGCTCGATCCGCCCAGCAACCCTTCTTCCGCAGCCAGGCGCTTCACCATCGTGAACGCCTCATCATCGGTCACCTTCACAATGTCATCGGCAACCTCGCGATGAAAAGTCTGAGGCACAAACGAGACCCCGATCCCTTCGACCTTGTGATGGCCGACTTCACCACCTTCGAGCACTGATCCCTGGGTCTCGACCGCCACTGTCAAAATTTTCGGGTCCTGTTCTTTCAAAAAGCGCGCGATGCCAGAGAACGTCCCGCCCGTACCCACGCCCGACACAAACGCATCTACCCGCTCGTCCATCTGCTCCCAAAGCTCACGCGCTGTAGTGTCGTAGTGATACAGCGGATTCGCCTGGTTCTCAAACTGCAGCGCCGTGAATGCGCCCGGTATTTCCGCCGCGGCCGCAAGGGCCCGGTTAATCGCGCCGGTCATCCCCTCGGCCTCGGGGGTGCGTACGACAGTGGCACCAAAGGCCCGCATCAGGATGCATTTCTCCTCAGCAAAGCCCTCCGGCACAAACAGGCTCACGCGATAGCCGCGATTGACTCCGACAAGTGCAAGTCCGACTCCGGTATTCCCCGCCGTCGCCTCGAAGATGGTCGATCCCGGACGCAGCAGTCCACGCCGCTCCGCATCGAGGATCATCCCCAGCGCAGCGCGGTCTTTCACACTTCCACCGGGGTTCAGAAACTCAAGCTTCGCGTAGACGGCAGCCATAGACGAATCGGCCACCCGCCGGAGGTGAAGCATGGGCGTACCGCCCACGAGCTCGATGATGTTCTCCGCGACCCGCACCGTTGAATTACGCGGCTTAGTCTCGGTCAGATATCCGGAATCCGAGCAATTTGAGTTCACTTCGGAGGGGCCGCTTCCAGCTGCTCAAGCTTGGCGATTGACTTCTTCAATTCTTCGGTATGCTTTTCGTTGGCCGAATACTTGATGCAGTTCTGCAAATGCTCAATTGCACTCGCATACTCGCGCTTCCGCGCCAAAACTGCGGCCAGCAATTGCTCCGCATTTGGCAGCGTGTGCTGCGGATCCATCTCCACCGCTTTTCCGGCGCTGGCCTTAGCAGCATCAACGTTGCCGAGCTCAAAATTAGCCAAGGCATCGTAGTACCAGGTCTGCGGCGTACCCGTCGGATCCAGGTCCAACGCCTTGCCGGTGTACTCTGCAACGTCCTTCCACTTGCCGTCGTGCACTGACAGTGCGGCGAGCTGCTCATACGGCAGCAGGAATACCGGATCGGCAGCAATCGATTTCGCGTAGGACTTCCGCGCTTCCTCAGGCCGCGTGGCTTGCTGCAGTCTGCCGAGCTGGTACCATGCGTCAGCAAAACCGGGATATACCTCTACCGCCTCGGTAAGCGCGCGTTCAGCGCTGTCTGGGTTCTTGTCCACTACGTCGCCGCGGGCCTTCACGTAGGCCTTCAGTGCTTTGGGCGGGGCGGCTCCCGTAGTACGGCTGACGGCTGTTCCCTTCAGGCTTTCGTCGCGGGTGAGCTCCAACACCCCGAGATCGGGGTCGTCGCGCAGGTTTCGATGGGAGATAACAATGGTGTTGGAATGAAACCCTGCCAGCGACGCCCGTACCTGGCAGCCCTCGAGATGGGTTTCCATTTGCCGCTTCGCATCCTGCTGCAAACTGAGCGATCCTGCGATATTGACAGCAGTAATCACAAAACCGCCCTTCGGATCAGTGTAGGTCGCGAACACCGGCTTCGCCTCGCAGATTACAAATACAAAAACCGGGTCCCACGGAGTCGGGTCGTCCGCTACCACTACCCTGCCGAGCAAAAACCCGCCTGCCCGGCCCTGGCCATCCATGTGCGTCCAATAGCCCGTCATTCCATCTGCCTGGATCGAATCTGGCCGGTTAATTACCGGCCCGGAAGCTGTCTGCGCACATATAGAAACACTAAGAATAAGAACAGGCAAAACTACCAAAGAAAGCGGCCATTTCATTTTCATAGCAAACCTCGCCTACACCATTATCCACCAATCCAAACATTCGCTAGAGGCCGCTGCTAAACCCGCTGCGACAAGCTTTGACCCCGTTCCATACCATCACAACACTCCGCCGCGTGGCCTTGTGACGGTCCAAAAGGGCCCTTAGCCCACCGAGAATATTGCTATGCTGAATGAGATGCACACCTGTTCCCTTGTCGTCAGGCGGAAACCGCCGATGCCCCTGCAAATGATGGCCGCGGCAGCACTCTGCATGACTCTCCCCGGCTACTCTCAGACCAACTCAGCCTCCGCAGATCAGCTCCTGAACCAGGCCATCGATGCGCAGCAGCGTGGCGACTATCCAGTCGCCATTCGCGACTACCGCACAGTTCTCGAGCTCCGTTCAAAGGACGTGGAAGCCAGGGTGAATCTGGGCGCGGCACTAGTCCACACAGGCCATTTCGATGAAGGCATCGCTGAATACAAGACCGCCCTCCCATCGGTCGCCATTAAAGATCCCGTGCTGCTCGACCTGGGCCTCGCCTACTACAAAAAAGGCGACATGAAGAATGCCCTGGAGCAGTTCGATATACTGCATCGGTCCCAGCCGGGCAACGTACGTGTGACCATCCTGCTCGCCTACACCGAAATCAATACGGCACATGCCGATGCGGCCGTTGCACTTCTGTCCCCTCTCGAGTCAGCGAATTCCGCCAATCTCGAATTTGAATACGTCCTCGGATCGGCCCTGATTAAAGACGGCGCACGCACAGAAGGAGTGACCCGGTTGGAGAAAGTCGCCGAGGCCAGCCACAACGCCGACGCATATCGTCTCGCGGGCTCCACCCTGCTCGACATGAACGACGACTATGAGCGCGCGCGCCATGACCTGGACGCCGCTCTCGCGATCGACCCAAAGCAGCCGGGTCTCTATACTCTCGCGGGCAATGCCCGAGTAAAGTCAGGCGACCTGGCAGGCGCCGAGGAGGCCTTTCGTACCGCCCTGAAGTTAAATCCCGATGACGTCGACGCTAACCTTTACCTGGGCGCTATCCTCTACAAGCGACGGGACACAGACGAAGCGCGTGGCTACCTCGAACGGGCGCTGCGTCTCAATCCGAAATCCTCAATGGCCGTCTATGAAATGGCCATGCTAAAAAGCACCACCGGCCAATTGGAGGCGGCGGTCTCGGACCTCGAAAAAGTCACGCTGACGGATCCGGACTGGCTCGAGCCTCACATTGCTCTGGCTTCCTTGTACTTCCGTCTCCACCGGTCAGACGACGGGACAAAGCAGCGGGAGATCGTTGATCGCCTCACGGCCGCTCAGCAGGCCAAGGGGCCCGGCAAGCACTGACCGCTGCGAGAGCCGAAAGCAGAGACTCTCACTTTGCCGATTCAGTCACATGCAAGATGCGATCAACCGCGACATTCGTAAGTGTCTGCACAATTCCCGACGGCCAGTGAATCTCAATCAGGTCCGCCAGCCTGTCCGGGCCCAGACCAAAATGTACGGGGCCGTCGCTTGACGAAGCATACCCAACACTGGTGGTCATGTGGTTGTACTGTGCGCCACTCTTGCTTATCACCTTTATACGAGCGCCGATACCATCCCGGTTGCTTCGTACCCCACGTAATGAAATATCCAGCCAATGATTTGAATTAGCGGTCCGGTTCATCCAGATCTCCGGCTCGTTTCCCAGAGAAGTAGCGACCACATCCACCCGCCCATCTCCGTCCAAATCGCCGAAGGCAAGACCCCGATGCCTGGCTGGCGGAGCGGCATCAAGGCCGGCTTCCCCGGTCAGAGCGGTCCACTTCCCCGTAGGCCCCGGATTCCGAAAAACGGTGTTGTTCTGTTCCAGGCTCATCCCCGGAAGGGGCAGCGACTCCACGTGCCCGCGCGTGACGAAGAGGTCCTTCCACCCGTCATTGTCCAGGTCGTATAATCCGGCCCCAAAGCCTGACATTTTGCTGGTCAGGTTGCGCATCCCGGTGGGAGTAGTGACTTCGCGGAAATCTCCCTTCCCAGTATTCTCGAACAAGGGAAAAGTCTGATCGTTAAGCGCCACGAAGGCAATATCCGGGTAGCCATCGTTATTAAAATCGCGGAAGTCCAATCCCATCCCCGAGACAAAACTGCCGTCCTCAGGCAGCGCCACGCCGGCCTGCAAGCCGACCTCTTCAAACTTGTTGCCCAGGTTGTGGAATAGCGAGTTGTACTCCGCGTCGTTAGGTACGAACAGGTCCGGCTTGCCATCAAGGTCATAATCGGCGACCCCTACGCCCATGCCCTTGCTGACGTGGTCGCGAATGCCCCACTCCTTTGAGACATCGCGAAATGTGCCGTCACCATTGTTTAGAAAAAGCTGATTCGGCTGCCCCTTGTAGTAGCGGGGATGGCAATAATCCGCCTGGCCGCGATAAGAGCAGAGCGGATCCGCAGAGTAGGCCCACTGCATATAGTTGACAACGAAAAGATCAAGCAGCCCGTCATTATTCACATCGACCCAGGCTGCCGCTACAGACCAGAGCGGCCCATATTGGGGGTCAACGGAATGATCGAGGCCAGCCTTCGCGGTCACATCTGTGAAAGTACCGTTGCCGTTGTTGTGATAGAGCGTATTGTGGTGGACCCCGGCGATAAAGATGTCGGCATTTCCATCGTTGTCATAGTCCCCGATCGCAACGCCAATGTCATAGCCGGTACCACCAAGACCGGCTGCACCAGTCACGTCGGTGAAGACCCCGTTACCATCATTCCGGAACAGGCGGTTGCGGTATTTTGGCGAATCTTTTTTAAGAGTGGCGATGTTGGCGCCGTTGGTGAAGAAAATATCCGGACGGCCATCGTTGTTGTAATCGAAGACGGCCACTCCGCCCCCCATACTCTCAGGGGCATTCTTTCCGGGAGTGGGATCGTTCTCAAGGCGGGCAGCGAGCCGCTTCAACTCGAATCGAATCGGCCCGGTCACCGGTGGTGCCTCGGCCCCCCTAAGTGGCTCGAGATTGGCGGCGCAGGCCAGGAGCAGAGAGGCAGCTATGGCCTGCAAAAAGCTAACACGCATCATTTTCATCAGGAAAAGGAACAGGGGTGGCATAAGCCACCCCTGTTGAAGTATACGACCCCGTTCGCGTTTAGAAGTAGTACTTCAGCGCGAAGGTTACGACCCGGTTACCAACCTTGTTGAGCGGCTTACCGGTTGTGCTGGGATTCACGTTTGTCGGTGAAAGGAATTGATTCCCACCCGAATCCACGCCGATAAAGCTCAACTGCTCGTCGCTGGAACTGGCCCTGCCGAACTGCCCCAAGGGATGGTTCAGGAAGTTCGTTGCGGAAACCCTGAATTGCAGTTTCTGGTTATCAGTGACCCGGAAGTTCTTGAACATCGCAAGATCGCTGTTGAAGTATGCTGGTCCACGCATGTAGGGCCATTCGGTCGCACCCTGTTGTCCGTAGGCCGGCACGCCAAAGCAGGCTGGGTTAAAGTATTGACCCGACTTCAGATGAGCAGCGGGGTTGCAGGTTAAGGTTGGCAGCAGAGTTCTAATAACTCCCGTACCAAACCATGTAGCCTGGTTCACGCTGACCGACCTGAGCCCATTTGGCAACGCAATACTGTTGTCAGGAAGAGCCGGGTTACTCACCGTGGGTACGCTCAAGTTGCCAGGAAACTGTGCGTTGAGGCCCACAATGTTAGCTTGCAGGTTTGCGCCGCTTTGAAACGTCGTGTAGCCGGACAACTGCCAACCGTTTACAACGCCCGCAGCCAATTTATTGCCGTGGATCGGGGAGGGCATGTTCCACACATAAGCAGCATTAAAGATGTTGGTGTGGTCATACGCCAGCGGTCCGTAATTGGCTTTGATGTTGAACGGATCAACTGCGGCGCCGTTGCCGGCTCCATTGTTCGTTTGTCCGTCGCGGATACCCAGCAACTTGCTGAACGTGTAGTTCAACAGGAAAGTGACTGGGCCTGACTGCTTTTGCCACGAAGTCTGTAGCGAATTGTAGTTCGCGTAGCTTCCGTGAGTAACGATGTAAATGTCCTGATATCCAAGCAGTGGGCGGTAGTCATTCTGGTTGAAATTTGCGTAGGGTATGGGATTAGCCGCGCAATAAATCGACCCATTTGGACCACCGCAAGGAGGCGCAGACGGAGATCCGATCTGTCCGGTAATAGGATCAGGCCGGAAGAGAGCCCCGGGGTTGACGTTGTTGATGTTGTTGAGGCCGCTATTACCGCCGCTGATGAGTTCGTTGGAACTCTTGTTGGCAACGTAAGAGACCTCGAAGACCGACCGCCAAGGGGTTGCCTGGGAAACAGTCACGTTCCAGTCGAGAGTCGATGGCGTCCTGTCGTCACCCATCTGAAGAGCGGAAATATTGGCGCCGTTCTGGCTGCTGGTAGTCGGAACAACCGCCTTCGCTGCCGCCAATGCAGGGAGGAAGCCGCCGGTTGTGATTCCAGTTGCCTTCACGTAGTTCGAATCCAAAGCCGCACCAGGCCCGTAGCCTTCGAAGCCGATGTTTACGTTATAGCCGAATGAACCCTCCGGCCCGCCAACTGCGCCGCCTACGTCATTGACGGATACCTGATAACGGAAGACTGCAACGCCACCGCGGATAACCGTCTTTCCTGTCCCGAACACGTCATAGGCGATACCTACGCGCGGCTCGAGGTAGAAGAGTGGGGATTTCCAACCAGAGGTGGGGATGCCCTTGTCAATCGCGTGCCAAAGGAGACCCGTGTTGACTGGAGCAATGTTCGGAGCGACGTTGACATAAGTGGCCTGATCAAAGACCTGCATGCCTTTGTTATTGGCGACCGTCCACTGTCCCATGTGGTCGAAGCGGATTCCATAGTTGATAGTCAGCTGATTGCCGGCTTTCCAGGAGTCTTGGGCAAATAGTGACCACTGGTGATACTTGATGTCATCGACCGGGATCGTACTCTGCTGCTGGTAGCCCGCCGTGCCACCTGATGCTGGTCGACCCAGAAGAAAGTCAGCAACAACGTTACCCGTACCGTACTGGCCCCAGCCGATGTTGTAGTTTCCATTGTCAGGGCTGCTATTTGACTGAATGTTCTCGTTCGTATCCCAGTAGACGCCAGCCTTCAGAGTATGCGAACCGAGCACCTTGGAGAAGTTGTCATACACCGCAGGATCCTTCTTCAAAGCTCCGAAGGCGCCGCCATTGAACGTACCGTCAAACGGGTATTCCGCGAGATTAGGTAATGCGCCGCCCCAGGGGCCAGAAATGTTCGGTATTTGTTTGGATGTGTGTCCGAACAAGCCGGTCACGTTAAACCCTAACTTGGCGCGATCCACCCGCAACTCGTTGCTGAGCGTGCTTGGGTTAATGTAACGGGCCAGAGTGTATACGAATTCGTTGGTGGTCGTCGGGTTGAAGACATGAGTAAAGTTCGTCATGACTTCCTGCGACGTGGTGGCCGCTACGACGTTTGACGGATACGGAAGGGTCCATGGTGGAGCCCACCAGATCGCGATGGGATGCGAGTCGTTCTCGATCTGACGAGTGTACGATCCGGTCACTTTGGTATTGTCGCTAACTGCGTAATCGATCTTGCCGGTTGCTTCCCAACGGTTCTGGGGGACTGCGCTTACATATTGATAGTTACCCCACCCATTGTTGGCATTCGGAGTGATGTTTGGATCGGGGTATGCACCTTCCGCGAGGAGTCCTTTTAGGTTGGGGTCAAAGGTGGTTGGATCAACGGAGTTCGCGATTATATTACCTGCGGAGTCCTTAGTACAAATGTCGCCAGCGGGCAAATTGTTGCACGCTGAAGTGTAGGCGTAGCTGTAACCGCTGCTAAGCACGCCCCCAGGAACACCGGTGGTGAGAAAGTTGCCGCTCTTTTGGGCAACAGTAGGTACGTTGAAATCGATCGGAGTGGCTGCCGGGTGTTGATCCATGTATTCATAGCCGGCCCAGAAGAAGAGCCTCTTGCGGCTCTTGTTGAACCCGGTGAAGGGAATGAGAACCGGGCCACCCACATTGCCGCCCATGTAATAGTAATGCTCGTCCGGTTTGAGGGTATTCGCCTGCGCCAACGCGTTCTTGAGCTTCGTCGGGTCGCTATTGGCCTTTGCGGCAGCAATGCCAGCTACGTACTGGTTCTTAGCAAAAGCGTCCCAGGTATTGAAGGCGCTCTGTTTGGCGTAGATATAGCCTTCGCCGTGGAACTGGGAACCGCCGCTCTTGCTGAACGCTTCGAAAATCACCGGGCCCTTGGCATATTCCGCGCCGTAGCCAGACATAAGCACCTTGACTTCGGCAGTCATGTCCTGGTTGATATTGGCGATCTGAGTCCCGGCGTTGCCTGGATCGATCAGGTTCGCTCCGTCAAGCATGAACGCCATTGCGCCGTTCGGCTGCGTGCCGTTCGACGAATAGGCCCCGACCGGGCCGTTGTTGGTGCCGGTTACCTTGCCGTTAAAGCTGGAACCCTGGTTCAGGCCGTTGGTCAATGCCATGCCGGGCATGATCTTCAACAGTTCACCAGCATCGCGACCCGCGATGGTGATGTCCTGGATCATTTCGGTATTCAGCGTCGTGCTGATTTCAGAGGTGTCGACCGGAACAACCGCGTCCGCATCCGACACGACTTCGATTTCAGTCGTCTTGCCGCCAACCTTGAGTTTGATATTTGCGACGCTGCGCTGGTCGCCCTGGCCCATGACAATGTTGCGTTCTTGCCAGGTGGTGAAGCCTGCAGCCGAAACGGTAATGGTGTAGCTGGCAGGAGGAACAGCGTTAAGAGAGAAGTAGCCCGAGGAATCCGACGTTGTCGTACGAACGTCGCCGCTCGCCTCGTTCTTGAGGACGATCGTCGCCTTGGGGATTACGGCGCCGGAAACGTCTTCCGCCGTGCCGCTCAAGCTTCCTGTTAACTGCTGACTTAAGCAGAACGGCGCCAAGGCTACTACGAACGCCAAGGCCGCTACTGCTCTGAATAATTTCCAGTCAAGCACTCTATATCTAGACATCGTTTGACACGCCTCCAAAATTAAACTCTTCGAAAACACCAGCCCTTTTCGAATCGCCCTGGTCCCTCTCCATCGAATGGGGGATGGGTACCTGTACCTAAACACTGACGTACAACTACAACCGCACGCATTTCTGACGGCTCCGAAACTTGTATATGGACGGAATAAGCACTGTCAAGAAGTAATTCCGCCCGGACGCTCAAAACCCGCCTCCGAAAAAATATAACTCCGCCGGCGCGCCGCGAACCTCTCAACCCGGGCGGCAAGCCAGCCATTATTTGAGCTTTCATGGTAGTCCAACCAAAGGTCTAGAGCGGCAGGCGACCGCTTCAAATGCCCGTTCCAACCCATCTGCGACCGGCGCGCCCCTAAAGAGCGCGAAAATCGGGAGGCCAAAAGCCAATCCTGAAGCTCCCATTTTCCATAGAAAAGCCATTGACGCAGCAACAAAGGTTTTAACCTCTATATCCTCCGGGACATTGACTTTGATATGGCCGCCGCCAGATCGGGAGCCGTCATGCAGCCAGACAAGATACCCCCGCAGACAGGAGCGCTCCCACGACACCGGTTCACGAAAGCTACTCGTCCGAACGAGCGGCAGTTGAACGATTAAACATGCCCATGTGTTTGCGGACGGAATATGGCGTCAGATATGCTCAAACCACGGCGTAAGCGACTCTGAGACGGCGCGGAGATGAATTGAAATGCGTTCCCCGAACCGGTTCCGAACAGCACCCTGCAATAGCCGGCCATTTCTCCGCAGGGCTCTAGCCGTAACCGTGGTGGTCCTCAGCCTTCCTTCCGTCCTCCAGGCCGTCTGCAAACCATCTCCAGCACTTGCTGCCCGCCTCCGCGCGCATCCCGACGCCGAAAGCTACGCAGCGCTTGGCAACTACTATGGTGAACAGCACAAGCTTGACTGCGCCGCGGAATCCTTCGACGCTGCTCTCAAGCTCCAACCGTCCTCCCCTCGCATCGCCTATATGCTCGGCTTGAGCCTTTACGCCGAGGGCAAACCGGAAGAAGCAGTAGGCCCGCTCCAGCGATCGACCCACTTCGCCCCTGATGAGCTCAAACCTCACCTGCTTCTTGCCGCCGCCTACGAGCAGCTCCAGAAGCCCAAAGAGGCGAGGGAGGAATGGGCGGCTGCCATCAAAATTGATCCTAAATCCCCAATAGCCCTTGACGGCATGAGCAAGAGCCTCATGGCTGAGGGGGACTACTCCTCTGTCGTTGACAACCTTAAGCCTTCGCCCAAAGACGAAAACATCACCATGGACCTCGCTCTCGCCTACAGCAAGATGGGGATGATAGACAAGTCAGCCGCCACCCTCGAAGACGCGCTCAGAGTGAACCCCGCTTCCGCGCGGCTGACCAGAGCACTAGTCTCCATCATGGTCCAGCAGACCCGCTATCAGGAGGCGTCAAAACTCGCCGAAAAACTGGCCCTGCTAAGGCCACACGACCTCGACGCCCAGGCCGACTACCTTCGTGTCCTCGTTTTGAACGGCGATGTTGCCATCGCCCGGCCCCTGGCGCGCACTCTTCTGGCTACTTCTCCCCACAACTTCGACTTCCTTTACCTGAGCGGCATCCTTGAGCGGCAGGCCGGCGAATTCCCAGTCGCCCGCGCTCATCTCCAGGAAGCGATCGCCATCAACCCCAACTACTACAACGCCCATTACAACCTTGGAGCCGTCCTCGCCAAGCTACAGGAACCTAAGGAAGCTCGCGAAGAATTTGAAAAGGCGATCCAACTGGGAGGCACCGAAGCAGAAATCCGTTTCGACCTTGCCGGCGTGCTCCGCACCCTCGGCGAAACCCAGCTCGCCCAGGAACAATTAAAAATCTATCAGCAGGAATTGAAGGCCAAAGCGGCGCGCACCCAAGCCGCGACCAAGTCGGCACAGGCTGCCCAGGAGCTGGCCACCGGCGATGCCCACAAAGCCGTAGCCCTCTATCAGGAGGCGGTCGATGCCCTCCCTGAGAGCGCTTCGCTGCTTTATGAACTGGCCCTTGCCCAGGACAAAGCCGGCGATCTGGCAGCCGAACGAACAACTTTAGAGAAAGTGATCAAGCTTGATCCGACTCTTGCTCTCGCCCAGAACCAGCTCGGTTATCTCGAGTCTCAGAGTGGAGATCCGGCCGCCGCGGAACAACAATTCAAACTTGCCCTTCGCGCCGCCCCAAATTACACCCAGGCCTGGGTCTCGCTCGCCGCTACTCTGGGCATGGAGTCGCGCTTCCCGGAGGCCCAGGAGGCCGTCGCCAACGCTCTCCGCATCGACCCTGAAAACACCCAGGCGAAGGGCCTCGCCAAAGCCCTCAACGCAGCCCAGGCCCAGCGATGAATTCACTTCAGTTCTTCCTGTCACCCTACCGAAGCGCCGGTAACCAGAACACACATGACAGTCAGGGAACGCAATAGCAGATGGCAAAGCCACCCGCCTGGTCTCGTCGACGCCTTCTGAAGACCATCCCCGCAGCCCTCGCGCCGCTGGCCCTCGCAAACCGCCTTAGCGCAATTGGGACGCCACTGGTCTCCGCGCCAGCCTCTCCATCTGCCCTGGCCAAAGCCCCCTTCTCCCGCTTCACCGACATCGGCCAGGCCGCCGGACTCACCCACACCATGACCTTCGGCGACGCGGCCAAGGTCACTTACTCCGTCGAGAACATGGGCGGCGGCTGTGCCTTCTTCGACTACGACAACGACGGCTGGCTGGACGTCTTCATCGTCGGCGGTCGCAGGCTCCAAGGGACCCCACCCGACGCAAGCAACCGCCTCTACAAAAACAATCGCGACGGCACCTTTACCGACGTTACCGAAAAAGCCGGCCTCCTGACCTCCGGAGCCGAAACCGGCTGGGGCAACGGCGTCTGCGTCGGCGACTACGACAACGATGGCTTCGAAGACCTGTTCGTCACCTATTTCGGACAGAACCGCCTCTACCACAACAATGGCGACGGGACTTTCACGGACGTGGCCGCAAAAGCCGGCCTGACCTATCCGAAGAACCGCTTCGGAGCGGGCAGCACCTTCATCGATTACAACCGCGACGGCAAGCTCGATCTTTTCGTCTCCAACTACGTCGAGATCGACCTCGCCCACGCTCCCGGCCCGTCCATGTCGGTCCCCAACTGCAACTACGAAGGGGTTGCCACCAACTGCGGCCCTAACGTGCTCCCCGCGCCCGCCCACTTCCTCTACCGCAATAATGGCGACGGGACGTTCACCGATGTTTCTAAAGAATCGGGAGTCGCCGCGATGATCGGCTCCCACGGCCTGACCACCGTCTGCGTCGACGTCGATGAAGACGGCTGGCCTGACATCTTCGTCGCCTGCGACTCCACCCCTAGCCTGCTCCTGATGAACAACCACGACGGTACATTCCGCGAAGAGGCGCTCTTGCGCGGCGTTGCCGTAAGCGGCGAAGGCCAGGAGCTCGGCGGCATGGGCGCGGGGTCTGGGGATTACGACCTCGACGGCCATATCGATCTCATCCGCACTCATTTTCAAAATCAGGCTAGCGGCCTCTATCACAACGACGGAAAAGGTAACTTCGACGACGTTACTTCGAAGGCTGGGCTTGGCGAAGAGACCCGCTTCATTAGCTGGGGCACCGGCATCGTCGACCTCGATAACGACGGCCACCCTGACATCGTCGTTGTCACCGGCACCGTCTACCCCGAGCTTGAGCACGTCTACGCAAAATATCCCGCACGCAGCCCGCGTCTCCTCTTTCGCAACCAAGGCAACGGTACGTTCGTAGAAATGGGCCCCGAGGCCGGCCCCGGCATCACCACGCCTCACATGAGTCGCGGCTGCGCCTTCGGCGACTTCGACAACGACGGCGATCTCGACATTCTGATCGTTAACATGAATGAGGCACCGTCGCTGTTACGTAATGACGCGCCCCCTGGAAACAACTGGCTAAAAGTCCGCCTCGAAGGCACAAAGAGCAACCACAGTGCCATTGGCGCGCGCGTTCTGGTACGGTACGCCGGCAAAGTCCAGGCCCAGTGCGTAACCAGCCAGTCAAGCTACATCTCGTCGAACGACCCCCGTCTACACTTCGGCCTCGGCCCCGCAACCCAAGCCGACATAGAAATCCATTGGCCCATCGGCACCACGGAATCGTTTAAGGAAGTAGCCGCCAACCAGCTAGTAACTATCCGCGAAACCCAGGGCATAGTAAAAGGCCGCCCCTTCCGCTAGTCAGCCCCTCGGATTTTCTCAAGACCGCGAGGAGTGGGGCCGAGCCAAAGCCCAACCTCACACCTACCTCTTAAGAAGAACCAATCTCAAGCCGACTCCAAAACGATATTCGCGTACTGTGTGGTATCCCCGGTGCGGATCAAGCCTATGGCCGCCGGAACTCGCTTCTTGAACTCGACGTGCGCCTCGAATTGAAGCGACACCGCGTCCAGCGCGGTTCTAAATGCTTGGACCGCTTCAACGGTATTTGAAGCCAGAAACTCCGAGGCCATAAACGCCCGCCCCACCGCAAAATTCCCCCGCACCGCCCGCAGTACCGCAAGCACCGTGGGCACGTCGTCGACCAGAGAAATATCGACCGTCTCAATCTGAGGCCAATACGGGAACCCGCGATCCGCAATCACCAGCGTGTTCGTGTGCCGCACACGACTCAGCAACGAATTGATGGCCGGATTCAATATCCCAGTCTTGATCAAAGCCCCGTCCTTATCAAATCACGGTACCGCCACTCTCAAGATGCGAAAAACTTGCATTCGTTTGCGGGACACGCCGCGCCCACAGAAACCCATATAGCGCCACGCAAATATAACCGGCTAGCGGAACGAGGTAACCCATCGCAGCGCTCCGCGTGATATCGATGATATGACCCATCACCAGCGGCAGGAGCGCCCCGCCAACAATAGCCATCACGATCAGAGATCCACCAATTTTGGTATTAGCGCCAAGCCCCCGCAGACCAAGCGCAAAAATAGTCGGAAACATCATCGACATGAAAAAACTAGTCAGCAGAATTGACCACAAACCCAGCCATCCCGGTGCAAGAATTCCCACCGTGACCAGCACAATATTCGCCACCGCATAAGTCCCCATCAGCTTATTCGGCGCGAACGTCTTCATCAGCGCCGAAGCAGCGAACCGCCCCGCACAAAATGCGACCAGCGTTCCTGTAAGGAAATACCCGGCAGTCTTTTCCGGCTCATGCGTGTACTGCTGCACATATTGAATGAAGTAGCTCCAAGTCCCCACCTGCGCGCCAACGTACATGAACTGCGCAGCCACTGCCAGCAGAAAATGCGGATACTGCAACAGGTCGCGAAACTTCCCATGGTTCTCGACGCCATGCGCTCCACCCGCTGCCTCTTCCTCGCCGCGCACATGAGGAAACTTCGTCCTCGCAATGAGAATTGCCCAAAACAGCGCGATCGCGCCAAGGACCAGGTAGGGCCTCACCACCCGCAGCGTCTCCGTTTGCAGGTAGGCCTGGTAGACATGCTGCGCCTTCATCGCAGTCACCTGTCCCGCATTAAGTTCAATCCCGGAAAAGATGAACACAGTACCTGCCAGCACTCCGGTGATCGACCCGATGGGGTTAAAAGCCTGCGAAAAGTTGAGGCGCCGCTCAGAGCTCGCAGCCGGCCCAGCCTGGGCAATAAATGGGTTCGAGGCGGTCTCAAGAAAGGCCAGTCCGCTCGCGATCACGAAAAGCGCCACCAGGAAAAAGGCATACTTCCCAGCCAACGCCGCAGGCCAAAAGAGAAACGTACCCGCAGCAAATAGCAAAAGGCCAATAATGAACCCGGCCTTGTATCCCAGCTTCCGCATCAGCAGCGCAGCCGGAATAGCCAGGCAAAAGTACCCCATATAGAAAGCGAACTGGACGAGACCGCCTTCCAGCCGATTGAGCGTAAACGACTTCATGAACTGCCGAATCAACACATCATTGAGGTTGTTGGGAATGCCCCAAAGAAAAAACAGAGCCGTCACCAACGTGAATGGCAAGCGGTTACCGGGCGGAAAAAGGGGCTCGTCCCTCGTACCTACAGGTTCAACGGCAGATGTGGGTGGTAATGGCACTGGCATTTCAGGGGACCCTCATTTAGACTTTAGCGCTTACTTCAGCAAGCTAGCAGGGCGCACCTAAGCAGTCCAGCCCGTGGGAATTTGGAACATTCCTCTCGCCGTATACGTAAACATCTCACCCGGCGTGAGCGCCGGTGCGCCCGGCTCACTGCTAGACTCGAAGCTAAACGCAACCGGCACCGGATTTAAGCCCATGAATTTCATCGAAGCATTAAAAATCTCGCTCCAATCCCTCTGGGCCAACAAGCTCCGCTCCGTGCTCACCCTGCTCGGCGTGGTTATCGGCGTCGCCTCGGTCATTACCGTCGTCACCCTTGTCAACGGGGCCAAGCAGTTCGTCACCACCAAGATCAACACCTACGGAGCTGACGTCGTCACCGTCAGCAAGATGCCGACAACCTTCATCACGATTGAAGAGTATCTGTCCTTCCAGAAACGCAGAGACGTGACGATGGACGATTACAACGCCATCGTCAGCGAGTGCAAATCCTGCAAGTCGGTTGGCGCGATCCGCAACTCCACAGGCAAAATCGTCGTAGGCACCAAGTCCAGCACCGACACCGATATCCGCGGCTATACCTGGACCATGCCGCCCATCTCCAACCTCAACATCGAGCTCGGCCGGTCATTTACCGAGTCAGAAGACCAGCACAGCGCCCACGTCGCCATCATCGGCTACGACGTAGTGGACAATCTGCTCGGCAACGGCGATCCGCTGGGCAAAGAGATACGCGTCGATGGCGAACCCTACACCGTCATCGGTGTAGGCGAGCGCCAGGGCAAGACCCTGGGAGCAAGCCAGGACAACTGGGTCGCGGTCCCGCTCGTCGCCTTCCTTCATCGCTACGGCTCCAACAAAAGCATCGTGATCTATGTAGAGGCCGGTGGCGGTGGCGAAGTCCTCCAGGGTGTTGAAGACGAACTTCGCACCATCATGCGCTCCCGCCGCCACCTCGCCTTCGGCACACCTGACGCATTCACCATCGATACAAGCGCCACCTTCACCAACATCCTCAACCAGGTGCTCAATAGTTTTGGGGCAGTCGTCGTCGCCATCGCCGGCATTTCGCTCGTCGTCGGCGGAATCGTGATCATGAACATCATGCTCGTCTCGGTCACCGAACGCACCCGCGAGATCGGCATCCGCAAGGCCCTCGGCGCGCGCCGTCGCGATGTTCTGCTGCAGTTCCTCATCGAGTCGGCGACCCTGTCATTCTTTGGCGGCATTATCGGGGTCCTCGGCGGCATTGGCGTCGCCGAAATTATCACTTACGCCGTCTCATTCCCGTCCGCCGTCCAGGCATGGTCCGTCATCACCGGCCTGCTCGTCGCCATCACCGTGGGCATCTTCTTCGGCGTTTATCCGGCCCGCAAAGCCGCTGAACTCGACCCCATCGTCGCCCTAAGATCGGAGCTTTAAGCCATGCGAATAAGCGATTCCAGAGAAGCAGTGCGAATGGCCCTCGAAACCCTGCGCACCAACAAGTTGCGCTCCGGCCTCACCGTCCTTGGCATTTCCATAGGCATCTCTACCGTCATCTTGATCTCCTCCGCCATCAACGGCCTTAACACCAACATCAACGGCTTCATCAGCTCGCTCGGCTCGAATAATATCTGGGTCTTCCGCTTCATCCCCTTCGGCAGACGGCCCACAACCGACGAACTCAATCGAAAGCAGCTCACCTACGACGACGGCATTGCGATGCGTTCGCTGCCCCACGTCGTTGCGGTGGATCCCGGCGTCCAATACCGCAACTGGAACCTCGGCGGCATCGGCAGCGTCGCCATCAAGGCGGGCACCCACAAGGTCCTCAACACCATCCTCGGCGGCGACACGGCCCAGGTCAAAGAGGTCGCTAACATCCGTATGCTAGAGGGCCGCATGTGGACCGACGACGAAGAAAAGAACCGCGCCAACGTCATCGTCCTCGGCCATGACTCTGCCGAAGACCTATTCCCCGGCGTCTCGCCCCTGGGCAAAGACGTCGACGTCGAGGGCGACATCTTCACCGTCATCGGCGTCTTCGATAAGCAGCCCCAGCCATTCGGCGGCGGCCGCAACACAGAGGACAACTCCGCCTACTTCCCCATCGAAACCCTGCACAAGATCCATCCCGAAGTGGTGGACTTCTGGATAACCGTCAAATACGACGACGCTAAAAACAAGGCCCTCGTTCAGGAAGAGATTCGTGAGCTTCTCCGCGTCCGCCGCAAGGTACGCGTCCAGCAGGAAGATGATTTCGCTATCTTCGGCCCCGATTCCCTCACCCGTTTATGGAACTCTGTCACCGGCGGGCTCTTCCTCTTCATGGTCGCCGTCTCATCGGTCGGACTGATGGTCGGCGGCGTGGGCGTGATGAATATCATGCTCGTCTCGGTCACCGAACGCACCCGCGAAATCGGCGTCCGCAAAGCCATCGGTGCGACCCGCGCCAACATCCTCCTCCAGTTCACGCTGGAGGCAATCACACTGTGCGCCGTTGGTGGCCTCATCGGCATCACCGCCGGAGCGCTTTTCACGTTAATTCTCCATTTCGCCGTCTCGTTCCTCCACGCGGCCCTCTCGTCGACCTGGGTCCTAGTGGCCTTCCTCGTGTCATGCTTCATCGGATTGCTGTTTGGCATCTACCCGGCCTGGAAGGCAGCCAGCCTGAACCCCATAGAAGCCCTCCGTTACGAATAGGCGCAACGCGCGGGAGGCCGCGCCGGGCTTGCTCTGGACGCGCGGTTGACAAGCCTCAGCCGATGATTCATGATTCCCAGCGAACCAGAGCAGCGGTTTTCTTCGCCCGTAAGACATTTTGAATGAAGGCCGCTTGCGCAACTCCACAATCGCAGTGAACATTTACCGGTGAGCGGCCAGAGAGCCGACTCGCCCGGCCCGCAGAGCCTCCTACTCAGAGAATGCCCGCGGCGGCGAGATACCCATCACCCTTCCCCAGTCTCCGCGATTCGCATGACAGCCTGGCAGCGCCGATCATCAGCCGCCCATCAGCAATCCATAGTCGATCCCTAGCAGCAATTGAGGAGAATTCGCACCGTGAAACAAGCCTTCAGAATCGCAGCAGCAATTGCCGTCTGTGCCCTTGCATCCGCTAGCGCGCACGCGGAGTGGACAATAGACTGCTCCGCCGGACAATCCCTCCAGAACGCAGTCCTTAACGCACCGCCTAACTCGAGCATTTTCGTCAAAGGCGTCTGCTCGGGCCCGATCACTATAACCACCGACGGACTCCGCATCGTCGCGGACCTGGGCGCGCAGATCAACGGAAAAGGCAAAGACGCCGTCACTGTAGATGGCGCGCAGCGGGTCGTGCTGAAGGGCCTGCTCATCACCGGCGGCAACAACGGCGTGGTCGTAGACCGGGGCGGCCAGGCTACGCTTCAAAATGACCACATCACCGGCAATGCGCTCACCGGCATCCTTGTGCAGGCACATTCCTCGGCTACTTTGGGCGATGGCGACGATCGTCAGAATGGCTTCGACGGCATTGATGTTGAGTCCACCTCAGCCCTGATTATTAACGGCACCTACAGCATCACGCAGAACGGCGTCTTCGGTATCGACATCAACAACGGCTCAAGCCTGACGCTCACGGGCGCGCATCTCTCCGTACAGCAGAATACCGTGGGCGTTCAGCTGGGCACCAACGCCTCCGGTTTTCTGGACGGCCAGTCCTCGCTCGACGCCTCCGCCAACTTCACCGTGGGCCTTACGATGGTCTCGGGCTCCCACATGGTTGATTTCGGAGGAGCGATTTTGACCAACGAAAACGGTAACAACGGGCTCTCGCTAAACTCCAAGGCAGGCCTCGACCTCGATGCCGGCGCTGCCGTAACCAGCAACGGCAATGCCGGTGACGGCGTTCATCTGGAACAGTTATCGGTGATGACCATCTTCAACAATCCGCTATTTTCGGGCTCGAACGCGACCACCCTGCTGGTGACCCGTGGCAATCAAGGCGATGGAGTCAA
>DASWUZ010000124.1:0-7369 GCA_036401395.1 Acidisarcina sp.
CAAGCTTACACTAATAGGGTTGAAAACCCAGACCGCCCAGTAATATCTCGACTCTGGAGCGCCGAACTTTTCATATCCGTTTAGTTGGAACTGTAGCCGGGGGTACTTAACCAGTACGAGATAATTTTGCAAGACAAAACCTGTCAAAAAAAGAACTCCGATCAAGACGATAAGCAACTCGCGCCACCAATCATCAAATAACACTGGCCCCCAACCATGTTCAGAGTCGATAAGCGCCAAGCCTATTGCAGTTGCCAACAGTGTTTGAGCCAAGAGCCCGTAAGCCCCATCAATGTATAGAAATCCGTTCCGGGACCGTCTACGAGTGGTTGAATTTGAGTCAAAGCTCTCCAAGCTGGCCCAGCCCATTACGAATGAACTCCAGAGAAGAATGACAGGTGGCACAAAAGGAGAAATCGTCCTAAAGACAGATGGCGTTACCTTGCTCACTTCAATCAGGAACGCTCTTGCGAAATCGCTTTGTGCGTCAACGAATGGCACGGCCTTCGGCTCAAGAGGAAACAAAACTCCTACGCACGCGGTTATCAGTAGAGAAGGAACACCAGCAAGCGTCGATTCGTAAACATTGAAACGCAGGGGGCCCATTAGATCAAGCCGCCTTAGATCCTCAGAGGAAAGGTCGACCAGAATCTGACCGTCTCTTATCGCCCTCCGAGTGGCCATAAATCTCTTTAATCTTGAATACTTATCGAACCAACCCAACAGCTCTTTAAAAAACGTTAGTGGGGGCTCGGGGCCAAGCTCTCTCGGTGTAACAGTCTCAGCGCACATGAGTTCCTCCACAGAGAGAAGGGTTTCGGAGTATCAGAAACAAGGGTGCCACTTTCTGTACGTGATACTTTATCTCAGTTTGCCAAGGGATGCGCAAAAAGAGTTCGGAAAGCTGATGAACGGTTACCTATTGAGCCGCAAGAGAAGGAATAAGCGGTGTCTAATAGATTGCGCTCTGCGGATATTCCGCCATTCCGAGGTCGAGGCGCGTCTATAACTTTGTCTTAGAATTCTAGTATGCAAGTAACCATTCAAGAGAACGAGAAATACTGCCGGTTCGTAAACGACATCGCTCAAGGATAGGCGTCTTTGACTTCCAGCCCGAGCGAATCACGTGGTGGATGACCCCTCAACGATGCCGCTATCACGGTCGGGGGAGATTCAGGCGCATCGCCTTAACAATCAATGGCGGAAGTGGCGGATGCCGGTAAACACCATCGCCACACCTAGCCGGTCGGCGGCGGCGATTACTTCGGCGTCGCGCATGGAGCCGCCGGGCTGGATAACGGCCACCGCGCCGGCGTCGGCGACCGCCTCAAGGCCGTCCGCGAAAGGGAAGAAGGCGTCGGACGCCGCCACGCACCCGGTCAGCGGAAGCACGGCTTTCATTGCGCCGAACTTTGCCGCGTCGACGCGGCTCATCTGCCCGGCGCCGATGCCGAGGGTCTGCCCGTCGCGCGCGTAAACAACCGCGTTCGACTTGACGTGCTTGCACACGCGCCACGCGAAGAGCAGGGCCGCCACTTCCGACTCGGCAGGCTTGCGCGCGGTGACGGTCTTGAGTTCATCTGCGGTGATGTGCCCGCTGTCACGGTCTTGCAGCAGCAATCCGCCGGAGACCTGCTTCACCACCCGCTGAGCTGTCGCGGCTTCAGAGGTTGAAGACACCTGAACCAGGCGAAGATTCTTCTTCGCTGCAAAGCGCTCCAACGCGCCGGCGGAAAATCCCGGCGCAACTATCGCCTCGACGAACAACTTTGCGATCTCGTTGGCGGCAGCCTCATCGACTTCGCGATTGACCCCAATCACACCGCCAAACGCAGATACAGGGTCGGCAGCGAGCGCCTTCTCATAAGCCTCCAATACGGTGCTCCCAGTTGCGGCGCCGCATGGATTAGTGTGCTTGATAATGGCGACCGCCGTGTCGTCAAACTCGCGCATCAGTTCCCAGCAGGCATCGAGGTCTACCAGGTTATTAAAGCTAAGCTCCTTGCCCTGCAACTGACGCGCGCCGGCGATTCCCAGGCCGCTTCCATCGCCATAAAGCGCCGCCCGCTGGTGAGGATTTTCCCCGTACCGCAGCCCCATCGCCTGGGGATAATTGAGCCGCAGAACTGCAGGCAGCGGGTCTTCCGGCTGCGCGAGCCGGTCCAGGGTATTGGCGATGGCTGTGTCGTAAGCCGCGGTGACCGAAAAGGCGGCACGCGCCAGGCGCCAGCGCGTCTTGCGGCTGAGGCATCCGTGCTCCGCGTCCAACTCGGCCACTATTTGGTCGTAGTCGCCCGGCGAAGTCACGACCGCAACATCTTCGAGATTTTTCGCGGCAGAACGCAGCATCGAAGGCCCACCAATATCGATGTTCTCAATGATCTCGGCGAATGAGGTCCCCGGCCGCGCCGCCGTCTTCTCAAAGGCGTAGAGGTTCACAACCACCATGTCGATGGGTTTAATGCCGTGCTCTGCGACTGCGGCGACGTGTTCGGGAATGTCGCGCCGGTAAAGAAGTCCGCCATGCACCTTGGGATGAAGTGTCTTGATGCGGCCATCAAGCATCTCGGGGAATCCGGTGAGCTCCGCGATGTCCCTGACCGCAAGGCCAGCCTCGCGCAACGCGCGCGCTGTGCCTCCGGTAGAAATAAGCTCAACGCCGTGCCTGGCCAGCTGCCTGGCAAACTCCACCAGGCCTGTCTTGTCGGTAACACTCAACAGCGCGCGCTCTATGCGTTTCTCTACCTGCAATTCCCCCCCTTGGCTTACCGGGCGTTTAAATGCCCAGAGGAAGTATGCCAGAATTAGCGGGCACAGGGACTAGATTGCGGTCTATTTAACGCTGGCTGCGGCCATGCATGGACTGGGAGTTTAGTCCTTCGCTCTAGTCGTCAATGATGATTTGCCATGTGATTGCGGACGCGCTTAGGGAGCTAGCTTGCCATCGGATGATGGCCAGTACTAGCCGGGAGCCTTAAGCGCCTGTGATGTTTCGTCCGTCGGGGCCGATAAGGAGATGGATGCTTTTTTCCAAGTGCTCTCTTCCGGCGGCCGCAGAATGGGGCCTGGGCTACATGCGGAACCGTGTTTCATTTTTTCTGCGCGACGAAGCAGCACAGGACATTGTTGAGTACGCGCTGATCGCAGTCTTGATTGGGCTAGGAACAGTGGTCTCGACGCGAGGCCTGGCCACGAGCATCGGTGTCGCGTTCTCAAGGGTTCAGACCGCCCTTACCAGCGCCATCTAAGGTCGCTTGTTCCACTAAGACCAAGCGGTACTGCTTTCTTGCGTTGCTCTACGGCCGCCTTGGCTGTCAGCTTTCTTATTTCCGGCGGCAGATTTCCTGCTCCTGGCGAGGTCTTGGGCTACAGTCGCGACAATCTGATTGCCATGAACTAGGGCGAATACTATTTTTCAATCGCCATAAGGTTCGATTTGAAAGCAGCATAAGAGGCGGTCGTGACAGGCCCATGCGTACGCCACTTCACCGCGCCGGTCTCATCGACGATCAGCACATAGGCATCGTCAGCCGGCCCAAACTGCGCTGCCGCTTTCCACGCTGCCTCGTCCTGTAGCACCGGTAAAAATCGGGCCCGCGCAGCCGGGGTCAGCCCGTTGCGGATCCCCCGCACGACCATGCCTCTGATCATTCCCGGAACGTCCTCGAGCACCGGCATCTCATAGTACACAATGCGCGCGCTCCCACCGAAATCGCGACTGATCTGGTCATCCCAGCCATGACATTCGTCCGAAGATTTCTTGCTGAACCCGAGCACCAGCACCCCTAACTTGCCATGCAAATCCGCCGGCAGGTTGGCAACGTTACCTGCCAGCGTCTTGGCATGGGTCTCGGGAATCTTCTGCCCGTGCGCCACCACTCCGCACATCGCGCCCACTACCACCAGGCCGCAAAGCCGCACCCCAATCGGATTGAATCGCATCCAGACGTCCTCCCTCATAATTCAGACACTTTAAGACTACGCATCATCTCCTTGACCCGTTCCGTATATCCCTTTCTGATGCGCTCTTTCAATGCGCATAAAAACCCGGGAACTTTTCTAGTGCTGTAAACGTTGTTATCAATAGTGAACGTTGTTCACCATGTGAAAAGAACCGCCAGGGGCCACGAACATGACGAGCGCCACCATCGCACTACCCCGCGAGCGATACAAGAGTGAAGTCCGTGCGCAGATTCTGACCGGCGCGCGCCAGATCTTCGTACACGAGGGCTACGCCAGTTTCTCCCTGCGCAAACTCGCCGCCCAGATCGGCTACTCTCCGGCCGCCATCTACAAGCACTTCAAGAGCAAATCTGAAATCTTTGACACCCTTGCCGAAGAGAGTTTCGCCGCCCTCACCCGCGCCTCGTCAAGCGTCAAGCCCATTGATGGCGAAGATCCCGTAGATCGTCTCAAGCGCGGCATCTGGGCCTATGTAAACTTCGGCCTCGACAACCCCGACGACTACCGCTTTGCATTTCTCCTTACGCCCCCTGGTGCGGACAAGCCGCCAAAACCACGCGCCGCTTACTCTGGACTGCGCGACCGTGTGCAGAAATGCATCGAGGCCGGGCGCTTCGCTTCCGGAGACCCCGAACTCATGGCGCAATCCCTATGGGCCGCCGCCCACGGGGTCACCTCCCTGCTCGTCCAGAAGCCAGCCTTCCCGTGGGTCGGCAAACGCCGCCTCATCACCCGCGTCATCGACAGCGCCGTCGGCGGCCTGCTTTTCGAGAACCAATAGGTACTTTCGTCAACGACCCGAATCAAGCGCGATCAGAATGCAAAGCAACTACGATACTCACGAGGAAATGATGGCCACCGCAACGACCCACTCCCAATCAGAATCCAGTCGCGTCACCCTCTCCCATCCCGGCACCTTCGCTGGGAGCATTGGCTGGTTACTCGCGGCCATCTTCCTGCTTTTCTTCGCCGACGGCGGACACACCATCCCACTGACAACCTGGCTCGCTCCCTTGTGTCTGCTGCGCTTCGTGCGCGCCCAGCCCCGGCTTCGCGGCCTCGCCATTGCCTACGCAGTCCTCGTCGTCATGCGCGGAATCAGCTACCACGGCATGATTCCTATCCCTGGTATCTTCTACTTCATCTTCATGATCATCTCTGGCGTCTCCGCAGTCATGCCCTACCTGGCGGACCGTTTCCTGACGCCGCGGCTTCTCGCCAGCCCTTCATTCTCTCCACGCCTCCGCGTCCTGACCAGCACCCTCGTGTTTCCGGTAGTCTTCGTCGTTACCCAGTTCATCTACACGCACGGCCCCATGGGCAGCTGGGGATCGATCGCCTACACACAATCCGGCAACCTCGCCCTGATGCAATTGCTGTCTATTACCGGAATCTGGGGTATCGCGCTGCTCATCGGCCTGTTCGCCTCGACCGCAAACTACTCGCTTGAACTAGGCCTAGCCTCTCAGCCTGCGATCAAGGCTCTCGCCATCTTCGCGACCGCGCTCATCGCCGTCCTCATCCTCGGCGAAGCGCGCCAGACGCTCCTTCGCGTCTCTTCGCCGACCGTCCGCATCGCGTCCCTCTCCCCCTCCGGCGAACCGCACGCCCTCGACGCCCTGCTCCCCGCGGCCCTTTCCTCCAACCCAACCGCATCTGCCACCGCCGCATTTGAAACCGCAGCCGCGGCCATCCAGGACGACCTCTTCGCCCGCACCGAACGTGAAGCCCAGGCCGGAGCAAAAATCATCCTCTGGTCAGAGACCGCCGCCTTCGTCCTCAAGCAGGACGAGCCAGCCCTTCTCGCGCGTGCTTCCGCCCTCGCCGCGAGACGCCAGCTTTATTTCGCACTGGCCATAGCCACCTGGACGCCGGGAGCCGACCGCCCCCTCGAAAACAAAGTGGTCATGATCGAACCCACTGGAAACATCGCGTGGCAATATCTGAAAGCCCGCCCCACACCCGGCCCCGAGATGGCTGCGGCGGCCCCCTCCGACGGAAAACTCCGCTATATCGACACGCCCTACGGCCGCATCGTCGCCGCGATCTGCTATGACATGGATTTCGTGCAGCTCATGGCCCAGGCCGGAGCGCTCAAGGCTGACACCGTCCTCAGTCCCGCGAGCGATTGGCAGGCCATCGACCCCCGGCACACCGAGATAGCCAGCTTTCGTGCCGTGGAGCAGGGATTCAACCTGGTGCGCCACGCCAACCTCGGCTCCTCCGCCGCCTACGACTACCAAGGCCACCGGCTCGCCGTCATGGACCACTTCCGGGCGGAACCCAACAATCGCACCCTGGTTGCCGAGGTCCCCATCCGGGGCACCCGCACCCTCTACTCGCTTGCTGGAGACTGGCTAGCGTGGCTTGCCATCGCCACTCTGCCCCTGCTCATCTACCTCGCCCTACGCAAGACATCCAGCCATCCATCCGGCCTTAGAAGTTGTACTTCACCGCCGCCTGCATAATTCGAGCCGGAGCCGCGCCCACAACATTGCCAAAGGTCGTGCTGCCTATGTCCCCGTCCACCGCCGACGGGCCCACAAAGTTCGCATGGTTGAAAACGTTGAACGCCTCTATGCGGAAGTAGAGCGATCTTGCGTCCCCCAGCGTAATCGTCTTACCCAAGGCAGTGTCGAAGTTGATCTGACCCGGCCCGTAAAAGAACCGCCTCTTCGCCGTACCCGGCGTTCCTACTGCGTTCAACGAAAATGCCGTTGTGTCGAAGTAGTTGTGCTGATGGGACCGCGGGTTCTTGTTCAAATGCAGCGGGCCGCCGCTAAAGTCGGGCTCGTCGATGCTGCTGTTGTTCACCCCGTTCGGATTCGTACCGATCAGGCTGTTGTCGCCGTTGTTGATCAGCGTGACCGGAAATCCGGTCGTAATGCGCGTGATGCCCGACAGGCTCCAGCCCTTCGTCAGCCGGTTCGGATGGAGGAAATGTTCGAAGGGCAGCCGATATTGATAGCTTGTGATGAAGTTGTGTTTCACCGAGAACGACGATAGCGCGCGACTCAACGACGGGTTAAACGGATTGACCTCTTCTCCAATGTCCGAAGACTGGTCGAGCGACTTGCCATATGTATAGGCGGCGATGAAATCCAGCGGCCCGCTCGTATGCCGAGCCAGTAGCTCGAGCGCATTGAAGCTGGCCCGCCCGATTCCCGACTGCTCGGCGTTGCTGCCAAAGTTGGAGTTGAAGGGCCCGCGCGTTCCATTGAACGTCTGCCCCGACGCACTCACGTAGACATTGTTCTCGCCATTCGGCCCGCAGGTCGCCGTTCCCGGCGCAACCTCGTTCGGCTGGCTAAGGCTAAGGCAGAGCGCCGGGTTGCCGGGATTATTTTCGATCAGCACTTCCTCGCGATGGCTCGACGTACCCACATAGCTGGCGCTGAGGATTGTG
>DASWUZ010000125.1:0-5373 GCA_036401395.1 Acidisarcina sp.
GCGTTCGATGTTGGCCATGACCTGGGGGCCGGCGCCGACGCTTCGATTTTGTTCGGCGAGCAAGTCGGCGATGGCGGCCCGCTTGGGGGCGTCGAAGGGTCGCGGGCTAGATGCTGCCGAGTAAGCACCCGCTACGTAGAACGGGGCGAGTGCGTTCGGCCGCTCAACGAAGTCGAGGAAGAGCTTGCTGGTGTGGGGAAGGATCGAGATGGGGTAGCAGTCGGGGTCCATGCTTTTGGTAATGACTTGGCAGCGGCGGTTCTAGAAAGCGCCTCGAGTCAGTTCTCAGTTTCTCATGTGTTCACGTCGCGCTCTTGGCTGCCCGTTGAACATCAGACGCTCCAAGGCTTGTTCGAGGTTCAATCTTAGGAACGGAGAGCTTTGCCTCGGCAGCTTACGTGAGAGAAGGCGATTTGCTGGTGGATCGTTTATGCGGCGTATCGAATCACTCGCCTGGGCATTTGTATATATGCCGTGCGAGTTCAGTGGGCTCTACAACTTCTGTGCTGTATCTTGGGGGAGCATCTTCGGGACAAGCTATGACGGCAAAGATAGCGGCACTCCTCATCGCTCTCGCAACTCGATTTCCTTGCTACGCGCAACAGACGCCCTCCGTGACGATTAAGGAGCCTGGTTCGGAAACGTTAGCTAGTTATGTCAAGGGCGCAGACCTCATCGCCGTCGTGACAGTTGTGGCGGGAGATACGGAATCGTATGGAGTGCCCATATACAAGGGAAAGGTTCTGACGGCATACAAGGGGACAGTTGCCGGACAGACTATCTTCTTTGGGCCATTCGTGGGAACCAGGCTCGGGTGGGAGTATGTTCTCTTCCTGCGCTCGGTGAAGGGGCCCCTTGCCCCCAAAGAAGGCCACGCGGTGTCCTATGGCACTATTCACTACGGCATGGTTTTCAACGAGGGGTATAGCTCGATGGAAACCTCCTATGAATGTAGCTTCCCAGGCAATCAGCAATGTGACTATGGGGTTCGTGTCTGTACCGATTATGTTCGCTTACCTGAAGACACCCCCACCGCTCCGCCCATGACAGAAACGACGACCTTTGGGTGTCGATGGTGCGAAAGACCACATTTCTATCCCTGTTAGCAACGCTCGTTCCGCACGCCGCAACTCAATGAGGCCCTTTGCTCATTCACTCTGTCCGTATAACGGGCTTATGAGATATGCTCCTGCTCAACTCAATCTTGCTACGTCAGCAAACTACCCGGCTGGCTGGTCAACTTCAGACGCAAAGGCTTGTTCGAGGTTCAATCTTAGAAAGGAATAGCTTTGGCTGTTCCTTTCCGTCCCCCTGGAAGTTTGGTAGGGCCGACTTGGCGCCGACGTGGGCCCGGGCTGGATGGTACCGTTAGACGAAGACAGCGGGACGTTATGGGAAGAGGGCAGAGTGGGTGAGTTGAAGAAGAAATCTGCGAAAGCTACAAAGAAATCAGCGGCAAAGAAAAAGAAGGCGGCATCGCCGCAAATCGAAACGTTGAGGCAAAAGTCGAGCGGCAAGATCGAGGTGATCTCGTCGACGCTGGCTTATGATGGGCCGCTTTTCAAGGTGTTTACGGACTATGTTCGCGAGCCGGGCGGGACGGAGCAGCGGCGCGATGTAGTGCGTCATGGCGGGTCGGTTGTGATTCTGGCGATTGATGATTCTGGTAGCAAGAAGGACCCTCTGATCGTGCTGGAACGTCAATATCGCCACGCCGCAAATGAGTATTTGTGGGAGATTCCAGCGGGCAAGATGGACCCCGGCGAGGAGCGGCTCGCCGCCGCGAAGCGCGAGCTGCTGGAGGAGACGGGTTACAAAGCGAAGAAGTGGACGAAGCTGGTGCGCTACTTCGCCAGCCCGGGATTTCTGGGGGAGTGGATGCAGGTCTTCCTGGCCGAAGGGCTGGTGGCCGGGGATGCTCAGCCGGAAGAGGATGAGCACATTGAGCTGTTCCTGGTGCCCCTCTCGGAGGTGCTGCGCATGATCGACGCTGGAAAGATTGCGGACGGGAAAACCCTGATTGCGGTGCAGCTCTACGCACGAACACGAGGACGAAAGTAGGCCAAGGCGCGGTTCTGTCGCATGGGTGACACTGCAGGTGCGAACTTCATCAACTCAAATCTGCTGTAGCCTTACGCCGAAGAAGGGAAAACCAATCTCGGCGCGAGAGCGTCCCTTGTACATGCCGGATTAGTGTCTTCGTCAGGCTTTATTTCGGTTACGAGGGAAGGGCCCAGAACGTGGCGACATACAAAGGGAAGGTGAAGTGGTTTAACAACGCCAAGGGTTACGGTTTCATCGGTCGGGACGATGGACCGGACGTTTTCGTGCATTACAGCGCAATACAAATCGATGGTTACAAGAGCCTCAAAGAGGGCGATGAAGTTGAGTTCGACATCATTCAAGGCCAAAAAGGACCTCAAGCTGACCAGGTAGTCCGAGGTCAGGCTGCCGCAGCAGCCTGAATAACTGTGCCGGCTTCAACTCCCAGTTGAGCCGGCAATCTACGCTACAATGTTGAACCGCGGCGGGTTAGTCACGTTCTACTACCCGCCGCTTCACTTCAGTTGGTCCCGCGTCTACCCCCGTCCCGGGCATTGTGCTTGCGACCTTTCGCCAGCATAGATCGCAAATTTGCCCTTTAATTATTTAGCCGGACCGTTCGTAGTTGCTTTAAGCTCATTTCAACCTATGAGCACCCCTACTGCTGCCCTCGTTACTACCGGTCTTACCCGGAAATTCGGCGACTTTGCCGCCGTAACCAACGTAAGTCTCAGAGTCGACTCAGGTCAGTTCTTCGGTTTTCTCGGTCCCAACGGTGCGGGCAAGTCGACCACTATCAAGATGCTGACGGGGCTGTTGGCCCCGAGCGCGGGGTCTATCGAGATACTCGGTATGGACTTCGCACAACAACCTCTGGAGATCAAGCGACGGATTGGTGTTGTACCAGAAGGCCTCGCCCTCTTTGGCCGTCTCACTGCATCGGAGTATCTCCGCTTTGTGGGCCAGATGTATGGGCTCGACCGCGCCACTACCATGCAGCGGACCGAAGAGTTGCTTGAGTTCATGAGTCTCGCGGAGGAGACAAAGAAACTGATCACCGACTTTTCTCACGGCATGCAGAAGAAGCTGGCGCTGGCCGCAGCTGTAATTCATGGGCCGCGGATACTCTTTCTCGACGAGCCATTTGAGGGTGTGGATGCGATTGCCGCGGGTACTTTGAAGTCCATGCTGCAAAGTATGATCGTTCGCGGCGGAACTATTTTTCTGACTTCGCATGTACTGGAAATCGTGGAGCGGCTCTGCTCTCATGTCGCGATCATCAATCGCGGGCAGCTGGTGGCAAATGGCTCGCTTGAGGAACTTCGGGCAGGTGCACGCAAATATTCGAATGACGCTACAGAAGCTCCATCGCTGGAGGAGATGTTTATCCGAATCATCGGCCAGGGCGAGGGTGCGGACACCTCCACCGAAGGACTAAACGATGGTGCAGGAAAGCTTGGGGAAAAACAGGAGCTGTCTTGGCTACGGTGACCTCGCCTGTATCTACTCGCCAGCAGCTTTCCGCGGTAGCGTGGCTGCGCTGGCGTCTGCTGATGAGCTCGTTTCGGAGAAAGGGCGCGGCTGGCGAGATCATCGCGCGCATTTTCCTATACCCGATCATCGCGTGCTTTGCTATAGGGCCGGCGGTGGGTGCAGGCTTCGCCGGATTTTTTCTAACAAGCCGCAACCAACTTGTCTGGTTGCCGGGTCCGCTGTGGCTCATCTTTGTGCTTTGGCAGTTCATCGGCCTAAGCACCTCGACGGCCGCACCCAGCTTCGATCTGACCACTCTTACCCGCTTCCCTATCCGGTTTCGCGATTACCTCATTGTGCGGCTCACCTTTGGGCTGCTGGACGCGCCAACACTGATCTGCGGTCTTTCGCTGGCCGGCTTCGCCATCGGTATCGGCGTGGCCGACGCGGCTTTGCTGCCGTGGGCCGCCCTGCTCCTCTTCTTGTACGGCGCATGCAACGTTCTTTTCTCGCGAATGCTCTACTCCTGGCTAGAGAAGTGGCTGGCAAAGAGGCGCACGCGTGAGATTGTGGGAGCAATTTTCCTGCTCGTTTCACTAAGCTTTCAGCTGATCAATCCGCTCATCCGCCACTTTTCGAACCGAGCAAGGCATCCCCATATCAACCCGGCATTCAGGCGGTATGCCCTAAACGCAGCCCAGGCGGCCAGCTTTCTGCCGCCGAGCCTAGCGGGCAACGCCATTGCCGCGATGCACTCTTCCCGCGTGTTGGCGGCAGTTGCGCTGATGGTCGCGGTGCTCCTTTACATGGCGCTCTTCTTTTACGTCCTGAAGGTCCGCCTCCACGCGCAATACCTCGGCGAGAACCTCAGCGAAGCCCCCGCAGCGCCCCCGGCATCGGGAAAGAAACTTCGTCCCATGCAGGGACCCCGCGCGCACGCGACGGATGCCCATGCGCTGACCCCTGTTACTTACGAGGCCCGGGTCTCATCCGTGGTAGCAGCGTGTTTCCGCAAGGAGATTCAGTATCTGAAGCGAAGTGGGCCAATGCTCTACAGTTTCGTTACGCCGGTTTTCATGGTGCTCGTCTTCAGCGCGCAACAAGGGAAGCCGGGCATGGGACGAGCCTCAGGTTTTTTCCACGAAATACTGTTCGCTGTCGGGTGCGCATACCTGCAGCTCTTTATGGTCGCCCTGGTTTACAACTGCTTCGGCGCAGACGGCGCAGGGATGCAGCTTTACTTCTACGCTCCCGTCAGGATTCGGGATGTGATCGTCGCCAAGAACCTCATGAGTACGCTTGTTCTCGTGACAGAGGTGGCTCTCATCTATCTAGTCGTCTGCCTGGCAGCGGGCGTTCCGCCTGCCGGCTTCGCCGCGATGACGATCGCATGGGCGCTATTCGCTTATCTTGTGAGCGTAACTTTAGGCAATTTACGTTCGTTGTACTCCCCAAAGAGGATGGAACAGGGCGCTATGAGGGGCATGCGCCTCTCGGGCTTGAGCAGCTTGATCAGCATGAGCGTGCTGTTAGCGCCCTTCTCCCTCGGGGCCGCAGCCATCTTCATCTGCCGCCACTATGCCGGTATCTCTGGAAGCTACTGGATAGGGACGGGCGCGTTCCTGGTTCTCGCGATGGCAGCGTTCGCGGCTTACGTCGTGGTGCTTGGCCGCGTTGACGGTATCGCCGCGGGCTTGAGGCAGGACATGGCCGCCGAGCTGTGCAAGATCTAGTCTCTGCCTTGCAGTGGGAAATATCCTCCGGGGCAGTATACTCGGGGCCGGGGTTTCAAGAACGATATGAAGTTTTTTGGACGAATAATCAACTGTATTGTGCTGGCATCAAGCTTCACTGCCA
>DASWUZ010000126.1:0-5416 GCA_036401395.1 Acidisarcina sp.
CGGCGAATTGAATTATGTAATCGATCAGCAGCGCTACGAAGCGGCTCCCGATACCGGCGACCGGGAAGTCGATAGCTACGAGTTCCGGAGTGTCGATGCTAAGCTGATCTCGCACTTCGGACATAGGGGGCTGTAGGCTCAGTTCTAATTCTAAGTCTGCAATTGCAAAACTATGATCTCAAATCAGTGGATTGAGAAGCGGCGGCCTTACTGGAATCGGATGACCTCGCTGGTGCAGCAGACGGACGGCGCAAATCTGCGCGGGCTCTCGCGGGAGGAGCTGCGGGAACTTGCTCTGATCTATCGCCAGGTAGCGAGCGATCTTTCCGCAGTAAGGCAGGACACGACTGCGGGCACGCTGGAACATTTTCTGAATCAACTGCTGGGACGTGCTCACAATATCATCTACTCCGGGCGGAAGACGAATTTTCTTTCTGCGCTGCGCTTTCTTCGTGACGAATATCCTGCGATCTTTCGGCGGCTGCTGCCGTTTACGCTGACGGCTTTTGGGATTTTTCTTGCGGGTACGGTGGTCGGTTCCCTGCTGACGATTGTGCGTCCGGAGTTCATGCAGAGCTTCCTTGGGCCGCGGATGGTCGCGACAATTGAACGTCACCAGATGTGGACGCATTCTATTGTTGCCGTCAAGCCACAGGCTGCGAGCGCGATCATGACGAATAACATTTCGGTTACGTTTATGACGTTTGCGTTGGGAATCACTGCCGGGCTCGGGACGGTCCTGCTGCTGGCGAACAACGGCTTGTTGATGGGCGTCATCGCGACGGCCTGCCACCGCGCGGGCATGTCGGTTGATCTTTGGAGCTTTGTCGCCGGGCATGGCTCGCTTGAGCTTCCGGCGATTTTTATTGCTGGTGGAGCGGGCTTGCGGCTTGCCTATGGGATGTTGTTTCCGGGGATGTACAGCCGGAGGCAATCGATTGCTCTCGCGGGGGCGGATGCGGTGAAGCTGATGGCCGGGGTCGTGCCGATGCTTATTGTGGCTGGCACCATCGAAGGCTTCTTCTCCCCCTCCAGCGCCGCTGTCCCCTTAAAGTTTGGCCTCGGCGCAGCGATGCTTTCGCTGCTTATTTTGTGGCTTTTCGTCTATCGGCCTAAGGTAGAGGTTGCGGTCGAGTCTTCGGACTTAGTGCGGATGCTGTGAATAAGGCCCACTCATGCTATAGAGCCGCATGCATGGGGCACCCTGGCCAGTGTCGCTTAAAAAGAACATTCGAGCCTAGGGTACACCACGGGCCCTTTTCCCAATGTCGGCAGAGCCGATTCAAAGGGTCCGTGTTTCCCGATGACATTCGAAATGTCGTGTTCGACCTCAGGAGAGGAGACAAAGTAGTCGTGGCCTATGACGCCCTTTGCCACACGGGTTGCGTCAACGGTTCGGACACCTTTGATTTGCGAAAAATTTGGGAGCAATCCAAGTGGAGCATAGTCGTTATTGTGCCTATGGGAAAGCTCCAGGGCTGAATCAGCTTCCGACGCGTAGACGGTTAAAAACCGCACTTTCCCCTGTGCAACGACCTTCCCTACATGTCTGTCGAAAAACGGAGTGTCGACGTCCGGGGCAGCGAGTATCAGGTTTTCGATTTGCGGCAATCGGCCCTCATCAGCGAGGATGCTTAGAGCTCCAGTAATGCCATACCCTCCCATCGAGTGCGTGATGATATTCAATCTTGTTGCGCCCAAATTGCTAGCAAGGTCTGAGATAAGGTTCGCTAGCAAAATCGATGAATATTCGATCGATTTTCGGTCACTTTGATAGCCCAAAGCCTCGTTGGCCGAAGGCCAATCGAATACGACGAGTGTCCCAAGATCCGCCTCCATTGATAGCTTCGTGGCTCTCCAGATCTCCTCGCGATAGCCGTTGTTAAATCCGTGTATATAGATCGTCAATCGGCTGTCACCGCGCAAACTGAAACGCGATCGTCGTGCTACTTCCTGCAGCCATTTCTCTCGATCATCGAGACTTATCTTTATCGGTGGAGACTTAGATGTGTCTACAATGCGGGGGTCCGATGTTGGTGGCAATTCGACCTCAGCAACACCAAAGGCAGGCTTGTGCGCCAGATTCCTGTGCGAGCCAAAGCCAGGGTTAATGCCATGGAGCGATTCGCGCTCAGTAACGAAGTAAACGGACGGATGCATAGTCTGGCGGTCTGATCCATCCTGATGCCACAAGAACTGCAACGCGGTGTCAGTGCGAGGAGGGCTGGGGGCAAGAACGCACGAATTGATCCCGTGGCTGGTGTCGGCCCGGTAATCCCAGGTCCTGTGAGTCAAAAAATAGATGAAGTAACTCAAAAGGGTGAGCAAAAATATCTTAGCGAGCCATTGGGCGACTGTGTCGGAACTCATCCTTATCTCCTTAGGCCAGGCGCAGGTTGTTGAACTCTGGTTTCGGCAATCTTCCTGAGTGGTCTCAAGGAGGCAAGGGAAGGCCAATTTCATGACGTTGCCTGATCGCTTTAGAACTCACAAGTGTAACGCGTCCAGACCGAAAGCGATCATCGTCTATAAAGGCGGCACAGGATGAACCGCAGCGATGTCCCAGGAGCACGCAAAATCTAGGTCACACCAACATCAAGATGACGGGACATTTTGTGAAGTGAGCCTGGCTCACATCACCCGGACTGGTGGTATGGGTTTGGAAATCTGACGCTGGGTCCACTAAGTTGTCTAGAATACGTTGGCCAGAACTAGCATGGAACTGTCGACACCGTTCCTTTTAAGGCTGCGTCTAGCACTTTTAATTGAAGTGAGTGCATTGGGCAAAATCGCCGAGTCGATCGCTGACGATGCGAGCGGAAGACCCATAAATCGTCGGGCGGCAGAGAAAGAACAAACCCGTCGCCGTCCGAATTATTTCCGGTTTAGATAGTGACAGGTTGCAGGACCGGGGCCTGAGAATAAAGCGGAGCGGCCGCTGATCTCGTTGGTTATAGCAGGCCTTGTTCTTTTACTTTTAGGTAGCGGTTTAGGACGGCGCTTAGGGTGGTTTCGGGGGTGGTTTCGAGGGTTAGGGCACCTTGCTGGCGGAGTCTGGCGAGGAGTAGTTCGCGGCGCTGGACTAGTTCTTGCGCGGCGGCGGAGCGGTACATTTCGCTGGTGGATTCGGGGCGGGCTTCGGCTAGCTGTTTGACATCGGACTGGCCCATGGCTACGAAGAGCAGGAGGTGACGGCGGAGGAGCTGGGACGCTCCGTCGATGACCTCGGGGCGCATGGCGGTCTCGGCCAGGTCGGTGATCCAGAGGATGAGGCTGCGGCGTGGCTGCATGCGGTTGAGGGTGGCGGTGGCGCGGAGGTGGTCGGCCTCGGCGGATTCAGATTGAACAAGCGCTAGCGACTCGAGGAGGACGCGGAGGTGGCCTGCGCCGCGGCCTAGTCCGACGCGTTGCTGTATGCCCTGGCCGTAGGCGAGCATGCCTACGCGATCGCCGGAAAATAGCGCGAGCTGCGCCATCGCGAGGGCGGTGCTGGTGGAGTAATCGAGCTTGGTGTAGACGCCGACGCGGGCGCGCTGCAGGCGGCCGGCATCGATGACGATCCAGACGGCCTGACTTTTTTCAGTCTGATATTGCTGGGTGATGAGGGTGCCGTGGCGGGCGGAGGCGGTCCAGCAGACGTCGCGCATGTCGTCACCCTGGCGATATTCGCGAAGACTCTCGAAGTCGCGGCCGAGACCGCGCTGGCGTTGCAGTCGAAGCTGCAGATCGATCTGGCGATTGCGGGCGAGGAGGAGTTGCTGCTCTTCGCCGGCGCGGAGGGTTGGGTAGATGCGGACGGTTTGTTCGAGCGCGGCCATGGCCCAACGCTCGGCGAGGCCGATGGTGCTGCGATAGCGCAGGTAGAGCTTGCCCGTCTGGTGATCGCCGCGCTGCCGTGGGGTGAAGTGATAGCGGATCGCCGCGGGCGCGTTTGGGAATGCGGTCAGGGAGAGGTTGGTCGGGGTCGCTACGAAGGCATCCGGCAGATTGTCTATGACTGCGCATCGCAGGATTTGGCGGCCGTGTTGGGTGAGGGATATTTCTACTTCGGTTTCGTTGGCGAGTGCTGGGGCGTTCGACCAGGAGCGCTCCGCCGTGATGGCTGAGGGAGGCGGGAGGCGCAGGCCGTCGGCTAGCGCAACGGCTAGGACTACGCCGTCCCAGATAAGCGTGCCCCATGCGAAGCGGAAGTGGAAGAAGCCGGGGACGAGCCAGAGTGAGCCCGCGACGAGGAGCCAGAGTGCGCGGGGGGTGAGGGCGAATGAGATGCGTCCGCGGCGCGTGCAGGCGGTGCGCACAGTCTCTGGCTTGAGTGAAGCGGAGATCATCGCGAGATTGTGCCCGGCGCTATCAGGATCGCTGCTTGGGGGATTTTTAGTTGCGGGATCATGCGCGCGGCACGGGGACTCCGGCAACGACGTCGCCGATTACGCGGTCGGCGTCGAAGCCTTCGAGGTCGGCCTCGGGCTTGAGGACTACGCGGTGCCGCAGCACGGGCAGGGCGGCGCGTTTGACGTCGTCGGGGATGAGGTAGTCGCGATCTTCAAAGGCGGCGTAGGCCTGCGCGACGAGCATGAGGCTGATCGCGGCGCGGGGGCTAGCGCCGAGAGAAAGCGCGGGCCAGTCGCGAGTGCCGCGCACGATGGCAAGGATGTAGTCGAAGAGTTCGGGCTCGATCTTGATGGCGCGGATTTCGCGCTGCGCGGCGATCATCAGGCCGGCGGGGACAGGCACGACGTGGGCGGTGTTCAAGGCGCCGGTGTCGAGGCTGGCGTGGTGGCGTTCGAGGACGGTGCGTTCCTGGTCGAGGGTGGGGTAGGAGACGCGAATTGTGAGGAGGAAGCGGTCGAGCTGGGCTTCGGGGAGGGGGTAGGTGCCTTCAAAGTCTATGGGGTTTTGGGTTGCGAAGACGGTGAAGGAGTCGGACAGCAGGCGGCGGTTGCCGTCGGTCGTGACCTGGCGTTCTTCCATGCATTCGAGGAGGGAGGCCTGGGTGCGCGGAGGCATGCGGTTGATTTCATCGACGAGGAGAAAGTCGGTGAATACGGGGCCGGAGTGGAAGGTGAACTGGTCGGTGCCGGGGCGCAGGATGTTGGTCCCAAGGATGTCTGCGGGCATCAGGTCGGGGGTGGCCTGGACGCGTTGAAAGCCCAGGCCTAACACCTGGCCGAGGAGCTTGACGAGGAGGGTTTTGGCTATGCCGGGAACGCCCTCGACGAGCGCGTGGCCGTGGCAGAGCACGGCGATGAGGGCTTGGTCTATGAATTCGGATTGTCCGGCGATTATTTTGCTTAGCTCGGCGCGACCGTGGGTTATGAGTCGCGATGTGGCTCGGAGTTCTGGAGCTTCGGCGGAGGGTTCGATAGAAGCGGCGGCGGTGGAGGCGTGGTTCGGTTCGGGGGGCGGTTCAGTTCCC
>DASWUZ010000127.1:0-10516 GCA_036401395.1 Acidisarcina sp.
CGGCATTGGCGAGATTTGCGGCAATGACCTCTGCGCGCTCCCGCTCGGCCGACAACGCCGAGCCGCTCGTGGACAGCATGTCGAAGATTCCCATAATCAGCTTCCTCCGTTGATTGCGCTAAGCATCTGGTGAAATTCGTGCTTTACGAGCTGCACGCCCATGGCGTATTGCAGCTGCGATTGAGAAAGCATCAGTCCCTCACGGTCGAGGCTTACATTGTTGCCGTCGGGGCGTTCGAGCAGCCCTTTCACGTCGTGCGAAGCTGGGGTGAGCCGCGGCCCAAAGCCTACGGTTTCCAGACCGGAACTATTCAGTCCAGAGCTATTCAGGCTGCCCGAGCCGTCAGCCATTGAAGTCACGGCGCGATGCATCTCCTGCTGAAAATTAATTTCCTGGGTGTGGTATCCCGGCGTGTCGATGTTGGCCATGTTGGAGGTGATCCTCTGCTGATTTTGATTGGTCAGCGAAAGGTAACGTTCTATGGTTGGAATTAACGAAGTCGATCCTGCATCAGCCATGAAATGCCTGCCTTCTGGGCGGTAGCCCGTACTCTCTGATCTTGTTTCTCACGGTCCTGAGACTGATCCCCAGCATCTCGGCCGCGTGGGTGCGGTTGCCATCGGTAAGCGCAAGGGTCTTTTCCAAATGCAGTCTTTCCATCTCGCGGAAAGGCGTACCGACGGGGACAGCAGCCCCGACTGGATGGAGCGCATCAGCACGACCGGCATAGTGTGGACTCGAAGTCTGCTCGGATGCACGCCAACCGGAGTGGTTCGTTGCACGCCCTGCGAACTCGCGATCGAAGCAGGACGCGTCGATCTCCATACCGGCGTTCAGCGCGAGCACCCGGCGCATGAAGTTGCACAGTTCGCGGACGTTCCCGGGCCAGTCATGCTTTTCCAGCCGGTCGAGAAACTCAGGACAAAGCCGGGGACCCGTAGAGCCAAGCCGGGGGCCCACCCTACCCTCACCTGATGCAAACTCCTCAGCAAAAAAGTGCGCCAGCAGCGAAATATCTCCGCGCCGCTCCCGCAACGGGGGCAGAGTCAGCGGTATCACGTTCAAGCGGTAGTAGAGGTCGCTACGAAAGCGGCCCTGCTCCACCATCGAGCCGAGCGATGCATTGGTAGTCGCAATGATGCGAATGTCGACGTGGATGGAGCGGGTCTCGCCCAGTCTTTCAAACTCACGTTCCTGAAGCACGCGCAGCAGCTTCGGCTGTAGATGGAGCGGCATCTCTCCAATTTCGTCGAGCAGCAGGGTGCCGCCATTGGCGAGTTCAAACTTGCCCGCCCGCGCCGCCGTCGCGCCGGTGAAGGCGCCCCGCGTGTGACCGAACAACTCACTCTCCAGCAGATGCTCCGGTACCGCGGCACAGTTCACCGCGACGAAGGGCTTGCGGCTGCGATCGCTGGCTTCGTGAATAAACCTCGCCAGCAATTCCTTGCCCGTACCGCTTTCCGCCTCGACCAGCACGTCAGCGCTGGTGCCCGCAGCCGCCCGCGCCCGGCGCAAGGCCTTGATCAACGACGGAGACCGTCCCACAATCGCTGCGTTTCCTGTTTCCGCTTTGAGACTGGGATGCTTAGACAAGTTGGTAGCCACGCTGGCGAAAGGGGAAGGGCCGGCAGATTCGACTTGCATTGTCCGCGAGCTGACGTGCTTAACCACCCGTGCAGCCGAAGCTGCGAGCTGATCAAAGGAAATTGGCTTAGTCAGGTAGTCGACCGCGCCGCCGCGCATTGACTCCACCGCATCGGGCACGTTGCCATAGGCCGTCAGCAGGAGCACCGCCGTCTCGGGGGACCTACGCCGAGTTGCTCTCAGAACTTCTATGCCATCACCATCGGGCAGGCGCATATCGCTCACCACCAGACCGAACTCGCTCCCCGAAAGGGTCTCGATCGCCTCGCGCACGTTCACAGCGCACTGGACGCGCCACCCCATGCGGCTGAATCCAGTGGACAGAGCAATGCGAATGCCGGGCTCATCATCGACCACCAGCACAGACAAGAAGGACGCAACGTTGGCAGGGTCCGGGGAGTTGCCTGGAGGCGCGATGTACTTGCAAGACGAAGTTTCGAGGGCAGGTTGATTCATAGCAGCGGGAACTCCAACTCGAAGGTAGAACCACAATCCTGATCACACGAGGCCTTGATTGAGCCGCCATGGATCTCCATGATGGTCCTGCATACCGCCAGGCCAAGCCCCGGCGTGTCTCCAGCCGCACTGAAGCCCGGCTCGAAAATCCTGTCCAGACTTGCCGCAGATATCCCGCAGCCGGAGTCGCGAAAACGCACGATGACGTGACTTGTCTTCTTGTGAGGAGAAGCAATTCGCAACATTGAAATGTCCAAGGTCCCGTCTGCCGGTGTGTGCCGGATTGCGTTGGCAACAAGGTTCAGGACAACCTGCTGTATCGCGCTCTCACTCGCCAGCGCGCAAAGGCTCGAAGCAGATTCCTCGGCGCCGCAGGTTTGCTCGTTAATCGTCGAGCGAATCTCCACTCCCGCCTGCTCGCCCAAGGGCCGCACGAACTCGACCGCCGCCGCAATCGACACACCCAGATTGACCGGCGACAGCCTCATTGAACAAGCACCATGGAAGCTGAGCACGTTATTCACTGTGCCGGACAGCGATCGAATGCCCGCCCGCAGATGAGACACCCATGCCGGACTTGTCACCCCATCCTGTGCGATCAGACCCACAAAAAGTTCCAGACTCGCTAATGGATTTCTAATTTCATGCGCGAGCACTGTAGTGATTTCAGCCAGGGTCATGGCCCGCAGCGCCGCTTCGCGCTCCTGTTCCATGCGCTTCTGGGCTGTAATGTCTCTCAATATCAGGATCGTCTGCGCGCGCGGCACGGTCTTTCTGCCGTGCGACCGTCTCTCGGTACCGAGACTGCGGGTGCGCAGTTCAAACCAGACTTTGCCGGCGGGGCCGGCCACCGCGAACTCCTGTTCGTTATCGGTCGCAGACGGGCCGTAAAACCGGCGCAGGTCAAGGTGCTGCAGGCTTCGCACCTCGGTCAGTCTGGTGATCGAAGGACCCCGCCTTATCACGCACCGGTCGATGCCCAGCTGCCGGCGACCCTCCGGATTAATCGTAAGCACGGTGCCATCTTCATCGACCAGAAGAACGCCGCAAGGCATGGAGTCGATCACACTTTCGAGCGAGCGCTGAATCTGCTCGTTCTCAGCGCGGCTTGAACTCAGCGCTGCGTTGCGTTCGGCCAACTCCTGATTCAACGTTGAAACATCCTGCTGGAGGTCGCGATAGCTGGCTTCCAGTCGGGCCGAGGCAGCAATGAATTCCGCGAAGGACTCTTCAAGACTGATTTTGCTCATTCGCTGCTGCTGGTCGCGGATCTGGACGCGCCGCGCTATAAATGGCAATAACTCCGCACCGGGTGCCAGCGAGTCGGGTTCAGGCAGGCGAAGCGCAATCCCATTCGCCTGGCGGCGGTCTGAATTCACCCCCTGAGGTTTGATTGGAATCGCATGAGAGGTAGGCAGCATCTGCCTAGCACCATGCACGAGGAAGACCAAAGTAGTTGGGCCTGGATGAGTTGTTCGGGAATGCGCGGAGTTAAAGCAATCGCACGTAACCTGGCTCTTGTTGGAAATAAAAGACTAGAGAAGGACGTAGCGCGGAGCAATCACTGCTTCTTCTCCGGCAAGGATCGTCGCCCTCTCCATCACATTGCGAAGTTCCCTCACGTTACCCGGCCAGCTATGCGCGCAGAGCGCCGACAGCGCTTCGCCGGAGAGCGCCGCCCGGGGAGAAAACTTTGTCAAAAATGACTCGGCCAGCTTCTCGATGTCTTCCAGCCGTTCGCGCAGAGGCGGCAGGTGAATCGGAAACACTGCAAGGCGGTAGTACAAGTCTTCGCGGAAGAGGTGTTTCTCCACTGACTTCTGGAGATCGGCGTTGGTCGCCGCGACCACCCGCACATCCACTCTCAGGTTATCGTTGCCTCCGAGCCGCTGCACCTCGCCTTGCTCCAGGAAGCGCAACATCTTGCTCTGCAATGCGAGCGGCATGTCGCCAATTTCGTCGAGAAAAAGGGTGCCACCGTGCGCGGCGTGGATGCGGCCAATGCGCGATTGGGCCGCCCCTGTAAACGCCCCCTTAACGTATCCAAATAGTTCAGCTTCAAGCAGCGGCTCAGGGATTGCGGCGCAATTGATCACCACAAATGGCTGCTTCTGTCGTGGGCTAAGCAGATGAATTGCCTGTGCGACTAGGTCCTTACCGGTCCCACTCTCCCCGGTCACTACAACGGTGGTGTCACGCGGCGCGACCAGATGGACCAGATCATAAACCCGTTGTATGGCCGCCGAAGTGCCGACCATACCTCGAATGCCGGGGCGGCCCGCGGGTGATGAGCGCTGCCGGGTAATGCCCTCCATGTCTGTGATTTGAATCCCTTGCGGCTGATGCGGCGAATGGCCCGTAATGGGGCTGCTATAAAACCCTATGCCCTCATCCCCATGAGGCATGTCATTTGCGTTCAGACCAAAACTTGCGCCTCGTTCCTTATATTTTTTTCCTGCTTTGCACAGCACGTCGGACAGTTGTGACGACACCGAGGTAGGCGACGCACTCCCCAGCAGCAATTGTCCGGTCTGCGAATCGATGCTAAGGACTTGAACTCGCGGAAACTCTCGCCGCATCATCGCGCTTAGCTCCACCGGCTCCAGGTCCGGCAGCACCCGGTCCAGCAGCAGTACTTCACACTCGCTTTCATAGAGGCGCTCGAACGCGTCCGCCCCTGTCTGCGCCTCGAACAATTCCCAGCGCGGGGTGGGCAACCTTTGGCGAAGCTCCCGCCGCAGCCCTTCGCTGGGGCTCACCACCAGCACACTCACTGGCTGGCGGTCTTCCTTACGAAAGGAAGCGGCGGCCGCTGTCGCGCTTCGTTCGGCTTGCTCTACGGTCATGTGCTCCTCTCCATCATCAGTAGACTCATCCGTCCCCTACCGCAGGATGGTCTTCTCCCATTCACTGTTCGAGCCCGTGGGTCAAACACATGCTTCTAAGCCCATCTCATCCTTCGACCAGCGCGTAGCCCACGCCGCGTATAGTACGTATCAGCTTTACTTCCCCAGGCAGGTCGATCTTGTCGCGCAGATATTTCATGTACACGTCCACAATATTGCTGGCTGCATTTAACGGCGCCTTCCATACCTCTTCCATAAGCAGCTCACGCGACACAGGCCGCCCGGCATGATTGAGCAGGGTTTCGAGAATCGCAAATTCGCGGCGCGTAAGCTCGATCGATCGTCCATTGCGCTCCACTTTGAATTCCGGAACATTGACGCGCAGTCCGCGCTCCTTCTTCTCCTCACTCACGCGATTGGAAGTCCGCCGCAAAACCGTCCTGATCCTTGCCACCAGTTCGACGAACGAGAACGGCTTCATCAGGAAATCATCGGCGCCTGCTTCAAGCACCTTGACCAGGTCCTCAGTCCGCCTGTTGCCTGAAAGCACCATCACCGGCACCTGCGGCTGCGTCCGGGTCATCAATTTGAGAAACGTCACCCCTGCGGGTTGCGCATCCGGGGTTGAAGGCAATTCACCCGGCAGCCCGATATCGAGGAGGTCCATGTCGAGCAGGACCAGATCATGTGCCGGCCCCGCAATTAGATCCAGCGCCGTTTGAATCTCGCTGACTGAATCCACGGAGAAGTTCTGCCCCGCCAGGCCACGAGCGAGGAACTTGGTCATTGCGAGATCCCGTTCGACCACCAGCACTCGGCGCAGGGCAGACCCCGGCCATGGCTGCACGGGAGCGATCGTAGCTCCTGCCCAAAAGCTGTCCTGCGGCAGCAGAGACTGGGAGGGAACAATCGGTACACTCATTGGCTAAGCCTTCCCTTCCTGGTGCACAGTCTCACGTGGCCTGCAATCGGGCTGAAATATCACGGGCCACCTGCCGATACATCAACGCGAGCGGCAAGGGATTCTCGCGTACCCCAACTTTCGTCGCAGCACTTGGATCTTAAGAAAGTGGCAACTAAACCCATGTATTCGTTCCAATACCGGACTCCTCGCTTTCCAACCGACTTTCCGGTCGATCTGGTTGTGGGCGATACTACTTTTCGGGGCCGCTGCAATAACATCAACGGCTCCGGCATACAGGCCGAGTTCACCAACCCGGCCGTCGTTGGCCAAGTAGGGATGCTTACTCTCAATCACACCAAAGACGCCATGAAGCTGTATGCGCGCGTCACTTACTTCGCCTCCTGGCAGACCGGGCTCGCCTTCGTGTTCCGCACCGAGCACGAACGTGGCCAGCTTCTCCGGTTTGTGGAATCTCTCTGCGGACCGCACATCGGTCAAAATACCCGGCGAACTATGCAACCACGCTGATGGATTGAGACCATAAATGGCTGGCCTGAGCTCCGGCTTAGCCCGGTTTACTGGCTGCAACTGTCTTGGTGGCTGGCCCTGCCAGTGGTGCCATAGCTCCCTCTTTACCATCAAGGAATTGAATGATCAGCGAAATCCTCCGATTGGAGGCGTCTCCCGGGCTCTCCGGCTTGCGCAACCTCTGATCGGCGAATCCCCTTACCTGCGAAACCTGATTGATGCGCACCCCATGGGCCTGCATCAACCTGCGTGCCATATTTGCACGGTCCGTAGACAGTTCCCAGTTTCCATATACCCGTTCATCGGCAAAGGGCTGGGAATCGGTATGTCCTTCCAGCGATAACTTGTTGGGTAGCTCGCCCACCTTCTGGGCCAGTACGAGCAGCAACTCCTGCAATATCGGTGTCGGCTTAGGGCTGCCAAGTTCGAAAAAGGTCCCCCGGGGGTCTTCTATCAACTCGATCCTCAGCCCTTCGTTGGTAATCGTCATCTCAACCTGCTTCTTGAACTTATCGAAAGAAGGCATGCTCTTCAGGCTCTTTTCGAGATCGGCCTTCAACTTCACCATGTCATCTTTCACTTTGGGCTGCGGGGGCAGTGGAGTGGGCGCTCCCGTCATGGTGCTGCCCGCAAGTTTTGCAGTCCCGTTCGGGTCACGAAAATAGCCGCTGACCGCGTCCTTGACGGGCTGGGCGCTGTTCATCAACCAGAGCACGATAAAGAGCGCCATCATGGCGGTAACGAAGTCGGCATACGCCACCTTCCACGCGCCGCCGTGGTGGCCTCCGTGGCCACCCTTCTTCTTAATAACGATGATTGGAGCTTTGTCTGCCATGTCGTCCTAGGCCGCGGCTGCCGCAGCGGGTGCAGCGTCACCGGACTTCTCGCGACACGCCTTCTCTACCTCGGCGAAGCTGGGCCTCACATGCGCCGGAATGGCGCGTCTGCCCATCTCGACTGCCTGTATCGGAGTAATGCCTTTCAGGAACGCGAGCATCACCACTCGCAGCACGTGGTAGTAGTGATGCTCGTCCTCAACGCTTTTGCCCATGCTCGATGCCAGTGGGCCGACCACTCCGTAGCACATCAAGATGCCCAGGAATGTCCCCACCAGCGCCGCCGCTACCTTGTGGCCGATTTCCTCCGGAGGTCCGCCGAGCGACCCCATAGTAACGACTACACCGAGCACCGCAGCGACGATGCCGAGGCCAGGCAACGCGTCGGCCATGGTGCTCAATGCTTGAATCGGCTGCTCAGAGCTCTTGTGATGGACTTCCATGTCGAGCTCCATCATCTGATCGACGTCGAAGGCCTCAACCCCACCGGTGATCGCCATGCGCATGGTGTCGCAGACAAAATCACGAACGTGGTGGTCTTTCAGGAAGTCAGGGTATTTTGACAGGAGCGGGCTCTTCTCGGGCTCTTCGATGTCTCCCTCGATCGCGACCGGGCCTTCCTTTCGCGCCTTCGCAAAGAGATCGAACATCATCTTCAGGCTGTCAAGATAGCGCTGCCGCCCAAACTTTGGTTTGCCGAGGACGCCGGCGAGTCCACCGCCCACCTTCTTGAGAATGTGCATCGGGTTTGCCGCCAGCAGCGTCCCAATGGCGGCGCCACCGATGGTGATGATCTCCGATGGCTGGATGAGGACAGCCAGGTGACCCTTTTCCATCATGAAGCCGCCGATGACCGCGGCAAAGACTAAAACAATCCCGATGATGGCAAACATTCGTTGGCCCGTTCCTGTCGTCGCGAAGGGTAAAAGTGAGGAGCGGACGGAGAGCAAACCGTCTGCAGCAAGGATGGCGTGTGTTCCTAATGCTCATCGGCAGAGAACGCCGATAACTGAGGAGGATCGGAGCACCCGACCGGGCCTCCCGTCATGGCTCGAATCCCACATCGAGTCGTATATTCTGAAGACTGCCGGCACATTGAAGCGGCAGTTCTCCCGGGACGCACTCACTCATGGATAAGTTCGTAATCCGCGGCGGCAAGCCGCTGCTTGGTACGATCCGCGTAAGCGGGGCAAAAAACTCCGCGCTGCCGTGCATGGCCGCCGCAATCCTCACCGAAGATGAGGTCATCCTCGAAAATATTCCGCAGGTCCGGGACATAGAGACAGAGCGCCGCCTGCTGGTGTCGATGGGCGCCGAGGTTGAATTAGGCTACGGTCGCGCGCAGCATCGCACCACCATCAGTTGCCGGCTCCTCTCCGACCCGGTTGCCAAGTACGAAATCGTAAAAACCATGCGCGCCTCTTCGCTGGTGCTCGGCCCGCTGATCGCCCGCACCGGAATGGCGAGGGTCGCAATGCCCGGCGGATGCGCCATTGGTGGACGTCCGATCGACCTCCACATTAAGGGTCTCGAAACCATGGGCGCGGTCATCACCTATGAGCATGGATATATCGAAGCGCGAGCGGAGCGGCTCAAGGGCGCGCATATCGTCTTCGACAAGATCACGGTCACGGGCACCGAAGATCTATTGATGGCCGCAGTTCTTGCAGAGGGCGAGACGGTCATGGAGAACTGCGCCCGCGAGCCCGAAGTCACCGACCTGGCCGCCATGCTCACCGCCATGGGTGCCAAAATTGAAGGAGCAGGCACCTCGACGATCAAGGTGCAGGGCGTAGAAAAGCTCCACGGCGCGCGACACCGCATCAACCCCGACCGCATCGAAGCGGGGACCTTCCTCGTCGCCGGCGCGATAACAGGCGGCGACCTCTGCGTAGCCAACTGCAATCCTGCGCACCTTAGCGCCGTAATCAGCAAGCTCACCGAAAGCGGCGCGCGCATCGATTCGATCGGCGCTGACTCCCTCCGCGTGCGCAGCGAAGGCCAGCTCAAAGCCTCAGACGTATCAACCGAAGAATATCCCGGCTTCCCGACCGACATGCAGGCCCAGTACATGGCGCTCGCGACCCAGTCCGAGGGCACGTCGATCATCACCGAAAACATCTTCGAAAACCGCTTCATGCACGTTCAGGAACTGATCCGCATGGGCGCAAACATCAAGGTCGAGGGCCGTACCGCGACCATCCGCGGCAAGTCCGACCTCTCCGCCGCAGCGGTGATGTGCTCCGACCTCCGCGCCTCGGCATCGCTTATTCTGGCAGCGCTCGTAGCCGACGGAGAAAGCATCCTCGACCGCGTCTACCACGTCGACCGCGGCTACGAACACCTGGAAGAAAAACTCCGCGGCGTAGGCGCGCAAATCCGCCGGATGGGCAACGTCTTCGGTGCCAAGGATGGTGAAGAATAGCAGGGCTGCGAAAACAACCTCCCCGAATTTATCGCCCGCTTGATGACGAAAAGCCGAGTTATCAACGCCGAATTAGTTGGTCGCTTTCACTGTGCAGTCGGTCAACTTGTAGTGCCACACTTCGTGGTGGCTCTCGCGATTGATCGAAACTTGTTCGGGTAATTGAAATCCACCAACGTCTTGGTAGGTATAGGTTAGGATTACCCGATTGCCAGGCATAAAATTTCCATCCTCGCCCAGCCTGTAGGAGGTCATAAGGAAGCCCTGTGGGCCAGGACGGAAGTCTGTTTCGCGGCGATCGGAGGCAGATCCCTTTTCCGCTTCGCTCAGGAGGCCCAGGTCGCGCGCGAACATCATCTCAACATTAAACGTCTGGACCTTGAATTCGAGCTTGTAGCCTGACGTCGATGGATCGACGTGAACGGGCGTGCTTTCCGGCGGAAGCATTGCATTATTGGCGGCAACTAACCAGTTATTTAAGCTGAACTGCGCAGCGTGTTCGAGGAGACCTTCAGCCATGCCTCCGTGTGGGAGCTTGTGTTCTTCATCCTCTGTCATCCCGGATGACACCGCAGCGTTCTGTCGGGTGACAGTGACGCGAGTGCTGATGGGCTGAATGAGTTTAGCGATCTCCTCGTCCGTTCCTTCGTCACCGACGCGCACGGCCTCGGCGAAGTGTTGCTTCCAGTTGAACTCTACGGCACAACTGAAGGATTGGAGGTTCCTCTCAAAGGGAGCGTCGTATTTCGCACGGGCCTGCTTTAGGAACGTCGCATCATTGATGGCTGTCTGTGCGGGGCAGAACGCTGCGGTGTCATCCGGGATGACAGAGGATGAAGAACACAAGCTCCCACACGGAGGCATGGCTGAAGGTCT
>DASWUZ010000128.1:0-3322 GCA_036401395.1 Acidisarcina sp.
AAGATGGGTAGCGCCGCACCGACCTCTGCGAGCGCTGCGATCACCAATGGAATCGGCCACGCGGTCGCCCCTGACGTCCTGCATGGGCTTTCGCTGAAGATTCCTGCCGGGAGCAGTCTTGCGATCGTCGGGCCAACAGGCTCCGGCAAATCGAGCCTGGTAAACCTTATTCCTCGACTCTACGACGCGGCCCCAGGGACTGTGCTGATTGATGGACGTCCAATCCGCGATTACCCCCTCAGCACCCTTCGAGAAAATATCGGCTTCGTGCCGCAAGAGACGTTCCTCTTCAGCGAAACGATCCGCGAAAACATCGCTTTCGGCGCTCCTTCCGCAACCACCGACGAAGTGCGCCAGGCGGCCGAAGCTGCTCACATCCTCAAGGAGTTTGATGAGTTCCCTCTCGGCTTTGGGACCCTGGTCGGCGAACGCGGCGTGACTCTCTCCGGGGGACAGAAGCAGCGTTCGTCGCTTGCCCGCGCCCTCATCCGCCAGCCCCGCATCCTCATTCTCGATGACGCGCTGTCTAGCGTCGATACCTATACTGAGGAGCAGATCCTCGACCACTTACGCGTCATCATGCTGGGCCGGACGACGATCTTCATCTCGCATCGCATCTCGACTGTCCGCCACGCAGACCGCATCGCCGTGATTGTAGCGGGCCGCGTAGCCGAGATCGGCACCCACGAAGAACTGCTCGCACGCGATGGCTACTATGCCAGCCTCTTCCAAAAGCAAATGCTCGAAGAGGAACTTGCAGTAGCCGGCTAGTTTCAGGATGATTCTTTTGCCGACCCACCCAAGCGGATGATGTGCTGTCGATGTTGAATCGGCATTCAGTCTGGGCTCTTTAAGAGCCAGCGTACGAGCACCGCTCCGTCGATACCCATTAGCTTCACGTCACTTTGCGACGTTCACCGCCAGGCCGCATAGAACTCGTCGCCGATGCCCACTCGCCAGTGCCCAGATAAGACTGCCCAGCCCGTGACCGTGAGGGTCGTCTCCTGGTGTAGCAGGAGCGCCTTGAGATGGGCGTCTCGCATTATCTTCGGCTGTGGCGATGGCACCTCAGTTGATCTAAGATTATCGCTGTTGCAGAGTAGGACGCGGAACATCCTGCTCGTCGGTTTGCGGCGAACCTAATTTACGAGAAGTGGTAACGGCAGCCGGAATCTGCAGGCGGAAATTGATCAGGGTCTCTGGCATGATCTGGACCTGCTGTCCGCGCGTCACACCATTCGCGCCCGCGCCAATTCCGCCTCCCGCCGCTGCGCCTATGGCGGCACCCTTGCCGCCGCCGGCAATCGCGCCAATGATTGCGCCCAGCGCCGCACCACCACCGGCTTTCTTCGCCGTATTCGATCCCCGTGCCTGCCCTTGCTTGGTGTAGGTATCAGTCGCCACTGCAATCGTTTGTCCATGGGCGTTGATCTCTGTCAACTGGATCGAGAGCAGCGAGGAGCCGGAGAAATGTCCTGCATCACGAGCATCGACGACCCGTCCGACAATGTTAGCGCCGCGAGGTACAGCGACCATTCCGCCTGCAATCAAATCTTCAGCGAGAGTGCCGTGAAAGACTTCGCCCGGTTGCGTCTGTCCCGAATCCAGGGACTCGGTTATGCGCACAGGGACCACGGTGCCGGGAACGAGAGTGACCGTGACCGGAGCGGGTCGCTCCGGTCTGGGAGTTTCAACCGGCGCCTGTACCGCAGATGGAGCCGGAACTGCGGGTACTACGGCCGCTTCTTCTGCCACCTGCGCGGGTTGGGGTAGTGGAGCCTGGGCCTGCACAGCAGGCTGACGCGATTGATCGATACGCTGCCGGTGCGACACCGGACGCATTGAGGAATCGCGCGCAGAGAGAGGGCGCCGGTCCATTTCAACGACTGCCTGTTGCGGTGGAATTGGCGGCGGAACGGAGACGGCCGCGGCGGACACTACTGTGAGATCGTTGACCACCGTCTTCACGCCTGCCACGCTGCCGGCGTCATTGCCCGCGAGCGCCCGCGAGGCGTTGTCGGTCACGGTGCCGTTCAGGGTCGCCACCCCGCTCTGCACGGCCACTTGGACGTTCTGACCGTTGAGCGCGGACTCGGAAGCATATTTCGCCTGGATATCGGTCGCTATTTGCTGGTCCGTGCGCATCGCCTGCGAAGAAGCTACGTCTGTCTTCCTGCATCCAGCGGCCCCAACAAGCACCAACACTAGAGCCGCGAACCAAGGGACAATGCCGCGTGAAGTAATGCTGGCCCGATGCTCACGACGTTTTTCATGTTGAATAGTCATTGCAAAACTCCTCAGCCCATCAGGGCCTTTTGCGATCAGAACTCGCATTGCCTTCTGCCCGCACTCGGTGGAGCGCAGCCCAAAGTTGCGGTCAGCTCCGGGCTTCTCTGTTCAAACCCGCAATCCCAAAACCCGTAGTCAAGTTCCTATGCACTTAGACCCGTACCGCGAATCGATTGTCACTTACTATTTGTAAGCTAATCTGAGAAATAGCGGTACGACGCCTCAGCGAGCTCTCCGCAGGCGGTCTGTGCTGGTGTATCTTTATCTCGCGATATGGCAGCGTAACTGCCTCCGGGGGCATCTATAGTACTCGTCGGCTGCTGCCGGCGGATCCGGCAACATTGTTGCACGCATCCATCAAGTTTACGAACCATAGGAGAGTCACATGTCGGAAGAAAATAGCGGTGGATTTAGCTGGTTCCTGGCGGGTCTCGGACTCGGCGCACTAATCGGAGTGTTGTACGCTCCAAAATCCGGCCGCGAAACGCGCGAAGAGCTGGCATACGGTGCCAAAGAAGGTACCGAGTACCTGAAACAGCGCTCCAAAGAAGCAGCTGAGCAAGTCAATGTCGCCGTTGAACGCGGCAAAGGTCAAGTCAACGAATACGTCAACCAGGGTGTGGCTCAGGGTAAGCAAGTGGTTGAAAGAACCCGCGCGCAGTGGGACGAGTTCGTCAACCAGGGCCGGCAACTGATTAACGAGCAGACGGAGAAAGTTTCGGCTGCGGTTGATGCCGGCAAGCAGGCCTATCAGACTACGACGGTTCCGGCGCCTGCGACTGAAACGCCCGAGATGCACGGGGTCTAACCTCTACCGCCTACTTACCGCCGTACAGAGCATCAGCTGACAAAGCACCAGCCGAAGGACAGCGACCGATATGCATTCCGAGATCCCGCCTTATATTTTTGTCATATTCATCGCTGCCATTGCGGCTGGTGTCCTTCTTCAGGCAGGCATCCTGGTTGGGATGTTCATCGCCCTCCGCAAGACCCAAAAGAAGGTGGAGGACATGATCGATGAGGCGCGGGTGCA
>DASWUZ010000129.1:0-6927 GCA_036401395.1 Acidisarcina sp.
TCGGCCCTCGCTTCGAAAAGAGTGACTCCAAAAAAGCCACGAATAGCATGTTCGGGCGGTACGGAAGAGAATCGCGGTGCGTTCGCTGTACCCGCATCGGCGTGGGCTACAATCTCGATTTTCATTCCATCCGGATCGGCAAGAGTCAGCACTTCCTCATCGAAGCGCTTGCCGGTGCTCTCAAACAGCACTCCATTGTCTTCGAGATGCTGTTTCCAGTAACCGAGCGAAGTGAAAGGTATGGAGAAGGCCGTCCGGGTGACTTCGCCTAGCCCTGTCGTGCCTCGAGAAGCATGCGGCCAGGCGAAGAACGTAAGGATAGTTCCGGGGGAACCGGCATCGTCGCCGAAGTAGAAATGGTACGTTCCTGGGTCGTCAAAGTTGACGGTGCGCTTTACGAATCGGAGGCCCAATATCTGGGTATAAAAGTCGAGGTTTTGCTGGGGATCAGAGGCGATTGCAGTTACGTGGTGGAGACCGACGATGGGACTTGGCATTTAACTTCCTCTGCTATTAGAGGCTGGAAAACGTGCGCGGATTCAGCGCCCCGACGACCCTCACATACCACCGGGATGAGGAATTGGACCCCGTTCAAGGGTCGCCTTTCCCCTCGACAGTGGGCGCGATTTGGCAGGAGCAAAATAAATCCCCCGCGATGAAGGTGTATTGAATAGCTCTCAGATTGAGACAGTTCGGGCGCGGGCCTACATGAAAGACTGAAGTCCTGCAAAATTACCGAGCTATGTCGTCCTGGACTGCAAGCGAACGAGAGAAAGAGCTGAAAACCAACATGAGAGCGCACCGGAAGGTGGTCATCGTAGGCGCCGGCCCGGGTGGTCTTGCGGCGTCCATGCTGCTCGCCAAGTCTGGAGTCGACGTCACGATTGTCGAGAAGCAGCCCCGGGTGGGTGGGCGTACCTCCACGCTGACGCAAGACGGCTTTAAGTTCGACACCGGACCCACATTCTTTCTTTATCCTCGGATTCTGCGTGAGATCTTCGACGCCTGCGGACGCGACTTCGACGCCGAGGTCCCCATGAAGCGGCTCGACCCGCAGTATCGCCTGGTCTTCGGCTCTGGTGGAGAGCTGCGGGCGACGCCTGACCTCGCCCGCATGGAGCAGGCGATGGCCAGGCTGTGCCCCGCAGACGCTGGGCGCTTCCATCAGTTTTTCATCGACAATCGGGAGAAGCTTGAGGCGTTCACACCGTGCCTTGAATCATCTTTTGAAAGCTGGCGCGATCTGCTGCGGCCGAGAATGCTGAAGCTGCTGCCGCTGCTGCGGCCATGGAAGTCGCTGGACGCCGACCTGCAAACCTACTTCAGCGACGAACGCATCCGCCTTGGCTTCAGTTTCCAGTCGAAATACCTGGGCATGTCGCCCTTCAGTTGCCCCAGCCTGTTCAGCATCCTGTCGTTTTTGGAGTATGAGCACGGGGTGTTTCATCCCATCGGCGGCTGCGGTGCAGTGACGCGCGCGATGGCCCGGGCGGCGCGTGATTTGGGCGTTAAAATCCTGCTCAACGAGTCGGTCGAAGAAGTGTTCTTTGAGGGCCGCAAAGCTACCGGCGTGCGGACTGCTCGCAGGACTGTGCACGCTGACGCGGTGGTCATCAATGCGGACTTCGCCGAGGCTATGCGGCGTATGGTCCCGAATCACCTGCGCCGCAAATGGACCGACAAACGCATCGCCTCTAAGCGGTTTTCCTGTTCGACCTTCATGCTGTATCTCGGGATCGACGGGATGTACGACGACGTGTCTCATCATTCAATTTATCTTGCCAAGGATTATCGCCGGAATCTGCGCGACATCGAGGAAGACCACGTCCTGTCCGAGGATCCGTCGTTCTATGTGCAGAATGCGTGCGTAACTGACCCGACCCTTGCGCCGCGCGATGCGAGTACGCTTTATGTGCTGGTGCCGGTCACACATGAGACGGAAAACGTAGACTGGCCCAGTGAGCAGAAGCGCTTCCGTAACCTGGCGATCAAGCAGTTGGAGAAGATCGGGATCAACGACGTGGAGTCGCGCATTCGCACCGAGCGGGTTTGCACGCCGCGCGACTGGAACAGCGAGTATGCGCTCTATAAGGGTGCAACTTTTAGCATGGCGCATACGCTGCGTCAGATGCTGCATTTGCGGCCGCACAATCGTTTCGAGGACGCGGAGGGTATTTATCTGGTTGGCGGCGGAACGCATCCCGGGAGTGGCTTGCCGGTAATATTCGAGTCGGCCCGCATTACGTCGCGGCTGCTGCTTGATGATCTCCGGATGGTGCCGCAGTGGGACGTGGCAGCCGACGAGATCGCGCTCAGTCCGGCTTAGGTGACGGGAGGTTGAGATGGGTACCACCGCACCACCGCATACCGACTTGAAAATTCCTCAGCTTGCAAAGGAACCGCTCTTGCATGGGCCGCCGGTATCTGCGGTGGTACCGCTTGCCGACGTGCGTGCGGCGCAAGCGGGCTGGGGGAGACTCGGGGTTCGCGCGCGGCTGAGGGTGCTCCGACGGGCGCGGGGAGCCATCGCCCGCTCGGCCAGCGAGCTTGCCGGCACAGTGCCGCTTGAGCTTACTGGAAGTCTTCATCGCACATTAGCCGATACGCTTGTGTCAGAGGTCTTGCCGCTGCTCGAGGCTTGCCGCTTTTTGGAGCGCGAGGCGGAGGCAATCCTCAAGCCGCGACGCGAAGGCAACGGCAGCCGCCCGTTCTGGCTTCGCGGCGTTTCGGTCGAAGTGCGCCGCGAGCCGATGGGACTGGTGCTGATTATCGCGCCTGGAAATTATCCCCTGTTTCTACCCGGCGCGCAGGCGTTGCAGGCGCTGGCGGCGGGGAACGCGGTGTTGTGGAAGCCAGCTCCCGGTGGCGAAGCGGCAGCAAAGGCTTTACGGGCATTGCTGATAGGCGCGGGGCTCAACCCTATGTTGCTGCAGGTGCTGGATAGCTCAGTTGAGGCCGGCACGGATGCGATTCGGGGCGGCGTTGACAAGGTGATTTTGACGGGATCGGCAGCGACGGGACGGGCGGTGCTGCGCGAACTGGCCGAGACGGCGACGCCTGCGGTGTTGGAGCTTTCCGGTTGCGATGCGGTGTTTGTTCTCGACGATGCTGATCTTGATCGCACGTCGGCTGCGATAGCCTTTGGGCTGCGCTTGAATGGGTCGGCAACCTGCATGGCTCCGCGACGCCTGTTCGTCTCACGGGCGACAGCAAAGGCGCTCGAAGCAAAGTTGGTTCCCCTGCTGGAGGCGGTTGGGCCGGTAACGGTAACGGCTGACACTTCGCGGTTGCTTAGTGGGCTAATCGAGGACGCCGAACGGGCCGGAGCGCGGGTGATATGCGGCGGGATCGCGGGGGTTGAAGTTCGCCCGATGCTGATCGTGGGAACGGCTGCCGATATGGCGCTGGCGCAGACGGACTTGGGCGCTCCGGTTCTCTCGGTCATCGTGGTTACGGACGAGGTTGATGCGGTGGCCGCTTATTCGAGGTGCCGATACGCGCTGAGTGCGGCGGTGTTCGGGTCGCGACTGGCTGCTCTGCGAGTCGCTTCACATATCCGCGCGGGGGTGGTTTTGGTAAATGACATTATCGTTTCCACAGCTGATCCGAGGGCACCGTTTGGTGGGGTTGGAGCGAGCGGCTTCGGGGTCACGCGGGGACGCGAGGGGCTGCTGGAGATGACGGGGATCAAGACGGTGCTTGTTCAGCGAAGCCGCGATCGCAGGGCATATGAGCACACCAATAACGGCCACGCGGATTTGTTTCGCGCTTATATTGGCCTGGCGCATGGCAGTGGGTTGCGGGCGCGTCTCAGCAGCATGGTTCGGCTGGGGAAAGCGATGATGCGGATGAATGACAAGCAAGGCCGCGCGGCAAAACGCCGTAACGGGTGATTGCGCTAGGACGGCAACTGATTGAGCCGTGACGGCGGACTTTGAGAGAGCTCGAAAAGGAGAACGATGCGGGTAGCAGTAATCGGTTCCGGACTGGGCGGCTTGTCTGCGGCGTGTACGCTGGCGGCGCGAGGCTACGAGGTCGAGGTCTTCGAAAAAAATGACTGGCTCGGCGGCAAGGCCGCGGTGCTTGCGGAACAGGGTTTTCGCTTCGATATGGGGCCTACGATCCTGATCCAGCCATCGGTGCTCAACCGCATTTTCTGCGAGGCTGGCCGCACCATGTCTGATTACCTCAACATGGTGCGGCTCGACCCGCAGTGGCGGTGCTTCTTTGATGACGGCGGCGTACTCGATCTGAAACACGACATCGGCGATATGGCTGCTGCCCTCGACACTTACGCTCCCGGCATGGGAGCAAAGTACATCGAGTTCATGGAGCTATCGCGCAAGCTGCATGGCATCTCGGATCGGTTTTTCTTTTGGCGTTCGGTCGGGTCGATACGCGACACGTTCCAACTCGGCGGCGCCTTCGATTTGAATGTCCTGCGCGATGTGATCAGCATGCGCCTCGGGCATTCTGTGTCGAACACGATTCGCGACTTCATCAGCGATCCCAACGTTGCCCAGATGCTCGATCACTATGTGCAGTATGTAGGCTCGTCGCCGGATGCTTCGCCGGCGATCCTTTGCTCGATCGCGCACATGCAATCGGAAGAGGGTATCTGGTACCCCATGGGTGGCACGCGCATGGTGCCGGAGACCCTCGTCAAGCTGGGGCGGGAGCTCGGCGTTCGCTATCACACGTCGGTCGAGATCGACGGCATCCTGAGCGAGCACGGCAAGGTGACGGGGTTCGTTACTTCGTCGGGCGAGCGGCATGATTTCGACGCTATTGTCTCGAATGAGGATGCCGTACGAACCTACCGGGAGCTGATCGGTGGGCAGGTTGCGCGAGATTTTGACCGGGGCCGTGAATATGAGCCGGCCTGTTCGGGAGTCGTCCTCTACCTCGGGTTGAACAAACGCTACGAGCATCTCGCGCATCACGACTTCGTGTTTTCGCGTGACCCCCATGAGGAGTTTCGCTACATCTACGATCTTGGCGAACCCGCGCCCGATCCGACCTGCTACCTGGCATCGACGAGCGCTACCGATCCGGCAACGGCGCCTGCGGGCGGCGACGCGCTTTACGTGCTGGTGCATACGCCGTATCTGCGTCCGCACCATGATTGGAAGAAGATGTTTTCTGGGTACCGGCAGGTAATACTCGACAAGCTCAAGCGAACGGCGGGGCTGACCGACATCGAAGACCGCATCGTGTTTGAGCGGGCGCTGACACCTCAGGACATTCACGACCGCTACAAGGTTTTGAACGGCGCAATTTATGGGTTGTCGAGCCACGGGAAATGGAACGGCGCGTTCAAGCCGGCTAACGTGAGCGGCAGGCTGGATGGATTATTTCTGGCCGGCGGGGCGGCTCATCCGGGGCCGGGTATGCCGATGGTGCTGATGTCCGGATGGATCGCAGCCGACGCGCTTGACCAGACGTATCGCGGTCCTGACACCGCCGCGGCAGCCCGCAGCCACGCTGAACAGTTGCTGGCTGCGGCGTTGTGAGCCAGCCGCATAAGCATGGCGAACGCGGCGTTGTTCCTATTTCGCGCCTGCTGCTCGCGTTCTTTCGGATATATGCGCGGTGGTATGTTGCGCGCCACTTCACCGCGATGCGCGTGGCCCATGCGGAACGCTGCCGGCCTGTTCCCGATACAGAATCTGCGCTGCCCTCTCCGCTGATCGTCTGCGTGAATCACGCTTCGTGGTGGGATCCCCTGATCGGACTGCTGGTCTCGGAATTCTTGTTCCCAGGCGCCGAGCTCTATGTGCCGATGGATGCGGCGGCTCTGGCGCATTACGGGCTCTTCAAGCGGCTCGGAGCTTTCCCAGTGGAGATGGGGACGCTGCGTGGGGCTTCACAATTCCTGCGGTCGTCGAGGGAGGTGCTGAAACGGGAGCATGCAGTGCTCTGGATCACGCCGCAGGGAGCCTTCACTGATGTCAGAACGCGGCCGATGACTTTGCAGCCGGGGCTGGCAGCGCTGGCAAAGCGGACACCCGGCGCTACGATCATTCCGATGGCCTTCGAGTACACGTTCTGGAATGAGCGGCTGCCGGAGATTCTCATCAACATCGGCGAGCCGTTGGTGGTCTCAGAGCACGGAGAAGCACCGGACTTGCAGGTGGCGATGACTCATGCGCTTGAAGAGCTGGCTATACTAGGGATCGCGCGTGACCCGGCGGCGTTCCACACACTACTAAGTGGCCGCTCCGGTGTGGGCGGGGTTTACGGCTGGTGGCAGCGCCTGCGCGATTCGTTGCGCGCACGAACGGTCCGGCGTGAGAGCGTGCGCCGCTAGTGACCGGATTATTGAGCTTGAACGTGCTGGCTTGGGTGAGCTTTGGCTGCGCCCTTTTGCCGGCTACTCTTTTTTGCTGGAATTTGCTGCTCTATCGCGCTCCACCCGACGCGGCTCAAAGCTCCGCCCGCGCGATGTTGTGGCCGTCAGTGTCGGTGTTAATCCCGGCGCGCAATGAAGAGCCGTCGATCGCCGTGGCAGTCGAATCTGTGCTGGCTTCGTCGGGGGTTCAGGTCGAGGTGATCGTGCTCGATGACGGATCGACCGACCGCACAGCCGACATCGTAAAGGCCATCGCGGCGCGCGATCCGCGGGTGCGACTGGAGACTGCCCCGTCCCTGCCGCATGGGTGGAATGGAAAGCAGCACGCGTGTAGCGTGCTCGCTTCACTCGCCAAACATGATGTGCTTTGCTTTCTCGACGCGGATGTTCGCGTTGCCCCCGATGCGATTGCGCGCATGGTGGCATTCCTTGATTCGTCGTGGTCGGAATTGGTCAGCGGCTTCCCCCGGCAAGAGACGGACACTTGGATGGAGTGGCTGCTGCTGCCCCTGATTCATTTCGTGCTATTGGGATTTTTGCCGTTGGCGATGATGCGGAGGAGCGTTTCCCCGGCG
>DASWUZ010000130.1:0-10960 GCA_036401395.1 Acidisarcina sp.
CAGGGCACGGAGCCTCCACCGGACACCTTCAAAGACAACGCACAGGCACTCGCCATCGGAACTTACGGCCGCGACGGCGTCTTCCACGCCACTCAACTCCAGGCGAAATGTGCCTCGAAGTACGCGCCGGCCAAGCCAGGCGAAAAGCCAAGCATGGCCCCCGCAACCACCGGCACCGCATCCTTGTCCCCGGCTCCGTCTCCCACACCAAACTAGCCCCGCATCATTCCTATCTCGAACGAAAAGCGGGTGCCCCATGTCTCGTCATTGAGACATGAGTTTTTACGCCACTTGAGCCGGCCAAATGGAACGCCAAAGTATACTCAACCAGCCATGCTGCAACCCGTTTCGCCACTCCGGGCCCCCTCCACGACATTGGTCGCGCGCCTGGAATCCGTGTCGAAACTCTACGGCACCTTTGCCGCGCTCAAGCAAGTAACTCTCAGCTTTGAACGAGCCCGCTGCTACGTCCTCCTCGGCGAAAACGGCGCAGGCAAATCGACCCTGCTCCGCATCCTTGCCGGCCTGCTGCAACCCACCTACGGCCACGCCTTCATCCTTCACGAGACCGCCCACGAGTCAGCACCCAAAACACGGCGCGAACGCATCGGCTATATGAGCCACGCGCCCATGATGTACGACGAGCTCAGCGCCGTCGAAAACCTGCGCTACTTCGCGGGCCTTTATCGCGGCCGGCCCTGCCTCACTCCAGACGAAGCGCTCAAAGCAGTCGGACTCGACCCGCAACTCGCGCGCCCCTTCGGCCAATACTCCCAAGGGATGCGCCAGCGCGCGTCGCTCGCCCGCGTCCTGCTGTCTCAGCCTGAACTGCTCCTGCTCGACGAACCCTTCTCCAACATGGACGCGGCCAGCGCCGCGCAGATGCTCGCGCTCCTGGCAGGCCTGCGCGATCATGGCCGCAGCATCCTGCTCACCACTCATCAGCGCGACTTCGCCGCACCCATCGCCGACTACTTCGTCACCATGCGGGATGGCCGCATCACCGCCGTCGAACCCGGCCCCGCGCTTCATCTCCCAGCGGTGCAAGGCCAATCGCTATGAGCCGCGCAATTACAGCGAAGACGAACGGAGCGCGCTTCCTCGACTCACTCGCCATCCCCTATGAACTTCGCACCTACGAAGTGGACCTCGAAGACCTCACCGCGATCTCGGTCGCCGCCAAGATCGGCATGCCCGCCGAACAGGTCTTCAAGACTCTCGTCTGCGTGACAGCAAGTCAGGATCATCTCTTCGCCGTCATCCCTGGCGACGCTGAACTGGACTTCAAAAAACTAGCCCACGCCGCCGGCACACGCAACGTCGAACTGATCGCCGTCAAGGAAGTCCAGCCACTCACCGGATACATCCGCGGCGGCGTCACCATCTTCGGCGCGAAGAAATCCTTCCCGATCTATATCGACGAGACCATTGAACTCTTCGACCTCATCTCTGCCTCGGCAGGGGCGCGCGGCTCGCAGCTGGTTCTCTCTCCCATCGACTACATCCGCGCGGCGAAGGCCACTGCCGAGACCGCTCTCGCCGACCTGACAAAGTCTTCAGCAAAACCGGTGCAAGGATGAAGTCTTACCTGCTGGCTCATCTTGCAAAAGACCTGCGCATCGAGTGGCGCTCCAAAGACGCGATCAACGCGATGCTCTTCTTCGCGCTGCTCATCGTGGTGCTCTTCAGTCTGGCCTTCGACCCCACCCGCGAAGTCTCCCGCCAGATCGCCGGCGGCATCCTCTGCGTCGCCACCCTCTTTGCCTCGGTCACCGCGCTCAACCAGGCCTGGGCCCGGGAGATCCGCCATCAGGTGCTAGACGCGCAGCGCATGGCCCCCGCTCCGCCTTCGTCCCTGCTGCTGGCCAAGGTGATCGCGAACTTTCTCTTCGTGACCCTGATCCAGGTCCTGCTCGCGCCGTTGTTCGTCATCTTCTACAACCTGCGCTCGGCTGGGCCCGCGTGGCAGCTCGCGCTCGTCCTCCCGCTCGCCACCTGGGCGCTGGTCATGAACGGCACCTTCTTCGCCGCCCTCTCCATCCGCACCCGCAGCCGCGAACTGCTTCTGCCGCTCATCCTCTTCCCCATCTTTTTGCCCGCGCTGCTCGCGATGGTGCAAGCCACCACCAACATCCTCACCGGCGAATCCGACCCCTGGCTCTGGATACAAATGCTCACCGGCTACGACGTCATCTTCACCACTGCCAGCCTCCTGCTCTTCGAGACCATCCTCAACGCCGAGTAGGTTAGCTTTGCAATTTTCTTTACTTATATAGCCGGGGCGAAAGGTTTGATAACCTGCTGCGATTTTGCTGTTTGCTTGAGTGTTACTGGTTTCATCTCAGAAGAGACTCACTGCTTAACGTGGCCCTGACCATTTTGCGGCGGTACTCGCGGGACGCACTCTCTCATAGGTCAGCGTCTGCCCCTTTCAGGTCCCGACCAGCCAGCCTAACCCTTTAAACAACGCTGCCATGAGCGTGTTGCGTCTCGAGCTATCAGTCTGAGTTATACTTCGACGATCAGTTTCCGCAGAGTACCGCTTCGCGAAGGAGTAACCTTACCATGCGTTTTCCTGGCCTCGCTTCCCCGGCCGCCCTTACTCTTTTTACCGCCGCTGCCTTAGCTCAGGCACAGCTAGCCAAGCCACCGGCTGCACCAGTCAAGCCCGTCGTCGACACCTACTTCGGGCAGAAGATCGAAGACCCATACCGTTACATGGAGAACCAGAAGGACCCCGCCGTAGTTGCCTGGATGAAATCCGAGGCGGACTACACTCGTGCTGTGCTCGACAGCATGCCTGGACGAAAGGCCTTCGAGGCCCAGATGAAGCATTACCTGAATGCTGCGGACTTCACCATCTCTGACGTGCAGTTGGCCGGTAAATATACTTTCTACCGCAAGCGGAAACAGGGGCAGAATCTGGCAGCACTCTACGTCCGCGAAGGCACGAGCACTAACGAGCGCCTGCTCTTCGATCCTAATAAGTTTGACACCGGCGCACACCACGTCTCGCTGGACCAATATGGGGAGTCACTCGACGGCACTTACTTTTTTGTGGGCGCTTCTCCTGGCGGCTCGGAAGACCAGACAGCGCACATCTATGAGACCGCGACCGGGCGAGAGCTACCCGAGAGCCTAGAGCGCTTCGAGGGCGCCAGCTTTTCCCTCGACAACAAGATGTTCTATTACGGCAAGCGGCAGAAGCTTGGACCCGGCGCACCCCCGACCGATAAGTACAAGCGGCTGCTCACTTATGCGCACAAAGTTGGAACAGACCCTGCGACTGACAAACCCATCTTCGGCTATGAGGTCTCGCCGGAGGTAAAAGTCGCCGAGGAGGAATACGGATTTGCAACGCCGACCGTGAACCCGAAGTACGTCCTCGGAGTCGTCGGCAAATTTGTGGCGCCCGCCGTCGAGCTATATATCGCTCCGGCCAGCACAATGGAGACCAAGACCGGCTGGAAGAAAATCACTAGTTATGACGACAAGATCACCGACTTTGCGCTGGTGGGGGACAGCCTCTATCTCGTTTCGCTGAAAGACGCCCCCAACGGCAAGATACTGCGCGTCGATGCCGCAGACCCCGATCTCTCCAAGGCCGAAGTCGTACTCCCCGGCAGTACCGCGGTGCTGACCGGCAGCTATGTGGGGCAGAATGTGCTCAGGCCTGCCAAGGACGCGCTCTATATCCAGGAGGCAGAGGCCGCCTACGGCAAGGTCCTTCGGCTGGGCTATGAACCGGGCGCGAAGGCGCATCTCGTTACGCTTCCTGTCGAGGGCAGCATCGATAACGTTGTCACCGACCCCACCGAGACGGGCGCGCTGATGGCTTTAGCTTCGTGGACGAAGGTCGGCGACTACTACCGGTACGACCCGGCGACGGGGACTGCGATCGCCATGGGCCTAGAGCCTGAAAGCGCAATCGACCCGAAAGACTTCGTCTCAGAAGAGCGGAAGGCCCCAGCGCCCGATGGCACGCTGATCCCGCTCTCCATCATCTACAAAAAAGGTACCGTGATGAATGGTGAGAACCCCACCGCTCTGATTGGCTACGGCGCTTATGGAGAGGTCTGGTCGCCAGGCTTCTCACGGCGGGATTCGGAGTGGATCGAGCGTGGTGGCATCCTTGCCGTGGCCCATGTTCGTGGCGGCGGGGAGTATGGCGACGCCTGGCACCTCGCCGGTCAGAAGCTTACCAAGCCGAACACCTGGCGCGACTTCATCGCGTCGGCTCAATATTTGATTGATCACAAGTACACCTCTACGCCGAAGCTCGGTATCTGGAGTCAGAGCGCGGGCGGCATTCTAATCGGCAGATCAATTACCGAACGCCCTGACCTCTTCGCGGCAGCCGTTGATGGCGTGCCTTGCTCGGACACGCTGCGCATGGAAACGGGCGCGAACGGGCCGCCGAATATTCCTGAATTCGGTACGGTGACCAATGAGGATGGATTTAAAGGGTTGTTGGAGATGAGTTCCTACGCCCACATCAAGCCGGGCGTGAAGTATCCCGCGGTGCTGTTTACGGCCGGAGCAAATGACCCTCGCGTCGACCCGTGGGAGGGCGCGAAGATGGCGGCACGCATGCAGGCTGCGAACGCCAGTGACAAGCCTATTCTGCTAAGGGTCAACTACGATGCGGGCCACGGTATTACTGACACTGTTTCGCAGCAGGCTTCTGACTGGAGCGATATTTTTACGTTCTTTCTCTGGCAATTCGGGGACAAGGACTTCCAGCCGGCGGCACTTAGCGTGTCAGGGGCGGTGGCAAAGGTGGAATAGGACAGGAGTGGGTTCCTGCGCGGGTGAACACAAGCCTGGCGCCCTGATGGATTCCTCACGATTTGAAAGCAGAGAAAACATATAGATAACCTGGATCTCGTTACCCTATGTACCCGTAAGGAGCCGCATCTGCCGCAGTCGGCACCTTCACGGTCCGGTTGGGAGTGGGGTCGGTGAAGACCAAGGCGAAGCAGCTGCTGGCAAGCTCACATGACGGAGAACAGGCGCTGCTGGAGTAGGCATCGATGTTCGATCTGGCTGGAAAATGCTCGGTCGTGGTGGGCGGCACTTCGGGAATCGGGGAGGCAATCGCTTGCGGCCTGGCATCCGCAGGGGCCGATGTGGTCGCTTCCTCACGGTCCCTCGACGCAGTAGAGCGTACCGCCGTAAAGATTGAGCGCCTCGGACGAAAGACGGCGCGCGTGGTGTGCGATGTGCTGGATCGCGGATCACTACAAGACCTTCATGAAGCAGTGATGAGTCAGTTTGGCCGGGTAGACATTCTCGTGAACTCAGCGGGAATTACCAAGCGCCTTCCCACTCTCGATATAAGAGATGAGCAGTGGAATCAGATCATCGACGTGAACTTGACAGGTATCCTGCGCGCTTGCCAGATTTTCGGTAGTACCATGCTCGCCAGAGGGAAAGGCCGAATTGTCAACATTGCGTCTCTTGCGACCTACGTTGCGTTTCACGAAGTAGCTGCTTATTGCGCAAGCAAATCTGCGGTAGGGGCACTGACCCGTTCGCTGGCCGTAGAGTGGGCATCGCGGGGCGTATGCGTGAATGCGATCGCGCCGGGCATCTTCCCCACTGACCTGAATCGCGCACTTCTTGATTCACCGCGTGGGAAGGAATTGCTGATGCGCACCCCGATGCGCAGGTTCGGCGCTGTAGGAGAGCTGGTGGGAGCAGCGGTCTATTTCTCTTCCGACGAATGCTCCTTCACAACCGGGCAGATACTCGCGGTGGATGGCGGCTTTCTGGCCAGTGGGGTCAATCAGTAGTGCCGACTACAAGTTTGGATTCTATGCGTGAGCAGTTAGGGCGAGGCAGGTTTTGTCTTCGTCGGGGACTCTCACTTTTAGTTATGTTTTTCGTTTTTCGGACCTTTCCGGCCCAAGCAGAGTTAGGTGCTGCAGGATGGCTTCGTTACAGCCCTTTGGGCAACGAATCAGTACCCCAGGACTACAGGAAGTTGCCACGGCAGGTAGTTCTCACGGGTACTTCCCCGGTCGAGCGCAGTGCCGGGAGGGAGCTTGCCCGTGGGCTGCACAGCATGCTCGGGATTCAGGTGACCCGGACCGGGAAACTGCCGCCGGGGGCCTCCTTCATTCTGGGAACGACGGAGACGCTTCGAGCACTGCTTCCGGAGTGGGCTCCTCGAACTTCGCTCTCGAATGAGGGTTTTTCGCTGAGCAAAGTGCAGCACGCCCACCATATCGTCTGGGTGGTGGCGGGGGGCAGTCCTAGCGGCGAGCTGTACGGTGTGTTCCACCTGCTCGAGGAGATCGCGCAGCGGAAGGCCCTTGTCCTCGACGAGGAGGCCCCCTCGGCGCCCATCCGCTGGGTCAACCAGTGGGATAACCTGGACGGCAGCGTCGAGCGCGGATATGCCGGCCGCAGTATTTTTTTTGACGATGGGCATGTACGGCAGGACCTCAGCCGCGCGGGAGAGTATGCGCGGCTGCTTGCCTCTGTCGGGCTGAATGGCTGTACCGTAAACAACGTTAACTCCGACCTTCGTACTCTGCGGCCGGAGATGATCCCTGAGCTTGCGCGCATAGCTGACGCCTTCAGGCCGTGGGGTGTACGGATGTCGCTGTCGGTGGACCTCTCCAGCCCCGTAGCAGTTGGAAAGCTGGCTACCTTCGATCCCCTTGATCCTCAGGTAATCGGGTGGTGGCAGGCAAAAGTCGACGAAATCTATAAGATCATTCCAGACTTCGCGGGTTTCGTGATCAAGGCCGATTCCGAGGGGCGACCCGGGCCTTCGAAGTACGGAAGAACGCCGGCAGAGGCCGCAAACCTAGTGGCCGGGGCGCTTAAATCGCACGGCGGCGTGGTGCTCTATCGCGGCTTCGTTTACAACAACCACCTGGACTGGGCGGACCTGAAGGCTGACCGGGCGCGGGCAGGCTACGACAACTTCCACGCGCTCGATGGGCAATTCGCGCCTAACGTTGTGGTGCAGATCAAGCATGGGCCGATCGACTTCCAGGTGCGCGAACCGGTTTCGCCACTATTCGCGGCCCTGCGCCAGACTAACCAGGCAATAGAGTTGCAGGTCACTCAGGAATACACCGGTCAGCAGCGTCACATGGTATTTCTCGTTCCCATGTGGAAAGCAGCTCTTGACACAGACCTGCGTGCAGACGGTCGCGCCACGCAGGTGAAAGAAATTGTGGAGGGAAAGAGCTTTCAAAGACCACTGGGCGGGTTTGTGGCAGTGGCCAACGTTGGGCTCGAGACCAACTGGCTGCATCATCCAATGGCCATGGCCAATCTGTACGGCTTTGGGAAGCTGGCGTGGAATCCAGACTCCTCGACTGGCCAGATTCTCGATAGTTGGACGCGGCTCACGTTCGGGAACGATTCGGTGGTGGACAGGACCATCGAGAGCTTACTGGGCGGGTCCTGGCGAGTCTACGAGCAATACACCGGACCACTTGGCCTCGGGACGTTGACTGACATCATCGGTGTCCACTATGGACCGGGTATCGAATCAGCCGAGCGCAATGGCTGGGGTCAATGGCTGCGGGCAGACCATTTCGGCATCGGAATGGACCGCACTGTGACGAGCGGGACCGGCTACATCGGCCAGTATCCGTCTGAGTTGGCGAGTGTCTATGAATCCCTCACGACCTGTCCCGACGAGCTGCTACTCTTCATGCACCATGTTCCTTTTACATATGTGCTTCACAGTGGAAAGACGGTGATTCAGCACGTCTACGATTCGCACTACGAGGGTGCTGAGACGGCTGGCAGTTATGTTTGGAGATGGGAGCAGCTGCACGGGAAGATCGATGAGGAGCGATACCAGCAGGTGCTCGCGCTCTTTGAGTATCAGGCGGGGCATGCAATTGTTTGGCGGGATGCGGTCAGCGAATGGTTCCTTCGGCTGTCTGGAGTCCCGGATGAACAAGGCAGGGTTGGCCGGTATCCAGACCGAATAGAGGCCGAGTCGCTTGTGGGCACGGAGGACGCCGGTGGTTACAAGGCGGTGGACGTTCACCCCTGGGAGACAGCTTCAGGGGGCAAAGCAGTGGTATGCCTCCGCACGAGCGGATGTTCCCTTACGGCAAAGCTCGACCGTACCCCTGGGAACTACACCATCGCCGTGCAGTATTACGATCTCAACAACGGCGCATCTCAATATCAAGTCCTGCTGAACGGCAGCCTAATTGGCCGTTGGACAGCAGACCGCAGCCTTCCAAGTGCCCACATTGACGGACACACGAGCACCCGGTTTACCGTCACTGACATCCGGCTCGAGCCTGGAGACACATTGACGGTTAGGAGCACGCCGGATGGTGGCGAGCCGGCTCCGGTTGACTACATCGAAGTCACACCCACGCAGAACGCCCGAATAAGGACCGAGTGAAGATCACCTCCGCGCGCCTGATTCTCTGTTCGCCGAATCGCAATTTCGTCACGCTCAAGGTGGAGACCGACCAGGGAATTTACGGACTTGGCGATGCGACGCTGAACGGGCGCGAACTCGCCGTTGCGAGCTACCTGACAGAGCATGTGTTGCCGTGTTTGATTGGGCGAGATCCATCGCACATCGAGGACATTTGGCAGTACCTCTACCGCGGCGCGTACTGGCGGCGCGGGCCCGTGACGATGACCGCTATCGCGGCCGTGGACGTCGCTCTGTGGGACATCAAAGGCAAGGCCCTCAACACGCCGGTCTACAACCTGCTGGGTGGAAAGAGCCGCCAAGGAGTGCTCGTCTATGCTCACGCCAACGGCAGCGACATCGGGCAAGTCGTGGATTCTGCGCGCGAGCATATGAAGATGGGGTACCTCGCGGTGCGCGCACAGGCTGAATTACCGGGAGGGACGGGCAGCTACGGCATACCCAAAAACGGGCAGCCCTACGAGCCAGCAGAGCGTGGCCAACCGACCGAAAGCCTCTGGTCTGCGGAGAAGTATCTCAACTTCGTGCCTTCACTCTTCGAGGTGCTCCGTAAGGAACTTGGCCCTGAAGTTCACCTGCTGCACGACGTGCACCACCGCCTCACGCCCATTGAAGCGGCACGCCTGGGTAAGTCGCTTGAGCCGTTTCACCTCTTCTGGATGGAGGACCCTTGCCCAGCGGAGTTGCAGGAGGGCTACGAGCTAATCCGCCAGCATAGTACGACGCCAATTTCCACGGGCGAGGTCTTCAATTCCATCTGGGACGCGCATGATCTGATCCGTCATCAATGGATCGACTACATTCGGATGACTATCGTGCATGGCGGCGGCATCACGCACGCTCGAAAGACCGCCGATTTCGCTGCGCTTTACCATGTCAAGACGGGTTTTCACGGAGCGACCGACCTGTCTCCTGTAACGATGGCTGCGGCGCTTCATATGGGCCTGTCGATTCACAATTTCGGTATCCAGGAGCACATGCCCCATACTGCATTGACCGATGAGGTCTTTCCGCACGGGTACAAATTTGAAGCGGGGTATATGCATCCAGGGGACGCACCAGGTCTTGGGGTACAGATCGACGAGGATCTGGCCGCGAAGCATCCTTATCACCGCGCCTATCTGCCGGTCGCGCGCAAGCTCGACGGCACACTGACGGACTGGTAGACGGTCGGGGCGGCATCACTCATCGGGCAAAGAGTGAGAGCGGAATAGCTTCGCCCATCGCCTGGTGACCGGCGGGGGAGGGATGCAGGTGATCTCCGGAGTCGTATACCGGTAAGAGCCGGTCAGGGTGCTTTGGATCGGTCGTGATTTCGTCAAAGTCGACCACTGAATCGAAGTGTCCCGGAGAGCGAATCCATTTGTTTATTCTCTGCCGGTCTGCTTCGCTGGCAGCGCCTGGATGGTAATAGCCGGAGCCGGTGTATGGCAGGATCGTAGCGCCTACAACCTTGATGGCGGCCGAGTGCGCCCTGGCAATAATCTGCTCATATGCGCTCACTATGCGGCGAACCAGGGCCTCGTGTTCAGCGGCGGACACATCGCCGTCCCGCGTCAGGCCGCCCAGGTCGTTGACACCCTCGAGCACCATCAGATAACCGACACCCGCGCGTGCCAGCACATCGCGGTCGAATCGCGCGATGGCGTTCGGACCAAGGCCGTCGGTGAGCAGGTGATTTCCGCCGATGCCCTGGTTGAGAACGCCGAGGCGCCGTGTCTCGGGCGTGCTCTGTAGCCGCCTGGCGAGAACATCGGGCCAGCGATCGTTCCCGTTGACCGTGGAGCCATGACCGTCGGTGATGGAGTCGCCTAAGACGACGATCGACTGGGCATCGGAGGGCGCCAATACATCTACGGCGGCGATCTGATACCAGTGTTCGATAGCAGTTGGAGGATGAGTTGCGGAGGTGGTGATGGTGACAAGGTCGGCCGCGGAAACCATGTTCCCATGGGCGAGATAGGAAGTTTCGCGAGAACCGGGATGGCCGGTCTGCTGCGCGGGCGCCTCGTCAAAATGGATGCTAATTACCAGATCGCTGAGAGCGGTCACGGGATATTCAATGGGATCGGAGAGGTACTCTGCGCCCGATGGGATGATGACATCCAGGCTGCCGGAGAATGTCAACGCCCTGTCGGTCGTAGCATGGATCCCGCCCGCAAACGGCACCGCCGGCCTTGCGATGTGGACGGTAGAGAGACGCAGCGGCGTGGTTCCGAATGCGTTGGAGAGCCGTATGCGTATAGTCGCACCGCCCAAAGAGAGATGGACCATCTGCCGGAGCGTGGCATCGCGCAGATCATCGGCCGGCAGCGAGTTCTGCGGCTCTGGAATCTGCTGCGAGGCAGCCCAGGAGCCCACCCAGTGCATAGACCTGGAATCCGCAGACATGTTTGATTGGGCTTGGAGCGGAGACACAACCAAGGACCAGGTCCCCAGGCTGCAAAGTAGAAGCATTATTGAAGCGACTTCGATGCACCCAGGCTTAGCGCAACGCAGGTTCCGTGGGCGGCTGCTGATATTTCGTGT
>DASWUZ010000131.1:0-1941 GCA_036401395.1 Acidisarcina sp.
GACCGCCGCCTCCGCTGAAATCGGCTCCGTCGTGTAGCTCCGTTTCGACTTTTGCCACTCCGCCTCGGCCCGTTTGGCGTTGGCATCAGTGGTCTTAGCGACGGCCGCGCGGATCTCGTCTACCTTCTGGTACGACTCCTCGCCTGGCGGCACCGTCACTTGTAGCTCGTCCCAAAGCCACTGCCCCGCGGTCGAAAAATTGAAGTAAGTCCCCTCGATGGCAAAGCTATTCAGGAACGTAATACGCCGCCCCGTAGGGTGCCCAATCTCTTGAAAACTCCCCGTCTCTAGCAGCACCGTACGCATCAGCCCGATCTCAACCACCTCGCCGCCAACCCCATTGATTTCAACCCAGTCCCCCACACGCATCCCGTTTTTGCCCATCAAAACAAACCAGCCAAAAAACGCCACGATGAAGTCTTTCAACACCACCGTAAGCCCCGCCGTAGCCAGCCCGATGATCGTCGGCGTTTGCCGGGGCAAACCGAATATAACCAATAAAATCACCACCAAACCAGCAGCCTGTATCGCCAGCTCGGCAATAATTCGCAGGTGTATCAGGCGACGCCGATCGACCGTGGTCCCCTCTGTCAGGCTCCGGATCAGCACCCCGGCCAGCACCACCACGAGCAGCACAATAACAATGACTACCAGGGTCTGAACGATCCGGTGCAACACCGTCCGCCGCTGCGCGACGACAAGATGGTCCCAGTTTTCATAGGCCACCGCCAGCTGCATCTCGTTTTGAATGCGGGAGTTCCACTCCCCCATCTTTCGTCGTTCGCTGGCCAGTACTCGCAGCCGCTCAAGCCCTGGACTGGCCTTTGTCGCCGGCGCGGGCGATTCCGAGCCAGTGCCCGCCTCCGCCTCAAGCTGCCGCTCAAGCCCATCATGCTCTCTCGTAAGGTCGGCCGCCAGCGCGAATGCATCCAGCCGTGCCTGCCAGAGCAGCTTATGGCGCGTGTTCAGAGATGAGAGCGCCCGTATCTTCCCCGGCAGAGTGTCCAGACTCTGTGGTGATTCCAGTGCCGCTGTCGTCGTGTTCTGGGGAATCGAACCAGCCTGCTTCTGCACCGACTCATGCTCATCTAAAGCCTGTTGAATCTTTGCACTGCGATCGCCGTCCACACGAACCAGGTCCTGATGCAGGTCCCCTAAAGCATCAATGTCCAGCTCCAGTTGCGCCTGTGCCAGGCCAAGCTGGGCTGTAGCCGCGTCCTGATCCGCCGCGCTCGCCTGCGCCTGCTTGAGGGCGTCAACCTGCTGCTGTTCCACCTTGACCTTGGCGGTCATGGCGTCAATGCGCTTTGAATAAGTCAGTGCCCATCCAGTCAGTGGGGGCGCGTTCAACGTCGCGTCCCGCAGCGCCGTTGCGAAGGCCTGATCGACCTCATGATCCGCAGCCTGCAACGCCTGCTCGGCAAACTGCCGCTCCTGAGGAGTCGCCGCAAGCGCTGCCAGATCGCGCGCCGTCTGAAGCGGTTTCTGATCCACCAGACCCGACGTATTCGGGAGTACCGGTGGCGCGTTATAGGCCAGCGAAGGGTCGCCGCCGCGGGTCACCAACTCCGCTATGACCAGGCCGGCCAGCAGCACCGCAAGGCCAATCAACACAACGCGGCGGCCAAATTCCAGCGAAGACAATTTCATGCGAAGAGCACCCTGTCCGACAGTAGCCCGCCAACCCCAGCCAAGTCGAGGGGCTCTGCCCTCCTAAAGGCCTTGTCGGTCTGCCCGCTATACCGGCCGTCTCCTGGAGGCACTAAAGTGGGCAGGCTCCGCACATATTACTCAACTCTTACAGCCGGACACCCCTCGAAACATCTAGGCTGGGAGTCTGGGCGTTGAAGAGATAGACACTTAAGAGACACTTTGCAAAGGAAACGAAATTTCATGGCAACAATCGTAGTAGATACACCTGCGGTAGAAACTCCCAGGTCC
>DASWUZ010000132.1:0-24498 GCA_036401395.1 Acidisarcina sp.
GTAGGTTAGTCACGTGTTACTCACCCGTGCGCCACTTTACTCATGGATTGCTCCACTTTCTCGTTCGACTTGCATGTGTTAGGCACGCCGCCAGCGTTGATTCTGAGCCAGGATCAAACTCTCGTTTGAAACTGTTGCCACCTACCTTCGACGGAGGTCGTTGGTAAGGCAGCTGACCTCGCGAAGCTCGAAAGTCCGCGAGGCTATTAACTTGTGAGAATGATCAAACCAAACTTCTTTGTCATCTCACGACTGGCATGTTCAACCTGATTGTCAAAGATCCTTGCCGGTGACCGCCTAAGCGGGCCGCTTTTGGATCGGGATCCACGGCGGATTAAGCCGCGTGTCCTCGAACTTGTGCGCTGCAATTGTCTGCGATTTTCATCAGCGGACGTTTTTACGCGAACTTTTCGAGACTATCTCAAACCGGAGCATCCAGTCAAGCAAATTTCTGAGGAAATCTCAGATGTTCGCTTCGGGCTCTGTCGGTCGCATGTCTACGAAAGACGCGTGCAGCACTGAATTTGAAAGATCAATCCAGCGAGCAATGCTCGTGGACGGGCACTAAGCCCTTGAGGATTTCTCCTCATACTGCAATGGATTGTTCGCTCTGGAAGGTAGTACCTTCTGGGGCAACGAGTGCCCGTCGAACTTGCTACTTCACTCTCCGGAATCGAACAACTCAGATTCGGGTGCAGATTCGAAAACCCGCCGGTGAAGCTTTGATCCCACTGCCGACTGCTGTTGCAACCAACTACTGTTGCGACTCTCTTACTGTATCACATCTGAGCATCTCCGGCAACATCGACCGTTCACAGCCCGGTCTGCCTGAAGCGACTCACCACTCAACAACTTCCCAATAATACCAAGCCGAGGCCGGCTCAGCAATGTGGAAAATCCCGGTCTAGAAAAATTCTGGCCACCAGCTCCACTTTTGCGTTATCTTAGCTGCCCTGAGGAGGTGTCAGCTTGTTTACCAGACAGCAGATCGCGGACGCTTGCCGCAAGTGGGGGCCATCTCTGGCCGGAAACACAGGCATAGACGGGGTCAGGCTCTTATGGGCCATCTCCGGATGTGAATCGAGCTTCGGCGCGAACTGCCCGCCAAGGCACGAGACGGCTTTCGATGTGGGTGGGCGGTATTGCGCGACTGCGCTGGTGGCGAAGTATGGACCGCTCGGTGCTTCGTCCTTTGGCCCGTGGCAGATCATGCTGGTGAACTGCGGTCAGCCCGCCGGCCCCGACGACTTTCAGGACGTTGACTTCGCCGCGCAGCAGACGATCAACTTCATCAACTCGCGCATCATGCTCCATGAGAGAGCAACCACTGTTGCGCAGGTCGCCGATGCGTATAACTCCGGCGACTGGCGAGACAACATTGTGCCTCAGCGGTATATCGACCAGTGTCAAGGCTACTACGACAATGAGCCGATGCCGGAGCCTCTACTGCCGGATCCGATCACGCCCAGCAGCACTTCTTGAGAGGCGAGCCGCTGGAAGAGCCGACGATTTTCGTTTGAAGTGTTCAGGGGTAATTCTCTGAGTCAGCAGTGACCTCACGCGCTGCTCGAAAGTCACTGGACGATCAGGGTGAAGGTCACTGAATGCGCCTCAGGCGGCTGCGTGCCCGTCACGGTAATAGTGTAGGTCCCTGACGGAGTGGTATTGCCACCACCACCGCCAGTACCCGTTGAAGACACCGTCGCTCCTCCGCAACCGGACATGCCGAGTGCGAGTGCTGCAGCGAGCAACGTCAAGCCCAACAGCGAGCCGGTGCTCAAGCCGCGCCTGCAGTTTCGTCCCGCTTTGCGGGATTTTCGCAACAGGCGTGCCGGAAGCACCATACCCAACAGCACGAGTTCTGCTTTTCTCAATGCACCCGGCAAAGCGGGGGGCCGCGCTGTTCCCAGGCTGATGCCAACGCCGGTAGTTACAAGCACGTTAACTTTTATCGTCATGCCAGGAACCAGGGTCACCGACGAAGGCGTGAAGCCGCAGGTCGAATATGCGGGCAGCCCTGAGCATGTCATCGCTACGGCGCCGCTCGACCCCGGGTCGGCGACCACATCGACTGCATAGCCGGCTGATGCTCCGCTGGCGATCGACGCGGTAATCGCGCCATTCGCCTGGACGCTGAATGTCGAGCCAACTGCCACGGAGGTTCCCGTCCCTGTCAGACCCACTTTCTGGGCTCCCAGCACGGTGGTTACGGTGAGGGTGCCGACCGCAGCCCCCAGATGGCTGGGCGTATAGACGACGTTAAGCGCGCAGCTGGATTGGCCAGCCAGCACCGTTCCGCAAGCGCTCACCACGCTGAAATCGCCAGTGATAGTTGTTTTGATCCCGGTGAGCGTCGCTTCGCCCATGTTGCTAAGGGTCACCGCCTGGGCCGCGCTGGCGATGCCAAGCATCTGGCTCCCAAATGCCAGTGTCAGCGGCGAGAGCCCGGCCGTAGCAGGCGTTTGTACGGGCCCGTTCAGCGCGACCGTCTGTGTATGCAGAGCGTCAGTGACTGTGAGAACGCCGGTGTCTATGCCGGTGTGGGTCGGCGTGAAAGTCACATCGAAGATGCAGCTTGCGCCTGCCGCCAGGGAGGGGCCGCAGGTGGTGGAGGGAGCGAGAGCGAAATCACCGCCTGCGCTCGCTCCAATCCCAGTAAGGGTTGTGCCCGCCGAGTTGGTTAACGTGACGGATTGAGGAGGGCTGGTCGTATTCAGCGCCTGCGGGAAGAAGGTCAGTGAAGCAGGGCTGAGTGAGTCGGTGGGCGCGACGACGGCATTCCCGGTAAGCGCCACAGTCTGGGCGCGAAGTACGTCAACCACGGTGAGGACGCCTGTCTCTGCGCCCGCAGTCGCGGGGCTGTAGATTACGGTCATGGTACAGGTGGTGTGGCCGGGGAGAGTGGAGGCGCACAGATTATTGCCGAGGACGAAGTCCCCGGCAATACTAACGACGATGCCGGTCAGGCTGAGGTCGCCCTTGTTCGATAGCGTGACCAGTTGTGGCGCGCTGGAAGTGTTAAGGGTCTGGTTACCGAAGCTTAGGGTCGGGGGTGTCAGGGCGTCAGTGGCTGCCGTTTGCCCAAAGCCGGTAAGCGGCACCTGCTGGGTTTGAAGAGCATCGGTGACGATCAGATTGCCCGCATTTGCGCCGGCCGTAGTTGGCAGAAATTCGAGGGCAAAAACACAACTGGATTGGGGGGCAAGGGCAGGCCCGCAGCCACTCTGCAGGATGAAGCTGCCGGTGACCCTGGCGGCGATTCCCGGGAGCGCCACATTGCCCGAGTTGGTTAGAGATATGTGCCGGGTCACGCTGGCCGTATTCAAAGGCACGCTGCCGAAATCGAGGGCGGAAGGCGCGAGTACGTCCGTCGCCGGGGCCTGGCCGGTGCCTGTCAGAGGGACTACGAGAGGGCCTGTCAGTGCTGAGCTTGTGACGCTCACGCTTCCCGGGCGAGTTCCCGATGCTGTTGGCGTGAATACGATCTGCAAGGCGCAGCTGGCATTCGCCTGGAGAGTCTGGGGACAAGTGTTGGTTGCGATGGCGTAGTCGCCGGTGATCGCGAAAGCGAGCCCGGTCATCGGAGTGCCGGCCGCGCTGGTGATGGTCAGGGTCTGCGGAGCGCTGGCGACCTGGAGGTTCACTGCTCCAAAGGCGAGCGAAGAGGGACTGGCAGCAAGCGCCGTTGAGGAGAGACCGGTACCGCTGAGCGCTACCGTCTGGGTACCGTTGGCGTCGGTGATTAGAAGGCTGCCGATCTCGGGTCCTGTCCTGGTCGGCAGATAGCTGACCGAAAAGGTGCAGCTCGCGTGCCCCTGAAGGGTTGGAGTGCAGCCGCTGTTCAGCACAAAATCACCGGTGGCGCCGGCGGAGATCAGGGTCAGGACGGCGCTCGATTGGTCTAATAAGGTCACAAATTGCGGAGTGCTGGGGACATTCAGCGGCTGCGGCGAGAACACCAGCGACAGGGGAGTAACGATATCGACCGCCGCGGGCAGGCCCGTTCCGCTCAGAGTCACCGTTTGGGAATGGAGCGCGTCGCTGATGGTAAGGAGGCCTGAAGCGGGACCGGCCCGCGTAGGCAGATAAGTTACGAGAAGGAGGCAGGAAGTGTGGCCTGCGAGGGAATTTCCACAACCGCTGCTGACCGAGAAATCGCCGGAGGCGGTCGCAGCGATCGAGGTGAGCGTTATGTCTCCGTTGTTAGTGATGGTAACGGCCTGAGAGGCGCCGGCAATGCCAATCACCTGTGCTGAAAAGGTGAGTGCCATCGGGCTGAGCACGTCCGTGGGCGGGGCAAGTCCAGTACCGTTCAGTGGAATTGTCTGGGTGCCGACGCTATCGACGATGGTCAGCGCTCCGGTCCTTGAGCCTGAGGCCGAGGGGGTGAAGTTGATTGCTATAGAGCATCCGGTATTGGGTGGGAGCGTGGGCCCGCAGGTGTTGTTCACAATCTGGAAGTCGCCCGTGCTGGTCTCTGAGCTTAGATTTACTGCGACTCCTCCAGTGTTCGAGATGGTGACTACCTGGGACGGGCTGGCCGCGCCAATCGCGTAGCCACCGAAAGCGAGGCTGGTGGGCAGAGGGACTACGGAGGCGCCTGGGATTCCGTTGCCGTTGAGGGTCGCGGTGAGCTGGCCTCCCGGAACGTTGGCGAAGACGGTCAGGGTGCCTGGCCTTGCTCCGAGCACTGACGGATTGAAGGTGATCTGTATCGTGCAGCTCGACCCGCCGGCTAAGGAAACCAGGCAATTATCCGACTCGGTGTAGTCAGTGGTGGCTGTGATCCTTGAGAAGGTCAGGAGCAGGGCGCCTGTGTTCGTGAGGGTGAGTGTCTGTGGGGTACCGGGGGTCGAGAGGGGCTGGCTGGGGAAAGTGAGGCCCCCCGGCGCGAGGGTAGCAGTAGTTTGCGTCGAGGCGAGAGCTGTCTGCCAGACCCCGCGGCCATAGGTCGCCGCCTGTAGTTCTTCCTGGCCTGGGCTCGCAGATCCCCGGGAGCCCGCGTTGCCCGGGTTGAATATCGTCAGTTTGGTTACGGGTGCGTCGGGCAGGGACGTTCCATAGGAACTCCAGCATGCGCCCCCGTTCGCGCACGCCCCGATCTGATTGGTGGAGAACACACCTACATCAAGGCCGAGATAAACGCTGTTGGCGTCGTTGGGGTCTACGATGATTGAGTTCACCGGGCCGGGCGGCAGATTGGCGGTTATGTTCAGCCAGTGCGCGCCGCCGTCGGTGGAGGAGTAGACACGCGGCTCGCTGATGCCATTCCCGCTGAAGCCCTCGATTGCCGCGTAGACTGTGTTGCCGGTCGGGTCGTGCGCATCCACGGCAATGCTCGAGATTGCAAAGCCTCCCGGGTTGAAGAGGCCCTGGTTTCCGGGATCGTTGGTTACGGGAGAGGTGGACTGGTCGGTCCAGGGAGTTGTGGCGCCGGACGAGGTGCTGACGGCCGCGGAATATATGCGCCCGGCGACTGTGGAACCTCCGTCAAATACGCCCGCCATTCCGGCGTAGATCAGTTCCTGAGAGCCGGGCAGATTCGACACGGTACCGCTCGCGGCAAGCGACCGGATGACGCCGTTGCTGGTGCAAACCTGGTTTGATCCGCCGGGGCCAGCGCCGTCTAGAAATGGGCTGATGTCGTTGGCGGCGCTCCAACCGGAGCCACCTGAGCCAGGTCCTCGCCAGACACGGCAGGTGCCGACGATGATCTGAGCGGTATCCTGCGGATCGAGTATCCATGCGGCTGGATAAGGCAGCGCGTCTCCATCCCCGCCGACCTGAGCGCTTCCGATGATGACGGGCCCGAATCCGGCGATGGAGCAGTTGTCTCCCTGGTTGCAGGCGTGAATGCTCACTCCGCTGCCCGATGCGGCAAACCAGTTGGCGGGGGCGGCGGGGTCGATGGCAACGTCGCTGCCCTCGCCGTCCAGCACCTGGGGCCATATCGTCTGTCCGGGGGGCTCAGGGGCGCTCGTGCCCAGCACCCCCTGCGCGGCGAGATTGATCGCCGGATTGGTAGGGTCGGTTGCGAGTCCGGCGACCTCGCTGAGCGAACCCAGCGCTCCATTGAGATTTTGGAATTGGGCTGCGTCGGCGGCTGAACACGGTGGGCTCGTCTGAGTCACTCCGTCTGTGGTGCGCCAAAGCCCGCCGTCATTGCCGAAGTACATCAGCCCTGGAAGGGCTGAATTCAGAGAAGCAGCCTGGGTCGCGTCGACGGAATGTTGGGCTGGAGCGACCTGCGCGGCGGCGCAGGTGTTTACATTGGTGGTGTTTCGCCAGGCGCAGCCCGCCGCCAGGCTACAGCGAAAAATGTCTTCCGTACCGGCATAAAGGATGGTGTCGTTGCTGACCGGCACGGCTGCGAGCCATAGGTCGTAGTCGGCCTGGGGGATGGCGCCGGTCCCGTCTTCAAGGGCTTGCGAAGGCAGACTCTGAAAGTTGACGGTTGGGGACGTGCATGCCCCGGATACCTGCGCACACGAATCCTGCCAAAGCCCCTGGTCAATGTTGTTGATGTCGGCGGTGATGGCGAAAAGATCGCCAGTAACCGGCTGCACTGCAAGTGCGCCGCGAAACAGAGGGCACGCCACGGAGGAGTAGCTGGCCGGGCAGCTGGTCGTGTCGAGTGAAGCGCCCGGCTGGGTCGCGGCGCGGATCCAGGTTATGCCGTCGAGCGACTCATAGTAGCCGTGGAAACGGATGGCGGCATAAAATCTGCGCCGCACTGGATTCCAGACCACGGCGGTTGCAGCTGCCGCAGTCGGGCTTGGCAACTGCGGCGACTGCACGAGCGAGCCTGGCGCATCTTGTATGGTGGCCAGCAGCCAGGTCGCGCCTGCATCGGTGGAGTAGTAAACGCCAACCTGGCTGACGGCGTTTTCTGCATTGACGATGATGCTTTCGCTCGATTCCGAGACGGCGGCAACCACCAGATTTGGATTGGTGTTGCTCCAGGCGAATCCTGCGAAGGCCAAGCCGGTAAACTGGCGGCTGGTGTACTGAGTGGTCGCCGATTCGTTCGAGCGGTAAATGCGCGTCCAGGTCAGGCCGCCGTCGGTGGATCGCAGGATGCCCGACCCCCAGTAGGAGTCAAGAGCGTCGTTAGGGTCACCGGTTCCGGCCAGGACTACGCCCGTGCCCCCTGGCTGGACGGTGATGGCCCCAACGCTGATGCTGACTGCGCCGTTGACGGCGTTTCCATTGATGGAGTCGGTCAGAGGGCTAAATACTACGGTTGCAGGATTGCCGGCGGCGTTGGTTGATTTCCAGACTCCTCCGCCGGTAGAGCCTATGTACACAGTATTGCCGCTGGGGTCGGCCGGATCGACGGCGATGCTTGAGATGCGTCCCGTGACCTTGCCATAGGCGGAGGTTGTGACTTGTGCAGGGCCGAGTGGGATCCAAGCGCCGCCCGCAGGAATTGCGGCGGGCCCTGCGGATTGCTGCAATTGTAGATATTGTGCGTGGGCTCGACTAAGAGCGAGTGCCGGGCGATGACCGGCAGTCCATCCTCGCTGCGACAGAAAATGCACGGCGGACGCGCGGGCTGCCGCTGCACTTCCAAGTGCGTATGGGGCGCGCTGAGGAGCGGAAGTAATTTTGTGAGAGGCATCCGGGGCGGGAGTAGAGGCCGCTGGTCCCTTGGAAACCGGAGAAGCGGGAGGCCGTGGAGCAGGCAACTGGGGAGAGGCCAGCGGCGCTGCTGTCAACAATGCCAAGGCGAACACAAATCTGAGCCAAACGCCCCGTGAAGAGGGTCCTTCAGCCAATCCCTGCCGCGATTCATGACCGGAGGCAGGAGCGTGGCCTGAGCGGACGCAGGCGCACGCCCAGCACGGCGTGGGGAGAGCAGCAATTGATTTCAAGAGCCTCACACGGGTAGATCACTCGTTCTCTAGTGGCTGCCTGGAACGCCCGAGGAAAGGGGGGCTGTGCCAGAGAAGAGTCGGTGCCCGCGAGCGAGGAGGGCGGGAAGGGACGTGAAAAATGCGAAAGATTACTGCGAGCAATTATGGCCTTGCATGGGCCGATGTGCAACCGCTCAGTAAAGCCTTGGGAGCTTCAGATGCTTTTGAGAGGAGGTCCATCCCAGAGGGCCGGTTCGGCAGGCGTACCCATCATCTGACGAATGTACCGCCTGGAATCGAACTTCTTTCCCGTCGAGGCTGCCGACATGTAACGGACCGTGCCGAAGATAGGCCGGTCAAACCAGGGGCGATCATGCTTGCCTGCAATCGCCCAGGCAATTCCGGCGTAGCCGTTGGGATCGCGGCCATCCACGAAATATTTATCGTTCAAGGTCACGGCGTACTGGTATCCCACGGCGGGCGTCGGCGACCACTCGAGTATCTTCTTCGCCCAGTACATGCGCATGTGGTTGTGCATCCAGCCGAATTTGTTCATCTGCATCTGAGCCGCGTTCCACAGCTCGTCGTAGGTCTCGGCACGCTCCAACTGCTCGAGCGAATAGATCGGGTCGCGCTTGTCCCGTGCATGCTCTAGCAACGTCTTCTGCGCCCAAGGCTCCGCGCATTCAATAGTGTCGTAGTTCGGGTCATACTTAACGAAGTTGACTGCGAGCTCGCGCCACGCGATTAGTTCGTTAAGGAAGCTGTCGCGCGCGGCCTGAGATACCTTGCCTTCCTTAAAGGCGTCTTCGACGGCGAGCGCAATGGTAAGCGGACTGATGTGTCCATAGTGAAGGTAAGGTGAGAGGCGGCTGGTCCCATCGGTCTCCGGTTTATTGCGCTGGATGACGTAGTCCGCAAGTCCCTGGCCCACAAACTTCTTGAGCCGGCGCAGAGCGGCGTGGGTCCCGCCATGAAAGGCATCTACCGGCTTGACTGTGCGGTCGAGCTTTGTCCATCCCTCGGTCACGTCGCCATTGACGGGAAATGATTCGAGGGCGGCGGGTCGTTCCCAATCCTTGTCAGCTTTTAGGACGGGCGTGGGAACAAGATACTTCGGCAGCTCGGCATAGAGCTTTGGCTTGAAATGCTGCAGCGCAAAAAATCGACGGGGGAACAGGGCTGATGGGACGATCACGTCCGCGTCGACTGTCCAGAATGGAATATTGAGGCGGTGCGCGAGCACTTTGCGCCAGCGCTCGGGTTCACGGCAGTGGTTCTCGTCACCGATGACCATGGCCGCGCTGACTTCCTCGAGGAAGCGCTCCAGCACGTTGGCGGGTGGCCGGCGGAGAACGAAGCCGACGTTCCGCTCCTGCAGGTCCTCTTCAATGTCGGAGAAGCCTTCCTGAAGGAAGATGTAGTGACGGAGGTTCGCGCCGGGGTAATTGGAAATGGCTGAGAAGAAGGCGACCACCGGCAGGCCAAGCTCGTTGCCCAGGCGGATTGCCAGATCGAGCGCGGGATTATCAAGGGCGCGCTGTGCATGTTGCATCCAGTAGACGACGCACTTCCCGGATGCGAGCGGCAGACCGGCCCGGCGTACCGCGACGCGGGGGTTGGACAGGAGAGAGGCGAGCGACTCGGGCAGTTCCTCGGAAGGCTTCTCGACAACAGGAGGCATAGGCCCTAACAGGATGGCATTATCTCGTCCTAAGTATCCAGTGTTGGCATAAGGGATTCTTTGCGTGCTTCACGCGATCACTGAAAGGGAGATTAGATTCTGTGAGAGGAAACTCCGAGGCGGCTTTACTTACCGAACAGGCGGGAGAAGAACCTTCCTATGCGGTAAAAGAGGTTGTTGGAGGGGGTTGTCGGCTTCTGCTCGGGCACGGCGGGATTATCCGGCGCAGAGGTGGGGCGCGTGTCGGGCGCCGGTGAAACGGAAGCAACCTGAGCGGCTGAATTGGCGGTCGCCGGCGGACTGCTCTCCTTTGCGGTGGTTGCACTGGTCTCAGGGAGGTTGTGAGGCTGGTTGTTGGATATGGCGGTGGCGGCGGCATCGGTGGATGGCGAGACGTCGCTGGCCTCTACCCGGGCATTCGTGGGGACGGGCGGCGGAGCAGCTCCGTTATAAGTCAGAGGCACGGTGACCTGAGTCTGGGTCTCCCCCGGCGCAGCCCCTGCCTGCGATGCCGGCGGTGGGACCGGGGCCAGCCCTTCGCTCTCGGCCAAGGGGAAAGGGGCAGATTTGGCGTTCGGGCTATTCCCGGCAGAGGCCACAGAGAGGGCCGGAGCGGGGCAGCCGCAAGGCTCCGGCTCATGGTCCACCACCTCATGCAGGCTGCCGTGCTCAAAGAGCACCCGCTGGTTGGGCTGGACGCGGTAAACCCCTTCCTCCAACTGGCTGCTGACGGTGAGATAGGGCGCGTGGTCGCCACGGTTTTCAACGCAGGTGTCACCCTGCGGGCTTACGCGAACGTGGACATCGGCCAGTCCCGGGCCTGAGATCAGGATGCGGAAGTCGGGGGTCATCAGCACGTCGGAATATTTTCCGGTCGCGAAATTTGCCTCTAGCGCTCCACGATCAAGGGCTATCATCACAGCGCCGGTCGCCTGGGGTTGCGGCTTTGGTTGAACGCGTGTTCCGGGTTGCGCTGAAGGGCCCTGACCGGCGAGGGAGGCTGGCGCTACCGGCATGGCTGAGGCGGGCGGCGGAGCCGGAGCAGACCGGTCGCGCGACAGATGCACCGTTGTAGTCGCGCACACCCGAAGCTCTCCTTTGCCGGGCAGGAAAACGCTTGCCGTCCTGTTCCCTGCCGTAACGCTGCCGCTGCTGCCGATGATGGCGTTACCGTTGCTGACCTCGACGGCGCCCGCAACCTTGACACCGCCGTCTTTGGCGTTATCGACGGGCACGAGGGCCAGTGGAGGCTGTGCCACGCCTGCTGTACAGCCGAGCAGAAGCGCGCCTACAACGAGGCCAAAATTATTTGTTAAAGAAAGAGTTCTCCAACAGGCTCGATGCCCCATCACATGACGGCCCATCACAAGCCCAGGAAGTTCTGAATCATGTGCTTGCCGTAGGTGGTGAGCACGCTCTCCGGATGGAACTGCACGCCCTCGACGGGAAATCGTCTATGGCGGAGGCCCATGATGATCGACTCGCCGTCCGGCGAAATGGTCCGGGCCGAAACTTCAAGCTCTGTCGGCAGACCGTCCTCTTCGACGATCAGCGAGTGATAGCGGGTGCAAACCATCGGGCTCTCGATTCCGGCGAAAATAGTGCGGCGGTCGTGATCTACGCTGCTCGTCTTACCATGCATCAGCTTTGGCGCCCGGATCACGTTGCCTCCAAACGCCGCGCCGATGGCCTGGTGGCCCAGGCATACTCCGAGTATCGGCAGCTTGCCGGCGAAATGCTGGATGAGGTCAATGCTGATGCCGGCCTCCTGCGGCGTGCACGGGCCCGGGGACAGCAGAATGCGCTCCGGCCTAAGCGCCGCCACCTCTTCGACAGTGATCTCGTCATTGCGGCGAATCACCATCTCAGCGCCAGCCTCGCCCATGTATTGGACAAGGTTGTAGGTGAAGGAGTCGTAGTTGTCGAGAACAAACACCATGGCAATACCGCCAGTGTATCGTGCAAGTGGGGTTGCGAAGGGAAGGCATGTTGCGCAGGTTCGCTTTCCCTCAAGGAGAGGTTTCACTCTAAACTCCTGCCAAGCCTTCCTTGCAGTTTCCACAAAAAGAGCATTTCGGAAAAAGGATCGATCATGAAAATTGTAGTTGTAGGAGGTACAGGTCTCATTGGTTCAAAGCTTGTATCTATACTCTCGGAACAAGGCCATGAAGCCGTGCCTGCCTCACCTCACACGGGCATCAATACAGTGACCGGTGACGGCCTCGCAGCAGTGCTGACGGACGCGCAGGTAATCGTGGATGTATCCAACTCACCTTCGTTTGAAGACCAGGCCGTCATGGACTTCTTCACCGCTTCGACGACGAACCTTTTGCACTATGGAGCGAAAGCAGGAGTCCGTCACCTTGTCGCATTGTCGGTGGCTGGTGCGCAGAAGCTGCCGGATAGTGGTTACCTCCGTGCCAAGGTCGCGCAGGAAAATATCATCGTAAAGGGAAACGGCGCGGAGACGCTGCCGTACTCGATCGTCCACGCGACCCAGTTTTTCGAGTTTTGGAAGGCGATCGCGGACCTGTCAACACAAGGAGGGCGGATCCACCTCGCTCCGGTTTTCGTCCAGCCTATGGCAGCGGGCGAAGTCGCGAAGGCGGTCGCCCGGGTCTCTCTGGGAGCTCCCGTCAATCGCATTGTCGAGTTCGCCGGCCCAGATAGGTTCCGTTTCGACGAATTTATTCGTCGCGGCCTGAAAGCGACCGGCGATTCTCGCGAAGTTGTCGCCGATCCGAATGCTCTGTACTTCGGCGGCCGCCTTAGCGAAAACAGCCTCGTTCCTGCGGCGGATGCAGAACTCGGCGAGGTCCGCTTCGATGATTGGCTAGTTCATGACGACCTGAAGGAGTAATAGAAGGGATATTAAGTTGAGAGTTTTTGTGAGCAACGATGCGGCCATAGATGAAGGCGCACAAGGCAACACTATGGATTGGTTGCGCCAAAATCTGAGTATGAAATGACTCTGAAGATTTTCCCCGCTCTTCCCATCGCCTCGGGGTCGCTCAGGAAAGCTCTCGGGTTATCGCTTTTGATCTGCATCTGTCTGCTCGCGCCGGCCCCTGGTGCGCTCGCCGCGAGTTATTACGTTAGCGGTACGGGCAGGGACGGTCATGATGGGTTTCGGGGCAAGGTGGATCTGAGTTTGGCGTCCGGTAGCCCAGGCCTGGATTCAGGGGAGGCAGGCGCTGCGCCGATCATTGACTATGCGGGTAAACGGCGACCGGTCGGCGAGAAGGCCGATCGCGGAGCTTATCAATACTAGCTGGGTATTGGCGGGAAGCGGGTGTCGGCTGGAGTAGGACGGGATGGAGCCGTCCCCGTATCAGGCAACCGCAGGTCCTTCGCTTCGCTCAGGATGACCGGATTTGTTGACGAATCGATGATGACCGGGCTTTTGACGAATGGCCGGTTGCCGTCATCCTTTCCTTCGCATGGCTCAGGGTCAGGATGACTGGAGCAGATCATCGCCCTTCGCATTGAGGCTATTCGGCTGAGGTCATCTTTGGTGCTACTCGACTTTGAGGGCGCGGGTGGATTGGGCCACCAACTGGCCCTGCTCCGCGGTTACGCGGATGTCGTACTGGCCGGGCTCCGGCGTCAACTGCAGGAGCACTGGGATGGAGCCGTCAGCCTGTGCTTTGGGCAGGGCGAAGGGCTTACTGGCGACTTCCTTGCCGCCCTGATAGAGGTGCAGCGTGATCCTGGGTTCGTCGGCTGCGGTCTTGGCGGGGTAAACGACGAAGTAGAGAGCCAGAGGCTTGCCGGAGGCGACCGACTCGGCGAGGGTCGGGGTGATGCGACCGGCACCAAGCTCGAAGGGGTTATAGGGGTTCCGCGGGCCTGAGATTGGATCCATGCGGCGAACCAGTTCCAGCGAGCTGAGCCCGAGATCGCCCGGATCTACCATTACGGTGGTGCGGGTGACGGTGGTCTTGTTGGCCAGTTCGTCGGTGACTGCGGCGTCAACTACATATTGTCCGCGGGGCAGGTCTACCGGCTCGGCGTAGAGTATGCGGTCTTTGACGAGCTGAGACGCGTCGGCGGTCGGCACTTCGCGAGTGAGGTCGCGGCTGACTTTGCCTACGATCTGGCCCTTATCGTTGTGAATGAGTGCGACGACTGCTGCGCGTATTGAGGACTTGCCGGTCTTAGGATTGGAGATAATCCTGAGCCCGGATATTGGGACTTCAAAGGCCATCTCGCACTGCACTCCGTCTGACTGCGGGCCGAACTCAATCAGCGACGCGGAGTATGGGAACGCTACCGGAGGAGATGGATAAGCATTGATGGCGTTGAGGGCGGCAAGTTCAAAAGGCTGCAATGGCTCGCCGTTCAGCTCGGGGACGGCGTAGTAGCCTTTGCGTGTCTGAATGCTAACTTTAGGTCTCGCGACCTTGACTTCGATCTTGCGAAAATGCCCGTCATAGACCGTGGAGGAGGGCCGATAAGCCAGCTCGTAATGGGTGCGGATGTCTTCCATGACGTGCTGCATCGGCTCGGCGATCTGGTTGGTGTTCGTGACTGCAAAGCCACCCGTAGCTTCGGCGAGCTCTCGCATTGCACCTTGATCGCTGCCCAGGGCGGTCAGTTGCATATCATCGTCTTCGTGGTGGGACACGGCGGGACTGATTGCGGACACCAAGCTGTCGGACCCTACCCGCTCAAGATCGGAGAGGCTCTTCATCATGGGATCTTCAGTGGATAAACCGCGTGTATCGATGGTGTAAAAAGTGACTCCTGAACGGTTGGCGTAGCCGATAAGATTGTCCACGACTTCTCTGCGATTGACCGGAAATGCGATGCCGTCGGCGAGATAGAGGACGACCTTGCGGCCGGGCAGCTTTTCCTGGCTGCGGACCAAGGCGTGGAGCGAGTCCATAGCATCCATGCCGTTGACTTCGCTACCGAGGAAGCGCATGCCGGTCTCAAAGTGTGCCTGGGTAATCAGTGCATTGCCGAGGCTGACTGACGCGTCCTGGGCCGCAGCATTCCGAGCAAACAGTGGGCTGTTTACTATTCCGGCCACGAGGCTTTCACGGGTTGTGGTACCCGATGTTCCGGTGGGCGAAGCGGTGACCGACGTATCGGCCGCGATGTCCGTCGTCGCCTCCACGGACGAGAGGACGCCGCTGGCGATTGCCGCCTGCATGTTTATTCCGTCTTTGGTGTACATGCCGCGAGTGGCATCGTTGACGGCCTTTTCAAGCGAGGCCTTGTCGCTGGTGTAGGCACGAACCAGGTTCAGATTGAGGTCGAGCCTATAGATGGTGACGTAGGTGTTGGGCAGGTTGTCGCTCTTGAGAAATTCCAGGACGGCGCGGCGCGCGAAGTCGAGGTTCAGCGGAGCGATCTGCGCGAAGACCACGGAGACGAAGTTTACCTGTCGCAGCGTATTCAGCGAGGGCGCGCTGTCCGGGGAGCCGCTGGCGACTTTCGCGGCGCGGCTCTGCTCCTCTTGAAGCTGTTGTTCGCCCTGGATATTTCGAAACACCTTGACCTTTTGCGGCACGCCGTCTTCAAAGAGCTGAACATCATCGGGCTGCAGGTCCGTGACGAGGTGATGGTTCTTGTCGCGAACAATCAGGTCAACCACTACTTCTGTGGTGGTGGCGTGGATGACGGTGGGGCGATCGGCGTCGGCTACCGGCGCCTGGGCAAGAAGGGAGCCTGAAAACGACAAGCTCAGGGGGAACAGGAAGCTGATGGAACCGGCGAGCAATGGACGGATACGCAAGGGGGACACCTCGGTGATCAGAGCCTACACCCGCGACGTGAGGACTGGCCACAGGTTAGCAACTGGGCTTTGACTGCGGCAAAGGTATGTGTTGCCCTGTGCAAGGCGTGAGGGTCGGCCGGGGCCCGGGATGACCCCAACGAAGCTGGTTCACGACGGGCTTACGTTCTGCTTAAGGCACCTCTTCAGCAGTAATGACATGCCTTGGGTTTTGGGGGTGAGCGAGCACGGAATCGCCGGTTTCAGCTTTACGGTTATAGTTCTGACTGGTTACTTTGGTGGATGCAATTTCCGTTCGAGGTCGATTCGTGAGTAAGCCGTGCCGCTCCAAGTCATTTTTCTCAGCGCTAAATCTTCCTTGGTCAAGCTGGTCTGGCTCCGTTCAGCGCGGCGGTATTTTCGTGTTGCTGTCGGCAGTGCTCTGCCCACTGAGCGCGGTCGCGCAGTGGCAGCAACGCGCGCCGATGGCTTCGAATGGCCCTTACAACGCGGTTTTTTTAGCGGACGGTAGCGGCCTGAAGTGGCAGATCAGCCCGACGGAGCCTGCGCTCAAGGCGCACTCGCCGTGGAGTATTTCGTGCTGGTTCGAAGGCTCCGACCCTTCGCGCACCACGACCCTGATCGCGGGGCTCGGTGACCCACAGGGGCAGGATTCGCGGTACATCGGCCTGAAGGACGGCAAGCTAATGGTGTGGCTGGGCGGGGGAAAGATGTTAGCTGCCCCCGGGGTGTTGAGCGCGGGCGGGTGGCACTTCGCGGCGGCGTCATTCGATGGCGGTACGGTGCATCTTTACGCTGATGGCGAGGAGGTCGCGAACGGGAAGGCCGCGGTTGGGAATATTCTGCCGTCGATGCAATTGGCTCCCGCGGCTGGTGCGACCTTTGAGACGGCGGTCGACTCGGGAAGCGCCGTGGCGGGCTTGCCGGGCGCTCAGCATTTTGGCGGGCGGGTCGCTTCCTTTTTGTGGTCGGGGACGGCGATGGGCGCGGCTGAGATAAGTCGGGCTTATAAAGCGATGCCTGATTTTTCTCTGGTGGAGTTTCAGGAGGGCACGAAGCATTGGCCAGTGCAGACCCATGGCCAGGCGGGTTACAGCGATCCTCAGGACCCGGGCATCATGCCTCGTTCGAACGCGCCGTTTTCGGCGCCGGTGGCGAGGCCCTTGCCAGCTGCAGGCCCTGCGCTTGAGCCGAGCGGCGCGAACAAATGGGTGATCGCGCGGGGGTGGAAGCTCTCTCCTGCGCCTAAGGTCGATGCCGATGCCGAAAAAATATCTGCGGCCGGGTTTGATGCGGCAAGCTGGTGGACGGCTACGGTGCCCGGCACGGTGCTCACGACGATGATCGATCGTGGAGTCTATCCCGACTCCGACTACGGCCTTAACAACATGGCCATTCCCGAGTCGCTGAACAAGCAGGATTACTGGTATCGTGTCGAGTTTCCCACGCCTACGCCGAAACTGGGCAAGCATTTTGCGCTGACTTTTAATGGAATCAACTATGCGGCGGCGGTCTGGCTGAACGGCAAGCCGATAGGCAAGATCAAGGGCGCGTTTATTCGCGGGGCGTTCGACGTGACCAATCTTGTGGCGCCCGGCGGCGTGAACGTTCTCGCGGTGCGGATTTCTCCTCCGCCGCATCCCGGTATTCCGAACGAGCAATCGGTCAAAGGGGGTCCCGGCGAAAACGGGGGCATCATGGTCATCGACGGGCCGACCTTCGTCGCGACGGAGGGTTGGGACTGGATTCCGGGCATTCGCGACCGCAATACAGGCCTCTGGCAGGACGTTACTTTGACTGCGACTAAGTCGCTGAGGATAGGTGATCCTCAGGTGATTACAACGCTGCCGCTGCCGGATACGAACAAGGCCGACCTGCGCATTTCGGTGCCCGTCGATAACATGGCGACCGTGCCGGTAGTTGGGAAAGTAACTGCGTGGTTCGACTCAGCAGGGCCGGGAAAGATGGTTGTCGCCCGGAACATGATCACCACTGTCGTGAAGCGGGTGACGCTGAGTCCCGGCCAAAGCACGGTTGAATTCACGCCGGCGGAGTTCGCTCAACTTACTGTTCAGAATCCCCGCCTGTGGTGGCCTAACGGCTATGGCAAGCCCGAACTATACAAGCTGCACGTATCGGTGAGCACGCTTGCGGGGGAGTCTGATTCCAAGGATGTGAGCTTTGGCATTCGCGAGATTACTTATGAGCTGAGCTTGTTTGACTCGTCCGGCCACCTGCGCCGCGTGGAGTACAACCCCACGACGGCGAAGCTCCAAAGCCAGCAGGTCATCGATATCAGCCACGAAGGCATGAGGCAGATTGCTCCACCGACGGAGTGGGCTGCGTCGATCGTCGCCGGGGCGGAGAATTCGACGGCGCTTGCAACGGTCAACGGCTACCCCGGGATGACGGACCTCATCATCAAAGTCAACGGGGTGAGAATAGCCTGCCGCGGCGGTAACTGGGGCATGGACGACTCCCGCAAGCGCGTCTCCCGCGAGCATCTCGAGCCGTTCTTCCGTCTGGCCCAGAACGCGAACCTGAATATCATCCGCAACTGGGTCGGTCAGGACACGGAAGAGAATTTCTACGACCTTGCTGACGAATACGGGCAGCTGGTGTGGAATGATTTCTGGGCCTCGACGCAAAACTATAATCTCGAGCCGCAGGACCCTGCGCTGTTTCTCGAAAATGCCCGTGATGTAATCAGCCGGTTTCGTAATCATCCATCGATCGTGATGTGGTGCGGGCGCAATGAGGGCGTGCCGCAGCCGATCATCACTAACGGACTCGAAGAGCTGATTCGTACTCTGGACGGAACGCGCTACTACAGCCCCAGTTCGAACCAGGTGAACCTGCGCAACAGCGGGCCTTACAGCTACAAGGACCCGTCGTTCTATTACAGAAACAACAAAGGATTTTCGGTCGAGCTTGGCATTCCGTCGATGTCTACGCTGGAGTCCTTCCGGAGCACGATCCCAGAGGCAGACCAGTGGCCGATCAACGATGACTGGGCTTATCACGACTGGCACCAGAGCGGGAACGGCGAGTCAGCGCCTTTCATGCGGCAGCTGGCTACCGAGTTCGGCGAGGCGACAGATTTGCCTGACTTTGTGCGCAAGGCCCAGATGTTGAATTACGTTGGTCATCGCGCGATCTTCGAGGGGTTCAACGCGCATCTTTGGACGCCGAGCAGCGGCCGGCTTTTGTGGATGACGCAGCCGGCGTGGCCGAGTACGACGTGGCAGATACTCAGTTCGGATTACGATACGCAGGCTTCGTTTTATGGAACGCAAAAGGCATGCGAACCTCTGCATGTGCAACTCGATCTGACCGATTACGGGGTCGATATCGTGAACACGACGGGGAGCGCTGAGGCTGATGTGACGGCGAGTGCGAAGGTGTATTCGCTGAACAACGACGTGCTCGCTGAGAATAGCCAGAAGATGGCCATGCCGGCGAATGCGGTCAGTCGCGGCTTCAAGCTGGATCTCGCGCCGCTGATGGGCGCGGAGACAAAGGCAAAGATGGTGTTCGTGCGACTGACGTTGACGGATTCGGCGGGCAAGCTGTTGTCGACGAACTTCTATTGGCTTGGAGGAGACTACGCCGCATACCGGCAGCTTACGAAGTTGCCGCCCGCGTCTCTGTCGGCTACAGCTTCCTCAATGAAGGTGGGCGATGAGGTCCACGTTCGCGTCAAGATACAAAACGACGGCAAGTCTGCGGCGTTAGCGAACAAACTTACGCTGGAGAATGCCGGCGATGGTTCGCGCATTCTGCCGGCTTACCTGAGTGACAACTATTTTTCTCTGCTGCCTGGTGAGTCGACTGAGATTGAAGTTGATTATCCTGCTGGCGCGGCGAAGGGCGCGGCCAAGCTCGGTGTGTCGGGGTGGAATCTCGAGGCTCAGTCGGTCTCGATTACTAATCAGTAGAAGACGACCGAGAGTAGCGCCTCGGAAGTAGCGCAGACAATGTGCATCGTGCTGAGCCGCGCTGGGGCGAGATTGTTGGAGGTCGCCGCGCTTCGGGGTTGAAGTTGTGGCCTGAGGAACAGTTCTTTGCGGTTCGTGTGGACCGCACCCCCTGCGTCATGTTCCGTTGTTGAGTGCTGTGCCAAAAAAGCAGCAGCCTTGAGAGCGTCATGCGAATTTGCTGTTCTGCGGTGGCCGCTTGCTTTTTAATGGAGTGAGCATGGCCGCTTCTCATCGCTATATCTGTATTCATGGGCACTTTTACCAGCCGCCCCGGGAAAACCCGTGGCTGGGGACGGTGGAGACGCAGGACTCCGCCGCGCCATATCACGATTGGAATGACCGCATCACGGCGGAGTGTTACGCCACCAACGGCGCGTCGCGGATCGTGGATGAGCGGAACGAGATACTGCGGATTCAAAACAACTATGCGCGGATGAGTTTCAATTTTGGGCCGACGCTGTTGTCGTGGCTGGCGGCGCAGGCTCCGCGGACTTACCGGATGATTCTGGACGCGGACAAGCGGAGCCAGGAGCGATTTGGCGGGCACGGGTCGGCGATGGCGCAGGTCTACAACCACATCATCATGCCGCTGGCGAGTACGCGGGATAAGGTGACTCAGATTCGCTGGGGGATTGCGGATTTTGAAAGCCGGTTCGGACGGCGTCCTGAGGGGATGTGGCTGGCGGAAACGGCGGTCGATACAGAGACGTTGGAGCTGCTGGCTGAGGAGGGGATTCGCTTTACTGTGCTTGCGCCTAGCCAGTGCGGCGCGGTGAGGGTGGCGCTATCCGGTGCGGCCGAGGAAGGTTCGCAGGGGACCTGGAGTGTAGCCACGGGGGGCCTGCCGGTGGGGGCCGCAAGCAGAGGGGCGAGTGGGAGTGGGGCTGATGCGAGCGGCGGCGCTCATGCGGCCTGGGTTGAGACCCCCGATGGGTCGGTGGATAGCACGCGGCCTTATGTGGTGCGGTTGAAGACGGCGCGGAGTATTGCGGTCTTTTTCTACGATGGGCCGCGGTCGCGGGCGATTGCTTTCGAGGGGCTGCTGAATAGCGGTGAGGGCTTTGCGCGGCGGCTGGTTGGCGGGTTTCGTGAGGATGTGGGGCGGGCGCAGCTGGTGCATGTCGCGACCGATGGCGAGAGCTACGGGCATCACCACAAGCATGGCGAGATGGCGTTGTCGTACGCGCTGAAATATATCGAGCAGCAGGGGTTGGCGCGACTTACGAATTACGGCGAGTTTCTGGAGAAGTTTCCCCCTGAGTTTGAGGCTCGGATCGTGGAGAATTCGTCGTGGAGCTGCTCGCATGGCGTGGAGAGGTGGCGCTCGGACTGCGGCTGCAACGGCGGACATGCGGGGTGGAACCAGCGGTGGCGCGGGCCTCTGCGGGCGGCGCTGGATTGGTTGCGGGATACGGTCGCGCCTTTGACGGAGCAGGCCGGCGCAGGGCTATTCAAAGACGTATGGGCGGCGCGCGACGCGTACATAGACGTGGTGCTGCGCGGGGCTGCGGCGGTGGAGGGATTTTTCGCGGCCCATGCCACGCACAAGCTGAGTGCTGAGGAACGCGTGCGGGCGCTGAAGTTGATGGAGCTGCAGCGGCATACGCAGCTGATGTATACGAGCTGCGGGTGGTTCTTCGATGAGATTTCGGGCATCGAGACGGTGCAGATCATTGCTTACGCGAGTCATGTGCTGCAGCTTGCGACGGAGATTTTCAGGCACGAATCACTGGAGCACCCTTCGCTCGAACATATAGCGCGCGAGGACGGGTTTATCGAGCGGCTGAGGGCGGCGGAGAGCAATGTGCCGGAGCAGGGAAACGGGGCTGAGATTTACCTTCGTTCGGTTAAGACGGCGCAGGTTGGACTGGAGCAGGTGGCGGCGCATTACGCGATCAGTTCCGTGTTCACGACTTACCCAGAGCGGGCGCAGATCTACGCATACGATGTGCGACGGCTGGAGTATGAGGTTTCGAGTTCGGGCCGGGCACGGGTGGTGGTGGGGCGGGCGGCGATAGCGTCGCGGCTGACGGAAGAGTCGCAGGAGATGGCTTTTGCGGTGCTTTATTTTGGGGACCAGAACATCAATGCGGCAGTGAAGCCGTTTGCCGGCGAGGATGGCGGCTGCTTTGCGGGGTTTGCGAAGAAGGCGGCGGCGGCTGTGACGCGCGCGGATTTTCAGGATGCGATGCGGCTGTTCGATGGATATTTCGGGACGGCGGGGTATTCGCTGACTTCGCTGTTCCGCGATGAGCAGCGGCGGATTTTGAAGTTGATTTTGAACTCTACCCTGCGCGAAGTGGAGTCGAGTCTCTCAAAGATTTATGAGGAGCACGCTTCCCTGCTGCACTTCCTGAGCCAGGCTGGGCTGCCCAAGCCTCCTGCATTGGCGCTGGCGGCTGGGTTTTCAGTGAATGCCGGGCTGCGGCGCGCGATCGAGAGCCGGCCGATCGACGCGGTCAAGGTGAGGGCGCTGCTGGCGCTCGCCGAGGCGGACCAGCTGCCGCTCGATACGAGTCTGCTCAGCTATCTTGCAGACCAGCAGATGAAGTGGGCGATGGTGGAGCTCTATGCGCAGCCGGAGAAGACCAGCGCGATCGACGAGGCGCTGCTGATCGCGACGACGTTGCGGGAGCTGCCGTTTCAATTGAATTTGTGGCAGGCGCAGAACATCTGGTACGACACGCTGAAGCAGGCGCTGAAGCGGTCGGGGCACCGTTCGACACTGTTGGGCATGCCGCAGATGGAAGGCGCTTCGGTGGCGGAGTGGTGGGTCAAGTTCGATAAGCTGGGGCGGTGTTTACGGATTGTGGTGCGGGAGCTGGTGGTGGAGGAAGAAGCTGCGCCAGGTGTTCCACTGAGCCCCGGCTCGGCGGTTGAGGGAGTCAGGGCCGGGTCGGGGTTGGCGATGTCCACGATTCCTGGCTGAATGCTCGACCGGCTAGCATCTACGTGACTTATCGTCCTTGTCAGGACGCGGCGGAAATTGAAGTGACTTTGCCCTCGCGCTTGCGGGCGTACATGGCATGGTCTGCAGCGCGTTTGAGTTGCTCGCCGTCGAGGCCATCTTCAGGGAAGACGGCGATGCCGATGCTGGCAGCGCCATGGATCTTGTTGTCCTCGACGGTGAAGGGATGGTTGAAGCAGGCTGCAAGGCGGCGGGAGACACCCTCGGCCTCTTCGCGGCCGCTGATGTCGTGAATGATGGCGAGAAATTCGTCGCCGCCGATGCGGGCGACCAGATCGCGATCACGGAGCTGGGCGGAGAGCCGCTGCGCCGTCTGCATGAGGTAGAGGTCGCCGACGCGATGGCCGTAGAGGTCATTGACCTGCTTGAAGTCGTCGAGATCAACGTAGACTACAGCGACATGGCCTGCGCTTAGACGGGCCTCAGCCAGGGCGTGCTCCAGCCGCTGCTCGATGAGAAAGCGGTTGGGGACGTCGGTGAGCTGGTCGTATTCTGAGCGGCGGACGAGCTGTTCGTGAAGCAGGCGGTTTTCGATGGCGAGAGCAGCGAGCCGGGAACCGATGTCGAGGACCTCTTCGGTATGCGCGTTGGAGCGCCATTTGCCTTCGGTGACGAGAAGCATTTCTGCGGTGACCTGTCCGTCGCGGGTGCGGATGGAGCGGCTGCTGGTGTAACGCTCGGGTACGGGCTCCGCTAGTGCGGTGTGCGTTGATGAGTCTCCCGGGGAAGATTCTTCAGATGCAGAGCCGCCCGGATGCAGATCGGTGCTGCGGTTCCCTATGGTCGGGGCGAGTAGATGGAAGGAACAGTTCACCCCCTGGATCTGTTTGCCGATGAGGGCGGCGATGAGAGCGAGGACGGCGTCGAGGGGCTGGGTGCTATTGATAGCTTCGAGGACGCGACTGCGTTCTTTTTCGAGGTATAGAGTGCGGCGCTCCCAGGCGGCGTCTTCATCGGCACGGCGTTTAATGGTCTCTGTCTGCGCGGCGACGCGATGGCGAAGCATTTCAGCCCAGACCAGCGCAGCGATGACCAGCGCCATCAGCACGACCGCGATCAGCTCCAGTTTTTCCACCGTGATCCATGAGGGAAGAGCGAGGATTGCAAGCGTGGACTGGGCGGGGGCCCCCAACGCGGGAGTGAAAGCTGCTGCAAAGAGCAGAATGCGAGCGAGCACGGCCATTACTTTTCGGGGCCGCTTGAGATGGTTGCGACGGTCAGCCACGATTGTCCACTCGCACTTGATAAACCTCTCCAAATACCATTTTCGGCATTGAATTCTGGAAGACGAGTCTGAAGGGAGAGAATATTCAATTCCTGCAGTTGCTCCCTAAAGCGTCGCGGGCGCAGCAAGCCGGGCATCGTGGCCCCTGTCTCTGCGTCAGGGCAGAGGAGATTGCGAATGATTGTATGCTCAATAAGTTTTTTAGTCAGGGAATTCATTTCAACTTAAGAGAAGATTGTTCGGGTCATTGCTGAGTAGCGCAGCAGGGGGAAGTCAGCTGCGCCAGTGCAGAGTAACGGGGCCTTCCATGGGGTGGTGGAAGGGCTTGCCGGTGGTGTCGAGGTCGATGCGGGCTTGCTTGAGTGCGAAATACCACTTGGCGGGCCGGTCGGCGTCGTCGATCAGCATCAAGGTAGGGTTGTGGCGCAGGCCCTGGGCCTGCTGGATCATGGTCTCCTGGTCCTGACGAACGAAGCGCGTGCCGAAGAACTTGGCAATGGTGGGGACCAGGGGGACCCTGTAAAAGACGTTCCATGCGGCGTGAACGTCGATGCGGCAGTTGTTCGGTTCGGTGGGGGTGACGGTGGTGAGGCTGGAGAACCACTTGTCGCCGCAGCGGATGCTTTCGTGACGGCGGTTGGGGAGGATGAAGTCGATGGTGGTGGTGATGGGTTCGCCATAGACGCCGAGCAGTTTGTAGGGCGCGCTGTTGCCGGAAGGGGCGTGGGCCGACATGCGGAAGCCCTGTGGTATGGGCTCGAAGTGCTTTTCTTTTTCGTGAATGCTGTGCTTGCCGCGCCACCACCAGGATTGATGGACGAAGGGGCCGTGGGCCGGGTCCATGAGGCCGATGATGCCGTGGTCTACGCTGCACGGCAGGTCGGCGGTTAGGTGGGCGCTGCGGTAGCGTTCGCCGAATTTTGCTGTTTCGGGTATTGGCGGGAGGTCGGGGTTGCCGGTTCGGGCGGGGTTGGCTCGGCCGGAGCCGGGTTGCGGGACGTAGACCCAGGCGTAGCCATCGCGTTCTTCGCAGGGTAAGGCC
>DASWUZ010000133.1:0-44396 GCA_036401395.1 Acidisarcina sp.
TTCCTTTTACGCGCATTGCGGACCTCGGGGACACGGTGGTCCTGCTTGCGGACAATCCCACGCCCGCAGAGCTTAGCCTCTACCTCGATCTGCTGGGCTACTTCGGCTTGCAGACCGGCGCGCCTTCGCTTCGCGTCCAGGTTGCAAGCCCTGCCGACGCGGCAAGCTATGGCAACAAGGAGCTGCTCATGCTGGGTAGTTACGACGACCTGGCCGCAGCTCCGGCGCTGTCGAATCTTCTGCCGTTGCGGCCTCGAGATGGAGGTTGGCATTTGTCATTGAGGGCCGAGATCGTCGAAACTCTGCGCGGCTGGTATCAGGCAATTCGTACCCTGAAGCAACCTACACCCGACAACGACCTTGCGCCCGATGGAATTATCGAGCAAGTAGAGTCGCCTTTCTCCGGGAACCGTAGTCTCTTGCTCCTGCTCGGTAAGGACGAGTCCTCCATCCAGTCGATGACCGCTGGGCTCATGGCGCAAATGCCCCACGACGGCATTCAGGGCAGTGTGAGCTTGTGGCAGGGCGGCAATTTCATTAGCCACTCCTACAGCACCCCCGAGTATTATCTCGGAGACCTGAATCCGGTTACCCGAGTCAGGCTCATTCTGCCTGAGCATCCCTGGATATTTTCGATCGTGCTGACGGCCCTGGTGGCCGTACTGGCGATCTGGCTGAATCTTTGGATCGGCTACCGCATTCGTAGCCGCTTGATGGGCGTTCCTTACGACCTGGATGGAAACCCGAACGCACCCGTTTTCTAAATGCTGACCGCAAATTATAACTATGCATTTCCGCTTCACTTTTCCTGGAGGTAATACCTTGTTTCGCATTCGGCCCGCACTGACACTTTCGATCCTGACCCTTGCCGCCTGCTCCTCGGCTGTCTACGCCCAGCAGAAGCCTCTTCAGGTGCTGATCGACCGCGCGCAGTTGCTCGATACCCAGGGCCGCCACGACCTCGCGGCCGAGCACTGGCGTCAGGTGCTGCTGATCGAGCCTCGCCAACCGGCAGGTCTCGCTGCTTTGGCCGCGTATTACAAGGCGACGGGCGATCAGGCGAAGACTCAATATTATGAGCGACTGCTGAGTACGGTGCAGCCATCAGGGACCGCGCCGGGCCTTGCTTTTGGCGCTGCTTCGGGTGGTTTAGGGACGGCGCGTTCCAATGACGCCCGCTTAGATCAGGTCTCGCGCCTGAACGCCCAGCATCAGTATGCGGCTGCGCTTGAGATACTGCGGCAGGTCTTTGGGACTACGCCACCGGACAACTGGGGCGTTACCTATTATCAGACCGAAGCTGCGCTGCCCTCGGAGCGCGCCCAGGGCATCGCGGGTTTGCGTGGGCTGGTGGCCAAATATCCAGCCAACCCCGGCTATCAGCTTGCCCTTGGCAAGACACTGACCTATGCGCCCGACACCCGCGCCCAGGGCATGAGGCTGCTCGCGGACTTCAGCGGCACACCCGCGCAGAACGAGGAGGCGCGCGCGGCATGGAAAGCAGCAATCCTCTGGGACCCGTCCGCGCCGGCAGCAGTAGCCAGTTCGAAGCAATACCTGGAACGCTATCCCGACGCAGATCTGGGCAGCCAAATCAATACTGCCGAGAAGAAAGCCCCTGCCGTTTTGGGCCCCTCGGCTGCGGAGAAGGCAGGATACCGTGCGCTCGCCGGTGGGGATTTATCCGACGCGGAGTCGAGCTTCACCTCCATGACTGCGGAGCCAGCGCAAGCAGCCCAGGGCGAGGCTGGTCTCGGCTATGTGGACATGCAGCGCAAAGACTTTACAGCGGCAGAGAGCCACTTCGAAAAGGCGCGGGCCAAGGGCCTGCGAAGTGCAGAGTTGGAAAAGGCGCTGCATGAGGCTCGCTATTGGGCAGTGATGTCCAAGGGGAACGAAGCCTTGCAGTCGAAAGACCCCGAACAAGCTGCGGCTGACTTTGCGCGGGCTCGCGAGACGGACCCCAAACGTCCCGAAGCGGCTGAAGCGCTCGGCGGCTCCCTCCTTGCTCAACAGGACCCCGAGCAGGCTGCAGGCATTTTTTCCACGGATGTGAAGAACAATCCGGGGCGGCCCGATGCCTGGCTCGGATGGATGAACGCTCTGCTCGAATCGGGCCAGACGGACCGGGTCCTCGCCATACAGAAAGACATTCCCGCCGACGTCCGGGCCCAGCTCCTCCATCGTGCGGACTACCTCGCCCTCCTGCTCTGCGCCACCCGTGCCCAGGGCAACGATTCAGATAGCCGCATGTTGCTGGACCGCCTACTCAAAGTGGATGGCCCCGCAGAGGGCGGTGCCGGGGCCAAGGGTTCTACAGAAGCAGATAATGGCATCGCGCGCGCCGCCGCGCTGCTCTTCCGGTACAGCTATTTCGATGATGCTTCCCGGCTCTGTGTCTCCGCGTTGAAGCGCGATAGCAGCCATGCCGAGACCTGGCAGATCCTGGTGCAGTCCGAGCATATGGCGGGCCGCGACCGCAACGCTATTGCGATTTCAACCCGCATGCCACACTCAGTGAATGTGGCAACGATGAGCAATGCCGGCTTTCTGTTGACACTTGCGACAGCGTACCAAGGCGATCAGCAGTTCTCAAAAGCACAGGCGCTGCTCGATCAGGCGCGGACGCTCTCGGGTACGGGACCGGGCAACGTAGCCGCCCTTCAGATGCAGCAGGCTTCGCTCAGCATGGCAGAGGGCAAGAGCGACCTCGCCTACCAGCAATACCAGCAGATTACAAAAGAGTCGCCGGAGGAACTGGACGCCTGGACAGGAATGTTCAATGCGCTTCACGCTGGCAACCACGATGCCCAGGCCCTGACGGCGATGGGGGACATACCCGACTCTGTCGGCAGCAAGCTCCGCCATGATGCATCGTTCCTGCAGACTGCGGGCTTTGTCTACAGCGGCACTGGCCATCGCCGCGAGGCGCTGCTCTGCCTTCGCGCGGTGACCGAGCACTATGAACAGCAGCATCAACCGGTGCCGTTTGGAGCGGCGGTCGGAATTGCGTGGCTCGAACTCAACGCAGGGAACGAACGGGAGTTGGCCGCCTCCCTCGACCGGCTGGGCAGGCAGCGCAATCTATCGGTCTCGCAGACGCTGGAAGTGGGCAGGGTATGGGCGGCCTGGAGTATGCGCCGCGCCGAGGCCTCCTACACTTCGGGCGATCACCGGCACGCTCTATCAATATTGGAGACGGCGGTGCGCGCCTACCCGGGGGACACGACGTTAAAGACCTCACTTGCCGGGATGTACATCCGCACCGGAGACACGAGCGACGGTATGAAGCTTTACACCAGCATGGATTGGACCCAGGCGAGTGTCGACCAGTTCACCGCAGGCATCGGGGCCGCTCTCACATCGCACAGCATGAGTTACGCAGAGTACTGGCTCCACCTCGGGCTTGAACGATTTCCCGACAACCCTGCACTTCTTCGAGCCGGCGCTCACGTGGAAGAGAGTAAGGGAAACCTGAAATCAGCAGAAAACTACCTCAAACTTGCGCTTGGACATGGGACGCAGGAATCCGAGGGGTCTCTTGCTTCAACGGCCGTCGACGCAACAGATTCAACTCCTCTGGAGTCCGGGGACAGCACCACCAGCGTTTCACCGGCTGACGAACTGGCCCATATGCTGACCGGGAGTACGTCTGTTACCCCGATCAGGTCGGCGATCCGTGGTACGGACGCCTCCTCTGTTACTGCGTTTCGGAACGCACCGGCGGTCTACACTCCGCAGGCCTGGAACGGCGGCCAGAAGCCAGCGAATGTGCAGGAAGTTGCTTTTCACGACGATCAAGACGGCAGCGTTTCTACGGGATCGACTGCTAAAGGCGCAACGAAACAAGACAGAGCCTCCCACATGCGTCGCTCCGCGCCCGGCGCGGCAGAAAACAACAGGGCGAGCGACACTTCCTCTCAGGATGTGGCGGACCCCCTCCATGGAGTTGACCTCGGCCTGACCGGCCACCGTGCAAGTGATCAGCAGCATTCCTACCGCGAGCCATTGCCGGAGCGATCGGCAAATCAGTACCAGGCTCAATCAGCGGCACAGTCACGGGATGCCTCCACCACCAGCCTCTCGGCTCTGCTTGATAGTGCGGAGGACAGTTCCCAGGGTCGGGGCGAGGTTGCTTCGACAGCCAGTGGGAGCGCTCTGGAAGAACAGTTGCTGAGCACCGAGCCGACTCAGCCGGAAGCCCCTTTAGACAGCGACGGCGGGCGTGTGTCCGGCCCGAACGGGAGCAGCCTGCGCTCAAGGAACACAACCGCGCCAGCCGCGACCGCGACCGATGAGCTCGCCATCCTGCAGGCGGAGTACAGCCCTCTCTTCATTGGAGGCGGCCAGGCAGAATCGCACTCAGGCACCCTGGGGTTCGACCGGCTTCAGCAGTTTGAAGCCGATGCGGTCGCCAGCCGGGTACTCGGGCTCGGGACTGCGCGCCTCTCGGTAATCACGCGCCCGATCCTGCTGCAATCCGGGATCCCGGACGCCACCTCCAACTATCGCTTCGGAAGTGGCAGCACTTTGCCCACCGATGCCCAGTTCGCTTCAGGGACCGGAGCTAGCGTACAGCTCGCTACAAGAGATGTGGAAGCGTCGGTAGGCTTTTCACCCTCCGGCTTCCTGGTCAGAAATGTTCTGGGCACTGTGAGCGTCCGCCCGGCTCACGGACCCGTCACACTGAGCGCATATCGCATGAGTGAAAAGGACTCCCTGCTCTCCTACGCTGGAATCCGGGACCCGGCAACAGGTCTCGCTTGGGGAGGCGTTGTAGCCAGCGGCGGTTCGATTCAGTTTGCCCATGGCGGAGCGGCCTCAGGGTTCTACGGATCGCTCGACGCACAGAGACTCACTGGCCAGCGGGTCCTCGACAATACTCGGGTGATGGGAAATGCCGGTGCCTATTGGGTGGCGATGTCGAATCCCTACGGCGATCTAAAGATCGGCGCCAATCTGACCGCAATGCACTACGCCATGAATCAGAGATACTTCACCGTTGGACAGGGCGGGTATTTCAGCCCTAACGCGTTCCTGCTGATGAACGCGCCCATCAACTGGGAAGGCCGTCCCATCTACAACACCAGCTACTCCATTGGCGGGAGTATGGGCGTGCAGAGTATCCAGCAGGGTGCTGCGCTGGCAGGATCTCTGGTCACAGGCACCGGAGTCGAGACTACCAACGGCGCGAGCTATGACCTGCACGGGAGAGTGGCCCATCGCATGGACGCGCACTGGACGCTGGAGGGCTTCTTCGCAACCAACAACGCGCGGGACTACACTGATAACTCAGCTGGCTTCACGGTGCGTTACTCGGTAAATCCGCTTCCCCTGGAGTTTGCTCCCGGTGGGTTTACAAATCTCGCGGAGCCGCTGCCCATCCAGGCACCGTAGCCGTTCCGAATCATTCGCAATTTCGACATGCGGTTTTCAGTGGTCTTGCCTTGAGCGCTCGCAGGCTGAGGTCTGCAGAAAGTGCCGCTAGCGTTCGGGCCAGCACATGAAAAGGATAAGAGCGATATGAAGGCCAAAAGGATTGGGTGGTTTGTAATGTTCTCTTGCTTGGTTAGCATGATCACGGGCTGTGGTTCGAGCGGATTTCTATCCTCGAACCCGGCAGGCAACACGGCAGCAACACCCGTCTTCACTCCGCCAGCGGGAAGTTATACGGGCACGCAGTCAATCGCCATCACCGATGCGACACCAGCCAGCGTGATCTACTACACCACCGACGGCAGCGTACCCACGGCGACCTCGCCTGCATACTCCGGGCCCATAAGTGTTTCAGCAAGCAAGACCCTGCGCGCGCTGGCCTCCGCGGTCGGCTATACCAGCAGCTCTGTGGTGAACGCAGCCTACGTCATCACGCCCGTCCAGGCCATCGCGCCCGTCTTCACTCCCGGCCCCGGCACATACGCCACCGCGCAGAGTGTGGCCCTTAGCGATGTGACTACAGGGGCAGCGATTTATTACACGACCGATGGCACGGTGCCGACCGCAACCTCGACGCTTTACAGCCTGCCCATCGCCGTCTCCTCTTCTGAAGTGATCACTGCGATCGCGATTGCACCTGGCTTTGGGAACAGCACAGCAGCGAGCGCGAGCTACGTCATTGTTCCTCCCATCGCAGCCACTCCGGTCTTCAGTCCGGTGCCCGGCAACTACACTTCGAGCCAGACCGTCACGATCCTCGACGGCACGATAGGCGCCAAGATTTACTACACCACGGACGGGACAGTACCCACGGCGGCGTCGACGCTCTACACGCAGCCCCTCATCGTGTCGTCGAACGAGACGATCTCTGCTATCGCCATTGCAGCTGGGCACACGAACAGTCTCGTCGCCCAGGGCGCTTATGTCTTTACGAAGGCGCAGCTTTCAGCGCCTACGTTTACCCCTGCGGCTGGAACATACACCACTGCGCAGTCCGTAGCTCTGTCTGACGTGACACCTGCCGCGGCCATCTACTACACCACGGACGGTTCGACGCCCACCACCGCCTCTAAGCTCTACAGCGGCCAGATTCTAGTCGCCTCAAATGAAACCCTGACGGCCATCGCTGTTCTGAACGGCTACACCACCAGCGCTCCGGTGGCCGCAGCCTACGTCATTAATGGCTCCGCCGCTGCTTTCAAATTTAAGAATGTGCAGATTGTGGGCGGTGGCTTCGTCACCGGGATCGTCATGCATCCTGCGCAGCAGGGCCTGATGTATGCGCGGACGGACGTCGGTGGAGCATACCGGCGGACCTCCACTCAGACCGGATGGATTCCGCTGATGGACTTCCTCTCGCGCGACCTGTCGAACTACATGGGCGTTGAGAGCATCGGGATCGACCCCTCCGACCCAAACAAGCTGTACCTCGCGGTTGGTACCTACGCTGAATCTTTCGGCTCGCATGGCGCCATCCTCGTCTCCAACGACCAGGGCAACACCTTCACCACCGTTCCCATGCCTTTCAAAATGGGCGCCAATGATAATGGACGTTTTGCCGGGGAGCGCCTCAGCGTCGATCCCAATCTCGGCAGCCATCTTTACCTTGGCACGCGATTGAACGGGCTATGGGAAAGTACAAATTCGGGTGCGACCTGGGCCCAGTCGACGACCTTCCCCGTGCAGGGACTGGCGAGCGCAAATCCGGCCTCGACCGGCGGCGTCATTTTTGAAGATTTCATCAAGAGCAGCGGTACAACTGGCTCCACCACGCCGACTGTCTATGCTGGCGTCGATGACAGCACTGTGGCGGCGCTCTATCTCACGACCGATGGTGGCGGTACCTGGACGCCGGTGCCGGGACAGCCTACCGGGTCATTTCTCAACCGCGGTGAATTCGGCCCCGATGGAAATCTCTATCTCTCCTATAGCAGCAGCCTGGGCCCTGCGGGCGCGGTCGCAGGCAGCATCTGGCGATACACGCCTCCGGCCGCGGGCACGAACACCGGTACCTGGACGAACATCACTCCGATCCCGACCTTTCAGAGCAACCCCGGAACGTTCGGCTACGGATCGGTCGGCGTCGATCCTCAACGGCCTGGCGTGCTCATGGCCACGACCCTCGACCTTTACTACCTCCACGACGACGTATTCAGGAGCCTCGATGGAGGAAACTCGTGGATCGACCTGGGAGGCAACCAGCTCCGTAATGACGCGCTGAGCCCCTGGCTCAATTTCGGAGCCACCGCTCCCGGCATCGGCAACTGGCTGGTTTCGATCGCCATCGATCCGTACGACTCGAAGCACGTTCTCTACGGCACCGGGCAAACAATCTGGGAAACCAAAGCCGCGACGGGTGCCGATGCAACCTTAACCACGGCGGGCACGACCACCGCCGGCGTCGTGCCGACGACCTGGAGCGTTGGCGCACAGGGACTGGAAGAGACGGTCATCCGCGCTCTGATCAGCCCGGCAACCGGGCCGCCCCTGCTGAGCGGTATGCGTGACATCGGAGGCTTCACTCACACCGTGCTTGACGCCTCCCCGGCCGCGGGCATGTCTACCAATCCCCTGCTGACCGACACAACCGGCCTCGACTGGGCGCAGGCGCAGCCATCGACCATCGTACGGGTGGGCGACCAGGGTGCGTCTCAGTTTGGCGCGTACTCGACGGACTCGGGCAACAGCTGGACTCCTTTCGCCAACAACGCGGGGTCTACCGCCGGTGGCGGCACCGTAGCACTCTCGGCGGACGGCCGAACAATAATCTGGGCACCCGAGGATTCAGGCCAGTCTTATTCGGTCGACTTCGGCAGCACCTGGAAGGCGTCTATCGGCGCACCTCCGCAACAGGCGATCGTCGCGGACCGCGTCAATCCGAAGAAGTTCTACGTCTTCGCTCAGGCCTCGAGCAGTGGGCCGTCAAGTCTCTATCGCAGCGTGGATGGCGGAGCCACGTTCTCAGCGGTGAATATGGTCCACCCTACCACCGGCATTCTGCGGGCATCATTCGCCGCCGAAGGAGACCTGTGGCTGGTTACGTACGCGGGAGTGTTCCATTCGACCGACTCGGGAACGACGTTCCAGGCGGTCGCTGGCCCTAGCGAGGGCTACGATATCGCTTTTGGCAAGGCGGCGACTGGATCGACCTACCCGTCGATCTATCTTTATGGAAGAATAGCGGGCGTACCTGGCGTTTACATCTCTCAGGACCTTGCTGTGACCTGGAGTCCGGTGACAGATGCAACCCACCAATACGGCTACATCGACGTAATCGCAGCCGATCCGAACATCTTTGGGCGAGTGTATCTCGGAACGAGCGGGCGCGGCATCATTTACACCGATCCTGGCCCTTAGCCTATGAGTCTTTTAAAGCTTCCTGCTCAAGGCTGACTAATAAGTCAGTTCAGAGTGTGCGTACCCTACTACCCACCGACGCGCCGCTTATTCACTAATCGGCCCGACTCTCGGGTTACCGCTGCGTTAGGACTCTACCTGAGGAGCCATTCCGCGGTATCCTGCGTACTCCCCCATTCCTTTAATCACTGGCCACCGTCTGGGACTTAGACTTAGCGTGTGAGACCAGCTTCGCTCAGAATTTTCGTGGTTTTAGTTGCTTTTGTCATAGCTGCGCTTCTGAGCTTATGGTGGCGGCATGGCACACGCCCTCACCTCAATCTCTCCACGCAGGAAGTTACCCTGCTCGCGGATGGGCGGTTGCACCGGGCTGCGGAATTGCGGCTTTCAGGGAAGCGGGCCTTGCCGCTGGACGATGTCCGGCTAGAGGGGTTGCCGTCGCGGGTGGTGGTTGCAAAGGATGGGGCGGCCGGGAACGGGGCGACTCTGGTCGAAGTCTATGCGCCGGTGAATCCTGAGACCCACCGGATCATGCTCAGCTACAGAAATGCTCACGCGTCGATCCTGCTCCACTTTGCGCCGGACGCGGACGATCGTTTTGGGGACGGCACTCCAGATTTCCTCCGTCTACACTCGGCCTCGGACCGTCTCGCCTTTCGTGGGTGGTTCACAGCATTGGCGGACACGGCAGCGGCGCTTGCCGCTGAGAAGCTGCCTCGCGAGATTGACGACTGTGCCGCGCTGTTGCGATGGTGCTATCGTGGAGCGCTGCATGCCCATGACGAGGCCTGGCAGTCGATGATGCCGCTGGACACGTTGCCGCCGATCCCGTCGGTGGTGCAATATGCGTATCCATTTACGCCCCTGGGTGCCAGTCTGTTTCGAGTGCACCCCGGTGTCTACCAGGCGGCCGACCGAGGCAACGGCAACTTTGCGCAGTTCGCCGATGCCAAAACGCTTTGGCAGCAGAACACGTTCTTTCTGTCTCGCAATGTAGCCGCAGCGCGGCCTGGGGACTTGCTCTTCTTTCGGCAACTCGAGCAGAACTCGCCCTACCATTCCATGATCCTGACCGGGGCAGCGCATGCCTGGGCTGTGTATCACACCGGACCGACGGCCCACGGCCTAGGAGAGGTCAGGCGAGTGGCGCTGGCAGACTTGCTGCGTCACCCGGACAGTCGCTGGCGGCCGATTCCACAGAACAGCAACTTCCTCGGCGTGTATCGTTGGAACATTCTTCGTGAGGACCCTCGATGAGGTCGCGCGCTTTTCGGATACTAACGATGCTCCTGATGGGGACCGTTGCTGGCTTTTGCGCGTCGTCAGAGGGCCAGAGTATCTCGTTCAACCTGAGCACGAGCAAGTCGTTTTCGCCGGGCGAGCAGCCTACGTTTCACCTCTATACGCACAATGTGGACTCGCTGGAGTTCCGCGTCTATCGCGTCAACAACCCGGTGAAGTTCATGGAGAACCTGCGCGAGTTGCATTCGTTTGGTGCAGAGGCTGGGCTGCTGGACACGGAGCAGATTGACGAGCGTACGTGGCTGGAGAAGTTTCACGATTGGAAGAATGAACTTTGGAACGATATTCGGGACTTCTTTCGGGGGCAGCTTTCCCAGGACGCCCGTCACGCACTTCGCGATAAGCAGAGTTCGATCAAGCGACGAAGCCGCGTTGTCAGCGAGGCTGAATTTGCGCAGATCCCGATTCTGAATCAGTCGCAACTAGTGTCGCGTTGGCGGATGCAGGTGCCAGGTACTTTCATTTCCGACACTAACAAGCTGGTTACTCCAAAGCTAAGCGCCGGACTTTATTTGTTGGAAGCCACGGATGGTCACTTCAAGGCTTACACGCTGTTGATGGTAACGCAGATGGCGCTGGTGACGCGCACAACGGGCGGCCATGTCATGGCGTTCGTGGTCGACCGCTCGACGGGCGAGCCTATTGCAGATGCGAAGGTCGATGCCGGCATAGGGCAGAAACTGTTTGGCTCGGCGATGACGGATGCGAGCGGCGTGGCCGACCTTACTCTCCCGGTGGATAAAAGCGCGCCGGATAATTTCTGGGTGGTCGCTGGTAAAGGCAGCGAATTTGCGGTTTCGACCCCGGCAGGTTATTCACTGAACATCTCTGGCGACGGGAAGTACGCAGGCTACGTGTTCACAGAGCGGCCGGTTTATCGTCCGACGCACACCGTGCATTGGAAGGCGATCTTGCGGACGCGCCAGGGAAACATGCTTGCTTTGCCTAAAGGCGGGGCGGTCCGCGTAACGATTTCGGACGAGACGGATAAAGCAGTTTTTGACCGGAAGATGCCTCTCAATGCCGCGGGCGAGGTCTCCGGGGACTTTGATCTACCAAAAGATGCAGCGCTCGGCTACTACAGCGTGAACGTGCTCGACCCTGATGCCGTCAAGGATGCGGAGAGCAGGTTCAGCTCGGTTGCATGCGGATTTCATGTGGAGGAGTATCGGAAGCCCGAATATCGGGTCGAGGTGCGGGCGACGCAGAAGCGGGTGCTGGAAGGCGCAACGATGGCGGTGACTATCGATTCGCGGTACTTTTTTGGGGAACCGGTGGCGAATGCGAAGGTGAAGTATCGCGTGTATCACCAGCGGCATTATTGGTGGGGGGAGGAAGAGGATGATTCTCCTTCGGACGCTGGCATTGATGCCGGTGTGGATGGAACCGGGGATGCGGGCACCGAAGACCAGTCGAGCTACTCCGGCGACGAGGAGGAGGAGAAGACGGGCAAGCTCGACGCGCAGGGAATGCTGGTGGTGCAGGTACCTACCCACGTTGAGAAATCCGGCGGAGCTTACTCGGATCTGGACTACACGGTCGAAGCTGGGGTGACCGACGCGGCCAACCGGGAGATCACGGGGCGAGGGCGCTTCCTTGCGACGTACAGCACGTTTCGCGTGCATGTAGAGCCGGTCAACTATGCCGTTCACGCGGGCGATGTTGCGAAGTTCCATGTGACTGCCACGGACTATGACGATAAGCCTGTCAGTACCAAAGTCCATGTGCAGCTCAGCTTTCATCATTGGCAGGATGGGAAGTCGGTGACGACCCAGGGGGCGGCGGTCGATGTTACGACAGACGCCAGCGGCAAGGCGGAGGGTGCAGTATCCATTGGAGCTCCGCAGTACAGCGGTGCGGAGATCACTGCTACGGCCGCTGCAGTACAGCCTGGGACGCGCGACCCTTCCGATCAGAGCTACCTGTGGATCATGAGCGCGAACGAAGCCGGCTGGGACTCAAGCAGCGAGACTACGCAGATCGTCCCGGATAAGAAGACGTATGCGCCGGGCGATACGGCGCACCTTAGCATCGTGTCTGCTACTGGCGACTTCTACGCGCTGGTTGTGGTCGAGGGCAGCACGCTGCTGAAGCGGGAGACGATGCACTCCGAGGGGAACACGCTCTCGTTTGACCTGCCAATCACGTCCGAGGCGATGCCAAACCTCACCGTGAGTGCCCTGTTCCTCAAAGACAGCACCCTTTACCAAGCGACCAAGAACATCAATGTGCCGCCGACCCAGCAGCGATTGCAGGTGCAGATTACGCCGGCGAAGGACGTGTTTCAGCCTCAGCAAAATGTTTCGTATGACGTTTTCACTCGCGATGCGGCGGGGAAGCCGGTGAGCGCTGAGGTGAGTGTCGGAGTGGTGGACGAGGCCATCTACTCCCTCTATCCGGACATCAGCGGCGACATGGTGAAGGTGTTGTATCCACAGCGGTCAGTGGAAGCGGCGGTGGATAGCTCACTCGAGTACTACTTCAGCGGAGAGGCTGGAGATAAGTCGCCGCTGCTGACGATGCGGCAGGCGCGCTACCACCCGCAACTGGCACAGGTGAAGCCGGGAAACGAGGCCAAGCCCCGCGTTCGTAAGGCCTTTCCTGATACGGCTTACTGGGCCCCGGATGTGCATACGGATTCCTCGGGCCATGGGCATGTGTCGTTCGCGTTTCCCGATTCGCTGACCACGTGGCGTACGACTGTTCACGCAATCACCGCAGACTCGAAAGCAGGGTCGACTATCAATCGCGTCCTGGTGCGGAAGAACGTTATTGTGCGCATGGGCACGCCGCGGTTCATGGTCAAGGGAGACGAGATTACGCTGCCGGTGATCGTGCATAACTATCTTGATTCGAGTGCGCAGGCCAGGGTTTCGCTGAAGGTGGAGGGCCTTGAAACTTTGAGCGGCGGGGAACAGACGGTCGCGCTGCGGAGCAAGGGAGAGGCGACAGTGCTGTGGCGGCTGCGCGCTTCCCAGGTGGGCATGGCGAAGCTGACTGCCTCGGCGATTGCTAGCCAGGATTCGGATGCGCTGGAGCTGAGTTTCCCGGTCAATCCGGCTGGAGTTGCGGAAACCCTTGCGCAAAGTGGGGTGATCGCGCAGAGCGGAACACAGGCGGAGACACAGGCGAGCGCCAGGATTTCGTTCCCGTCAGGGACGGACGCGGCTGCTCATAGTTTGCATGTGGAAGTGAGTTCGTCGATCGCCGGGGCGTTGGTCCCGGCGCTCAGCTACCTGACGACCTATCCCTACGGCTGCACGGAACAGACCATGTCGAGTTACCTACCGAATGTGATTGTCGCGGAGACGCTTAGCCGGCTCAAAGATGCGGGCGGGGTTGATGAGGCGGATCTTCGCGCGAAAATGCAGGCGGGGCTGGAGCGGCTCGAGGACTATCAGCATGAGGACGGTGGTTGGGGTTGGTGGAAGGAGGACGATAGCCGCGTCTTCATGACGGCGTATGTGGTGGCTGGACTGGGCGAGGGGTATCAGTACGTCAAGCTGCCCTTTAAGCAAGAGCAGATGCTCAACAATGGCAAGATTTATTTGCGCAAAGCGTTGACTGAGCATCCGCGGATGCGTCCTGAACTGCGGTCGGCTGTCGTCTACGCGCTGGCGGAGGGATCAACCGATACGCGGGATAACGAACCGCTCGGACCGGAGCTGGATACTCTCTGGTCGCGGCGCGCGGACTTGCAGCCGGAAGCACTAGCCATGACCGGGCTCGCGATGCTTGACGCGCACGACTCGCGTGCCTCCCAGGTTGCGAATTTGCTCTCTTCCCAGGCGGTGAAACAGGGCGATTTGGTTTCGTGGAAGGGCTCGTATCTTCCGATGCTTGACTACGACGAGAACAACGACACCGAGGCCACGGCTTACGCGATGCGGCTGCTGGCAAAGGTTGACCCAGCCCGGCCGCTGTTGCCGGGCGCCGCCCAATGGCTCATGCTGGCGCGCAATGGCGGGACGTGGTGGGATTCGACTGAGCAGACGGCGATGGTGCTCTTTGGGCTGGTCGATTACCTGGCAGCGTCGCACGAACTGGATTCGGATTTTACTGTTCAAGTGCTGGTCAACGGTCGGGAGGTGGGGCAGCGCCACTTCACTCCGGCCGACGCACAGAGCGGCGCTTCGCTGGCCATCGAGGTCGACGCGTCGCAACTGCAGCCGGGCGAAAACAGCGTGCAGGTTGTCAGGAGTGCCGGCGATGGGCGGGTTTACTGGTCCACGCGCGGACAATACTTCTCGACGAAGAAGGCGGACTTCCAAGCGGGCACGATGTCGCTGAACCTTACGCGGGATTATTTCAAGCTGCAGCCGGTGACGAAGGACGGCAGGATTGTCTACTCGCTGGCTCCTCTGTCGGGAACGGCGCAGGTGGGCGATGTGCTGGCGGTGCATGAGGCGATCAACGGTACGCCGATGCGTTACCTGTTGCTCGAAGACCCGATTCCGGCTGGGGTTGAGTTCATTCAAAATGAGGGCAGCTACGAGATCGATAAGCGGCCGGGCGGGTGGTATGACTGGTTTACGCGACGCGAGTTCCACGACGACCATGCGGCTTTTTTCGTGAGCGAGTTTACGGGGCGGCAGGAGCTTTTCTACCTGGTGCGGGTGGTGAATCCCGGGACGTTCGAGATCAGTCCGGCGCGTGTCCAACCGATGTACCAGCACGGCGTGCAGGCGACCAGCGATAGTCTCCGGCTCGAGGTTCCGCAGCCGGTGCCGTTGAGTGGAGGTGCGAAGTGACGGCGAAATCCGCCTTCGTTTGGCGCGATGCTTTGCGGCTATTGAGCGTCCGCCTTGTGCTGGAGCAGCTTGGACTGGTGCTGGGCGTGTTTGTGCTGTTCGTCGTATGGCTGCGTCTGCCGGACGTGAGCGCGCTCGAGGTTGCGGGCTCGGGCTTGTTCGCGATGCTTATCGTGGCGGCAGCGGGTCTGGGTGAAACCAGGATCGTGCTAAGTATCGCGGGTCGCGCATCGACATGGGGCCGGCTTTTGCGTGGGGCATCGTTGTTGGTTGTGGCGGCAGTGATCTGGTTTGCGTGGAACCACTGGCTGACGCATCTGAGCGGCCCGGATGCTACCCGCGCAGGTTATTTCAATTCACGCGCGCCTCACCAGCTGCGGTACCTGCTCACTTATGGGCACATCTTGCTCTGGCTCGGTTGGATGTGGAGCACCCTGGGCTGGATCGGCGCTGGAGTGATCACCGTTTTCGCCTTTGCCCTGACAGCCAGCACCCGGCCCATGCGTGCCGCGCTTCTTGCTTTGCGCTCGCTGTCGTTCTGGCTGGTGCTGCTGATCGGCTCGACGGCTGGCGTTTTGGTGACGGGCGTCCTGATGGGTTGGACGCCTCTTCACGGCCTCAGGCTGGAGTTGCTCAGCCTCGGATGCCGAGTGGCGATCGCCTCCCTCTTCGATGCGACGATTGCTTGTTGGCTCTTGAGCATTCTCGCAGCGTGTGTGCGCCGCGCCGATGCTTCCTACTCTAAGGTCGATGGTGGGCCGGACGAGAGCCAGCCGCGCACCGTCGGAAATCCGTAGCGGGCAATCGCGCCTTGCACCTTAGCTGCCGCCGCCCGATGTGCTCGTTCGCTAGCCGCCCAGGAATTCGGGCGACTAAGGGTGCTATCGATCTCGCTTGTAGACATCCGAGGTGAGGATATTGGTCCTTCTACAGCGAGGGCTTCGACAAGTCCTTCGCGCAGCCACAGCGGAGCGCGGTCGCTGGCCTCAGCCTCGATAAGTACGTGCAGCATCTCGTGCAACAGCGTGTCGGGCAAGCGGCGACCCTGCGCACGCAACAAGGATTCCGGCTGAAGCACGATAGTGGTGCCTCGGGTGCTCGCAAGTTCCCATCCGGGTTGGGAGGTCAGTTGACGGAAGAGTTCAGTAGTCGGGGCCACGATGATCTTTGCAGTGACGGGCCTACGGGGCGGAAATCGCTTCTGCGCATCCTGCCATGTCATCCGGAAGGTCGACTCTTCAGAGGGAGAAAGAACACCATCGGTGCGAATGCTCAAGGAGTCAATCCGAGTCTCGTGCCATCTTTCATCGCTAGGCCTCGCTGAGTTCGACATGATATGCACCGCAGTGCCGGGGAAATAGAAGGAGAGAATGGCGCTGGAGTCTTTGCCTTCTGCGGCCATCTCCGCCGCGCCGGTCTGGCATAGTCCGACCCCATGCCCGTGTCCTCTCCCATCGAAGACCAGCTCGCCGTTGCGCAGCCCCACTTCGTACGCGTCGCTGCGTATCCGGTTCCAGCCAAGCGCACGACCGATGCCGAAGCGAAGCGCGTTCGCCGCGACCGACGATGACTTACCGTCGTTGCCCATGAAGGTAACTTCGAGGGCCCTATGCGAGGGGCTTCTTTTGCCTACAAGGACTGCAGTAATCTTTCCCGGCACCCGCCAATGTTCAAAACTGGCAATGACCTCGAAGTCGGCCAACGAAACCTCTGTGTGCCATGCAGCAGTGTCACGGCGCAAACAATAGGGGTCGAGGTGGCTCTGAAGATAATCGAGGCCGTGCAGCTTTGGCCAGACCGCTCCGCCGTCTTCGGTTAGGCCGCCGCAGCTTTGGCTGAAAAACACTTCGGCACGATGCGAACCGAACCAGAGTGTTTCGCCAGCAGTCGACTGGACAGCATCTTGGATTGCCGCCCTCACGGGGCCCAGTCGCACCGCCTGGCACTGAGTGCTGTCGCACAGATCAGACGCCAGGTGGCCTGCCTGAGCTGTGTAGTGAATGCCATTTAGCGCATAGGTGCGGGCGACGATGGCCAATGAGCGCAGAGATTCTAACGGCTCACCTTGGGACTCTTCAGCATTGAGGACTGCGGCTACATAGCGCTCGCTGGGGATTGTGAGCACTACGTCGAGTTGATCGCCTGACGGGTTTGATCTCAAATGCCATAAGCCCGCAGCTGTCTGAGTTTGCCCGCTTTCGCTGTCCTTGACACGGAGAAGTCCTCCGGCGAAGAGCTCGCCAGGCCCTTTGAATTGAAGGGCCCTCCCAAATGGTTTGTGACGGCAGTCTGCGCACGACGCCTCCCAGGCGCTCGGCCCCATCGGAGTCACGGTCACCCTCTTCACAATGTGCGTGGAAGAAAGCGTAACCGACACATCGCGACCGCCTTCATCTGGGGTTGCGGCAGCATGTGAATAGAACCCTGCGAGCAGTACGAAACCGCAAAGACGTTGAGGCCGCTTCACCTGGCCCCGCTCTCGGCAGCGAGGTGCGCGAAGAACTTTTGCGCGAGGGACGCCGCGGTGCCTCCGTCCCCGTGCGGCACGTAGATGACGAGCACCAGTCGGCCGGGGATTCCGCCGGCAAACCAGCCGTGGGTCCAGGCTTGACCAGGGTCGCTCGCGGTGCCCGTCTTACCGAGGATTGCCACACCGGGGACAGCAGCCGGCCGGGCCATGCCGTAGCTCACGGAGTCCAAAAGTCCGTGTACAACCACACCGTCCGCCTGTTCGACCGCGAGCAGTTCGCGATACGCCTGCGCCAATTCAAGCGGGGAAGCAGTGACGCCTTGCAATCCGAGCGCGACCAGTTGACGGTCTTCCAGATTTGCGCCGGTCATCGGTTGATGAGGAAGATGCCACAGCCGCAGAGCATCCTCAAGTTGAGCCCCCGAATAGCGTTTTCCCATCTCGGCAAACCAGGTGTTGCACGATTCGGCGAGTGCGCGCTCTGCGGTAAAACGAGGTTCATCTGCCGGATGAGTACACGGCAAGGCGCGACCCGCCACGCGCAGGTTGCGGCGGCAATAGACCTGCGTATCCTCAAGAACGATGTGGTGGCTTAGCGCATAGGCCAGCAACAGTGGCTTGATGGCCGAGCCTGGCAGTCCGCGCCGTGCCGGTTCGATTTCAGCGAGCGTCCCCGCTGCCTTCTGATCGAGCACTACGGCCGAGGCCTGCGTACCCTTGAGTGCCTCCGAGAGCGCAATTTTGAGTTCAGCTCGCCGGCCTTCATAAGACTGCGCGTGTAGCGGAGATGACAGCAGGAACACGGCGACCAACGATGGGCCCAACAGCATTTGCTTGTGATTTGCCTGCACACCAGCATTATCCGGCAGATGGTCTGCCTCCGGCTTCTTCGGGAGGCAAACTGTCCCTTACTAACAAGAGGCTCCTAAAGGTGAATAAGAATAGGTCGATAGGATCAATGAACCTCAAAATCGAGGCAATAGCGGATCGAGATCCCAGCAGCTAGGACGGCTGCTCAGTGCGGGGCTACATGCATGTTTTGCTGTTCGAGGATCTGGGCCCGTCAGAGGGGCGGCTATAGATTCAGCCACCCGAAACGGGGCATTAAATTTTCGCCGGGCCATAGAGCAGCCTCCTACGCCGCAGCCTTACGGTATCTACGTACTCTGACTTTTCGATTGTGTCCAAAAGTCTGCGGACTCGGTGGCCTTGGCTGCGCGTTGTGGCTTACGCTTGCCGCCGTTGCAGCTTCAGCAGAGCAGCCGATTGCCGTCTTGCGCACCATTACCACGGCTTACGAAGCGCACAACCTTCCTACTAAAGAGGCGGCCCGCGCCTTTCCCATCCATATCCAAGGCGTTATTACCTACTTCGACCAATACCTCGACAAGGAACACGTGGCGTTGTTCGTTCACGATGCAACCGGCAGCATCTATGTGTCAATGCTTGCCCAATCTGTCGGGAACATGGCCGTCGGGAAGCTGGTCGACGTTCGAGGGGTGAGCGGGCCCGGCGATTTTGCTCCTGTTGTCGCGGAGCCCACAGTAACACTGATAGGCGATGGGGCTCTACCGCCGACGGCCCCGTTCGTAGGCCTCAGACGCCTGTTGACGGGCCTGGAGGATGGTCAATGGGTTGAGGTCGAAGGCATCGTTCACTCCGTTTTTTTGACCGAACATAACATCGCATTACAGCTGGTCATGGCCGAGGGAACGGTTAACGCAGTCAGCGTGCGGGAGCGTGGCGTTGACTATACGAAGCTTGTCGATTCAAAGGTCAGGATCCGGGCTAATGCCGCCCCCTTATTCAATGGACGCCGCCAGATGGTCGGCGTACACCTTTTATTCCCGAACATGTCGACCGTTGAAGTCACCGAAGCAGGTCCCCCCGATCCCTTCCAATTGCGGACCCTCGCCATCGACGATGTCTCCCGGTTCGATCAGCTTGCAACTCTGCTGCATAGAATCCACATCAGGGGAACAGTAACGCTCCAGTGGCCCGGGGTGTCGCTGTGCATCCGCGATGCTACGCACGCGCTCTGCGCACAGACTACCCAGGCGACCCCGCTGAATGTTGGCGACATCGCCGATGTGGTGGGCTTCGCTTCAGCGGGAGACAGCGCTCCGGTGCTGACAGACGCGATCTATAGGAAGGCCGGCACGGGTGAACCAATGGCTGCCCTGCCTGTAACGGCGGAGCAGGCTCTGCTTGGTCAACATGACTCAGAGCTCATTCAGATCGATGGGCAGGTTATTGGCCGCAGCCTCGCCTCTACAGACACCAGCATAATGGTGAGTTCCGGCAAGGTCATCTTTGCCGCGGTTCTGTCGCAAATTTTTGACAGGTCACAGGCCGACGCATGGCAGAACGGAAGTAAGGTCAGGATTCTGGGCATCTGTTCAGTACAGCTGGATGTAGAGAGAAGCTCCAGAGGAGGTGTTGCTATACCAAGGTCTCTGCGTGTACTGTTGCGGTCGCCTGAAGACGTGCTCGTCCTTCAGAAGCCTTCGTGGTGGACACCTAGCCATGCTCTTGTAGTGCTGGCCGTCGCGCTTACCGGAACGCTCGGCGTACTGTGCTGGGTCGTGGTGCTGCGAAAGCGCGTCCGGGAGAGTGAAGAGAAGTTTCGTCATATGGCGCAGCATGACGCCTTGACCGGACTCGCCACCCGCAGGGTGCTGCATGACAGGCTCAACGTGGCATTGGAGAGGGCAGCGCGCTATTCAACCGGGCTGGCAGTACTCATGCTAGACCTGGACCGGTTCAAAGCAATAAACGACACTTATGGTCATCATGCCGGCGACGAGACCCTGCGTCTGACCGCGCAACGCATAACGAGTGTGGTGCGCAAGAGCGACACGGTAGCCAGAATGGGGGGCGATGAGTTCGTCGTGCTGCTGCCTGATGTGGAAAACGCCGAAGAGGCCGAAAAGATCGCCGCAAAAGTCGTGGCCGCTCTCTCTGTACCCGTCCTGTTGGAGGGCCGGGAGATCCCCGTCTCGGTCAGTGTAGGCATTTGCGCCGCCGCCGGAGCGGTCGATGCCGATGCCTTGCTGCGAAATGTGGATACCGCGCTATATCGTGCGAAGGCCGGGGGCAGAAACTGCTTTGAGACCTTCAGGCCAGACATGGATCTGGCGCAGACTATAGCTGGGAGCTTTCTTATGGTTCCAGGCCTGGCGGGGCGCACGATGTAAGTAGAGCGACTGCTGACCATGGGAGGCTTTCATCTGATTTCCCAACTAAGTTGTCGAGCTTTGCTGGCCGCCTTTAGCCAGAAACTTGAAGATGGTGCTGACATCATTTAACGGCAAAGGCTCGCGCTCAACAAGTATCTCAAGCAGAGTAGTGGTATAGGGATAGAGCAAGGTTTCGTCGCCCTGTGCGAGGCTGGTGATATCGAGTTTTGCCGGGCCGCCGCCTAGATGATCTATCGTAAGCCGTTGGGGATCGCCACCTATATCAGTGTAAGCTTCATACTCAATCAACTCTGAACCGCTCGAAGCTATAAGCTCAAGCCACATTTTTTTTGAATTACCCGCAGGTGTATTGAGATTGAGCATTTCGTCTGAAAGCCTGATGTAAAAGCATCTATAACTCGCATCGCGGGTGTAAGTGTCGACCTGAATCGGCACCGGAACAAAGTTGGGATCATTGGAGTCGCTTAGCTCGTTACCTACAAACAACTGCAGGTTATAGTCGGTAACTCCGTCGCCGTGGTCATCCACTACATGGACAAGTAGTTGCTGCCAACCCGCGCCGCCGAATGCGCCCTTGATGCTCTCCTGCGCCATCGTGGGCAGGCCCTTGTTCCCAAAATCAATGGCCCGGGTCTGCCACGCTTTGTAGACTTCTGGGTCTGCTATTTCTATAAAATCTTTTATCAGTGCGGCGACGGTGGGGTCGGGATTCTGGATGATCGTTCCATGATTCAGTCCATCGACAGCGATCATCGGCGCCGCCAGCCTGCCGCTTACCCAGGGGTCTATCTTGCATCGAGTCAAGTTGCCGCCGGGGTCTCTTAGCGTCGGCTGGCGGCGAAAGTCTATACTCACCTTGCGCGTATTCAGCGCGCACCCGGCCCACCTCACGGTGCCGTCCGATCCTGGTGAATTAGAGACGGCCGCCACCCCATCATAAGGGCTGTTGCCAATGAAGACCGTCACATAAGGCGTGTCGGAGCCCTTGTCGTACAGCGGGTTGGCGCACAGCATGTCTTTATGAGCGAGGTCCCAGGTGAATTTACTTCCTAGCTCCAGCCCATCGAGCACCTGGTTGCCGGCGTTAAGGAAGTCCGGACCGAGTTGCCTGCTACCCTTGACCAGCGCGCCCAGCCAGCTGCGGCCTTGCTTCGCCTGAGGTGAACCGAAGGTTGCGGGAGCAAGGCCAATGAGATGCTTCAATCGCCTGATGCGGCTGCGAGGATCGCTGCGCTCAAATGGGTCGCTGGTGAGCCACTGGCGTAGCACCAGCATTCCCGTCGAATGCACGATGGCGTCAAATGTCCAGACATCGTCCTTATCGTCCGTGCTCCATTTGGTCAATCTCAGGGCGCGGTCAAATGCTTCTCCGAGGTCCTTTATGGTCACTTCGTTGTTGAGGGTGATGTAGTTTCCGATCTCGATGGAGACAGTAGGAATGCCGACGGCATCGAGTTGATCCCGCCAGGGATAGAAGTCCTCGCCCGTGGCGGAGTAGCCGTGAATAAGCAGCGTGCGCCCGAACCGTGCCGGTGTCTTGGTTGTGTCCGCTTCGCCAGATACATCGGCGGCGCCGCCTGCCATCGGCGTGTCAGGTGGAAGAGGCTGCGGCTGATCTCTCAGTGATCTCTGGAAGCGCATGACACTCATTTTTGCCCTCGCTACAAATCTCAACTCGTGCTTTATAGCGTGGACAGTTTAATTCCCGTTGGTGGGTTGGGCTAGCATAATGTTCAGGTGCGCTGATGTAGTAACTTTCGGGCACGCATCCTAAGGTGCGCTCCTGTTTGTCTGGGACAAGCCGCAGATCCCTCGCTGCACTCAGGATCAAATCGCTCAACGAGGGGATGGCGGGACTCACTAATTGACCGCGCAGTACACCAGGAGAGTCATTGAGGTCGATCGTCCAGAGCTTTCGCAGCCAACCCTTCGCCTTTATCGGCGCAGCGCTGCTCCTTCTTTTTCTCTCATGGGGGGTCTTTGCGCCTTTGATTGCCCCACATGACCCCGATGCCATCGATCTAAACAACCGCCTTCTTTCCTCGGCTCACGGCCATTGGTTCGGAACGGATGAACTAGGGCGCGACATCTTTTCCCGCGTGCTCTACGGCGCGCGCCTCTCCCTGTTCGTGGCCGTCTCCGTGGTAACTTGTTCGCTGGCAATTGGCCTGATCCTCGGCGGCATCGCAGGCTTTTACGGAGGTTACATCGACACTCTGCTTAACGTCTTCGTGACGAATGCCTTCATGTCCCTGCCCGGCATCCTTATCGCTATTGCCTTCGTGGCGTTCCTCGGGCCCGGGGTTATCAACCTCGTACTCGCGCTCGCGATCAGCGGGTGGGTAGGCTACGCTCGCCTTGTCCGCGCCCAGGTACTTGCAGTTCGCGAACTAGAATACATTGAGGCAGCCCGCGCACTGGGTGCCAGCGACCTTCGCATCTTTTTCCGCCACATCCTGCCCAATATTCTGCAGCCGATCATTGTGCAATCTTCGATTGGCATGGCCGGCGCAGTGCTCGCGGAGGCGACTCTGAGCTTCCTCGGCCTCGGTGTTCCGCCCCCCACCGCAAGCTGGGGATCGATGCTGAACGATTCGCGCTCTCACCTCTTCGAGGCCCCGCATATGGTCGTCTTCCCCGCTATGGCGGTCATGCTCTGCGTCCTGTCTTTCAACTTCATTGGAGACGCTTTGCGCGACTACCTGGATCCGCGCACTCGTTTGGCCATGGGCCTGTGACAGTCACTCGCTCATTGCAGCGTGGCGCGCTGCTTATATGCTTGCTGGCAGCGCCTGCCCCAGCACTCTGGAGCCAGGCACTACCTTCGGATGTGGCCAAGATGGTGCAGGTGGCCGAGTGGCGCATCGGCCCTTACAGCCGGCCGTCGCCGGCCCTCCCCGTCATCATTCCCCACGGGAAATCAACCTTCCGTGACCCTGTCACCCACGCGCAGGTGCACTGGGAGGCGCTACACACCTTCAACCCGGCAGCCATCGTACGCCATGGCAAGATCTATGTGCTTTATCGCGCTGAAGACGATACGGGCGCGATGGAAATCGGCGGCCACACCTCGCGCCTCGGTCTCGCCGAAAGCAAGGATGGCATTCACTTCAAGCGTCGCTCAGCACCGGTCTTCTTTCCTGCTGGCGACGACCAAAAGACCCGGGAATGGCCTGGCGGCGTCGAAGATCCCCGTATTGTCGAGAGCGACGACGGCACCTATGTCCTCACCTATACGCAATGGAACCGCGTCACCTACTCGGTCGGCATTGCCACCTCTATGGACCTCATTCACTGGAAGAAATGGGGGCCCGCCTTCGCACATGCTGGGTCGGGTAAATACGTCGATCTGAAATACAAGTCCGCCGGCATCGTCACCACTCTGCGCGGCAACCGTTTAATCGCGATCAGGATCAACGGAAAATACTGGATGTACTGGGGCGAGGGCGCCATTCACCTGGCTACCTCAGTTGATCTCATTGGGTGGACGCCGGTCGAAGATGCCTTGGGTCAGCCGCTCGTTGTTCTTGCCAAGCGCCCCGGACATTTTGACAGCGGCTTCCCGGAGGTCGGGCCGCCGCCGGTACTGACCACCCAAGGCATCGTTTTGATAAACAATGGCAAGAATGACCCCGACAGCGGCGATCCCAGCTTGGGAGCAAACGCTTACGCCGCCGGTGAGGCCTTCTTTCGCGCCGAAGATCCCGCTGCCCTAGTTACACGCGCAGACGTTCCCACCCTGAAGCCGGAACTTCCCTTCGAAAAGACCGGCCAATACGCTGCGGGAACGACCTTCGCCGAGGGCCTGGTCTTCTTCAAAGGAAAGTGGTTTCTCTACTACGGATGCGCTGATTCGATGGTTGGAGTTGTCACTGCGCCGGGCCCGCCCGCGAACCAGGCAGGATGGCCAGCCTTCTAAGGCCCCACCCGCCGTATCTTCCATAGAATCTGGCGCAGCATTCCCAACAACGATTCAGCGTCTCGTACACCCAGCCCGAGACGGCGAACCAGCCTCCGCAGGTTCTGCTCTGTAACAGCAGCTTGCTGCGGCAGCGCATACCCGCTTGCTTGAAGCACCTCGAAGAACACTTGGGTCAGCCGCTCCAATTCGCCCCCACCGGCCTTGTTCTCTGAAGCTGGCCCTTCGAGCGGCTTCTGCTCCCCGACTTCTCGCGCCAATTCATAGAGACAGACTGCCGCAGCTTGCCCAAGATTCATCGAGGGCTGCCGCTCCCTGGTAGGAATATTCAGGATCAAATGGCAATGTGCCAGGTCCTCATTCAACAATCCGCGCTTCTCCGAACCAAATAGCACCGCCACCCGCCCAGCAGCGAACGACCGCCGGATCAATTCGCCAGCTTCTGCCAGCGGATGTACTGTATGCAAAGCCTCCCGCCGCCCCGGGGACGCAGTGCCGGCTACGAGCACGCAATCCGCGACCGCCTCACCAACAGTGGCAAACAACTCAGCCCGCGCAAGCAGTTCCTCCGCGCCGACTGCAGACCGTGCGTCCCTGAACGCCACTTCATAAGGAGCGACGACCCGCAGCGTCTCCGCTCCGAAGTTACTCATGGCGCGCGCCACCGCTCCAATGTTGAGCGGGTTGCGAGGCGAGACCAGCACCACGCAAAGATTTTCGAGATGTGATTTATTCATCAACGCCTTTAAATTCTCATAGAAGCCTTGTCAAAACTTTTCCTCAAAGTGACGCAGATCACTTACCCTTATCCGGGACAAGCAAAGGGTTTATGCGAATAGGCGTGATCTCCGACACTCACGGGCTGCTGCGTCCCGAAGCGCTGGCCGCATTGGCCGGTGTGGACCATGTTCTCCACGCCGGTGACGTAGGAGACCCCACCATTCTCGATATACTTCTTGGCATCGCACCCGTAATTGCGGTCCGTGGAAACATTGACACCGGCGGCCCCTGCTCGACACTTCCCGCCACTGAAGTTCTCGAGCTTGGCGGTCTGACGCTCTACATGCTCCACAGCGCTGCCGACCTTGACCTCGACCCATCCGCTGCCGGGTTCGCAGCAGTAATCTCGGGCCATAGCCATAAGCCACAAATCAAATACCGTAATAGCGTCCTCTATTTCAATCCCGGGAGCGCGGGCCCTCGCCGTTTTACGCTCCCTGTCTCGGTGGGGTGCCTGACCATACGAGACGCCGTGCTTCACCCGGAATTGATCACGCTGCTCTGACTGTTCAATTTCGGATGCGAGGATTCGCCACCATATACAGAGCGTCAGTCACCAAATTCACCAGTACATACGTCAGTCCGATCGCCAGAATGCATCCCTGCACCAGCGCATAGTCGCGGTTCGAAATAGCCGAAACAGTTAGCCGCCCGAGTCCAGGCCAACTGAAAATCGTCTCCGTAACAATGGCTCCCGCGAGCAATGCGCCAAACTGCATTCCGACCAACGTCAACACCGGGATGAGCGCGTTGCGTAGCGCGTGTTTATAGACCACTGTGCTCTCGGACAGTCCCTTGGCGCGGGCGGTGCGGATGTAGTCTTGGCCTAGCTCTTCGAGCATGGCCGTCCGCACCATGCGCGTGAGAATCGCTGCCAGTGAGACCCCCATGGTCACTGCGGGCAGCACCAGATGGTCCAAGCCGCCGGCACCGGAGACGGGCAGCCATCCCAGCTTGATTGAAACCAGCAGGATCAGAATCGGCCCCAGCGCAAACCCTGGGAAGGACAGCCCCAGCAGGCTTACCAGGCCGATGAACTGATCGACCCAGCGTCCGCGATGGAGCGCTCCCTGCACGCCTGCGGGAATCGAAAGCAACAGCCCTAGCAACAGAGCTGCTACGGTCAGCTCGATGGTGTAGGGATAGCGGGTGAGCACCAGGTGCGTGACTGAATCGTTCAGACGTAAGGACTGGCCAAAATCGCCACGTATCACGCCCCGCCAATAGTCGACATATTGCGTATGGAGCGGCAGGTCCAGCCTGAGGGAATGCCGCAGCACCTCGACATCGGCCGCCGAAGCACCTTCTCCAAGCATCTGCTGCACGGGATCCCCCGGGACCAGGTGAATCAGTAAAAATACGATCGAAACAACCAGCCACACGACGGGGATGGTATATAGCAAGCGGCGCAGCAAGGCTTGGAATGCGGTCAACGATGCTCACTCCCTTTCGCTTCCGTCACCTGGCCCCACCCACCTTGACCACGGTCCGCTTGTCGCCGGAGGTTGATGGCTCTTGCTTGCCGATTACACCGTCCGTTGGCGCGGCTGCCTCGATCTTCTCGATACGAATCTTGCTGATCCTGTTCCCGCTCATTTCAACAACCGTTAGCCGTCGGCCCTCGAACTCCACACTGTCTTTAGGCCGCGGAATTTTCCCCAGTCTCGTCAGCAGGAACCCGGCCAACGTCTCGATCCCGCCCTCGCGCGGCAGGCTCCAGTTCATTTGCGTCTCAAGATCGCGCAGGTTCACGCTGCCTTCCAGCAGCAACGCGCCCGATGCCGAAGTCAGCACCGTCTTCGCCGCTACGTCAAATTCGTCGTCCACCTCGCCGACCAACTGCTCGATCGCGTCCTCGACGGTGACCAGACCGACCGTGGTACCATGCTCATCGACCACGATGGCCATGTGACGCCTCTTCTCCTGAAATTCCTGGAGCAGGTCGAGCACAGGCTTCGTCTCAGGCACCACCAGCGGCTTGCGCATGACCTGGTTCAGACGCAGTTCGCTGAAAGGCGCGCCATCGAACCGCGTCCGCGCCGTAGTCCTGAAATGCATCAGTCGAGCCACATCTTTTGAATACACAATGCCCACGATAAACTCGGGCCCAATCACGGGGTCGTAGACAGGAATCCGGGAGTGCAGTTCCTCGACCACCCGTGCACTCGCTTCTTCGATCAACATGTCAGCAGGCAGCGAAAAAATGACCTGTCTGGGAGTCATGATCTCCCGCACAGGAATATCGATCGCCTCCACTGCACGATGAATGAGTGCCTCCTGAAATTCCGGCAGTGTCCCCATGCGTCGCGCTGCGGTCGCAATCAGCTTCAACTCTTCAGGCGAATGCGCTGCACCTTCCTGGCTCAAGGGCGCGCGGAACAGGTGCAGCACGATCCGCGCCGAGCGATTCATGAACCGCACCGCCGGCCGGGTCACGCTTATGAAAAGGTCCATCGGGCCAGCCACTGCAACGGCCAACTGCTCGGCCTTGCGCAGCGCGAGCGATTTAGGCACCAGCTCGCCTAGCAGCACGTGTAAATAAGTAATGAATGCGAACGCAATCGGCACAGCACTCGCATGGGCGTAAAGCTGAGCGTGAGGCACCCCGCCCAGCCAGCCCTCAAACAGTGCGGCAACCACAGGCTCACCGATCCAACCCAGCGCCAGGCTGCAAAGTGTGACCCCAAACTGCACCGCAGGGAGGAAGTCGTCTAGATGTTCCTGCAACCGGCGCACCGCACGCGCTCCGGGCTTGCGCTGTGCAATGAGCTGCTCGATGCGTGTTGCCCGCACGCTGACCATCGCAAACTCGGCGGCAACGAAAAATCCGTTGGCGAGGATCAGCATAGCCACTGAAACCATCTTGAACAGCAACAGCCCGAGCATTTGCCTCCCGCCCCGGCCTCAAGTTTAGCCGATTTTTAGCTTGGAACCGCGCCGCCCAGACCTGCGTATCCTGTAGACACAGGGCAAGCAGGATCGTGTTTCTCGCGCTCCTCGGGGCTTGGTCGTTTTACATAACGCGCTTTGGACTTGCATGCACCGCTGCATGCTCCGGGGCCAACCAAATAGGAGAAGTTTCTTGGCTACGCGAAAACGTCGTTGGTGGATTTGGATCACAGTCATTGTCGTCGTCATCCTGCTTGGCGGCTCAGTTGTTGCAGTCAAGGTGCTCGCCGGCAGTACGAAAATCGATGACAGCAAGCTTGCAAAGGTGACACGCGGTGACATTGCTAAGAGCGTCATTGCTACCGGAAAAATCCAACCCATCACCAAGGTAGAACTTAAATCTAAAGCCAGCGGCATCGTCGAAAAGCTCTACGTCGACATCAATCAAAACGTTAAAAAAGGCCAGGTGCTGGCGCAGCTTGACCAGCAGGAGATCCTCGCCCAGGTAGCAGCCCAAAAGGCTCAATTAGAGGCTGCGGAGGCCAACGTCTCTACATTCCAAGCGAATATAGCGGCCGATCGTGTGAACGCAGAAGCACCTGACCTGCCGATGTACAAATCCACCCTCGACCGCAACCTGGCCATGCAACAGGAGGGGGTAGTTTCGCGTCAGGCCTCGGACGACGCCAACCGCAATTACCTCGCTGCCTTGAACAAGCGCGATTCATCACAGGCCGCTATATCGGTCGATCAGGCCAAGTTGCGGCAGGCACAGGCGCAGGTCGCACAGAGCCGTGCCACTCTCAACCAGCTGCAGGAGCAGCTCAGCTACACGACACTCACCTCGCCGATGGACGGTGAGATTCTTTCGCGGGACGTGGAACTCGGCGACGCGGTGAGTTCGATTCTTGTGCTTGGCTCCAGCGCGACCCTGGTGATGACGATAGGCGACATATCTCAGGTGTACGTTCAGGGCAAGGTAGACGAGGCCGATATTGGCGCCGTCTACATGCACCAGCCTGCGCGCATCAAGGTGGAGTCGTTTCGGGATAAGATCTTCAACGGCTACGTCACTAAAATATCCCCGCTCGGGGTCGAAAAAGACAACGTCACCACATTTGAAGTCCGCGTGTCCATCGACAATCCTACCGGCGAACTGAAGGCCAACATGACCGCCAACGCTGAAATCCTGATCGAAGAACACAAAAATAAGCTGTCCGTTCCCGAACAGGCGATCGTCTATGACAACCAGAAAAATGCTTTCGCCATGGTGCCGGCGCCGAAGGAGAAGGACGGCCAGCGGAAGGTCCCTGTCCAGGTCGGTATTTCTAACGGCAGCAAGACGGAAATCCTAAGTGGTCTCAAAGAAGGCGACACCGTCGTCCTCCAGCAGTAGAATCTACGAGTCTTCTGAGCGGAATGTTTAGTGTGGTGAGTGGGACGTTTGTTAAACATTTGTCTTCCTGAACGCAGTGAAGGATCTGCGGTGTGCTCGATTCGCTTACCCTGGTCCCGCAGAGTCGCCCAGGGACATGGCTTCACTGCGGGCAGCAGTATGACCGGGATTGCCCTTGATGCGCCGCTGGTTCGTCTTCAGGCTAAACGGACTATCAAGGACTCTACGAGCCACCACGACTTGACCTAAGAGGTATCTAGACCATGCAATTTCAGTTGAAGATCGCCTTGGCTTCCGCAGCCCTGCTCCTCGCTCCCATATTCGCCTTCGCCGCTGAAGGGACCTTCTACCGGACCCTCAACGTCACCGGGTCGACCTACATTTATGTCGACACCGGCTCCGGGAACATTCACGTCTCGCCGGGTTCCGACAGCGAGGTACGCATAGCCGGTCACGTAAAGGCCGGCAACAATGGATGGCATGTGGGCTGGAACTCCGATGACAGCGACGGCTCCCCCGACGAGCGTGTCAAAAAAGTGGTCGATAACCCACCAATTCAGCAATCCGGCAGTACTATTCGCATCGGGAAGCATTCGGGCATGGTGCGCAACGTCTCGATTGATTATGAAATCACGGTGCCGGCGAAGTCGCAGATAGAGGCCAATTCTGGTTCAGGCGACGTTCGCATCCACGGTATCGGCGGCGGAGTGAAGGCGGAATCCGGCTCGGGGAATATCGAGGCTTCCGAGGTCGGAGGCCATGTTTCGCTGGAGACGGGTTCAGGAGACATTCGCGGCGACCTGTCGGCAGCCCGGGATGTGAAGGCGCACACTGGGAGCGGCAATGTTCACCTCGGAAACGTGCAGGGCGGGCTCAAGGCGGCGACCGGCAGTGGCAACATAGATGTGTCGGGCAAACCATTGGTACCATGGAAGCTAGAAGCGGGCTCGGGCGACGTTACTCTGAACACAGGCAACGCGCATTTCACCGTCGATGCGGAGACCGGCTCTGGCAACGTTCACAGCGATCCGCCGATGACCGTCCACGGCACTCAGGAGCGACACCACCTTAGCGGGGACATCAACGGCGGTGGGGCGATGGTTCGCCTGGGAACTGGATCCGGTAACATCACCATTCACTGATCCGGGAGGGCTGGCCGCAGCGCGTGGCTCGCGCCATGCATCCATAGCACAAGAGCATTCAAAGCGGTCAGAGTTTTTCCTGATTCCCCTGCGTGACTTGGGGCCGGCCGCATCACCTTAACCCCCCGTGTGGTGGACTCAGGTAAGCCTTTGTCGCTTGCGTTGTAAGCGAAGCCGGAGGTCCATTAGCTGACAAGTCCAGTCATCAAGCAGTTGAACAAGCCTCGTCATCCTAAGCGTAGTAAAGGATCTGCTGTCGCTTCAAGACGGCGCGAGGCGCATCCTGAACCACCCAATGCCTTGAAAGTTAAATAGTCGCAGGCCGAGGCCATGTCGTTAGGTTGATCTCAGCGAAGCCGAATCGATCCTACGCAGATCCTTTCGCCTTCGCACGGCTTAGGTCAGGATGACAGATTTGCTTAACTAACTCCCGACTCACCACACTAGATCACCCTGGCTGAACTGCGCCTGGCACTCTCTGAAAGCCTAGTGCGTACCCTGGCGGCGCTTGTGCGGCGAACGATCCTTAGGTTGCGCTCGTGTTCAGAGAGAGACAGGGCGAAAGCTCGACCGCGAGCGTTACTCCGTTGGTGACATCGGCATCCAACTGGTCGCGCGGGTACGGTAAAGTTTAGAGCGAAGTTGCCGAGGAGCGGAGATGTCGAAAGAGATCAAGTTTGGCACATCAGGGTGGCGCGAAATTGTTGCCGAGGAATTTACGTTTTCGAACGTTCGCCGCGCCGTCACCGGCATTGCAAAATATGTTGCGTCCCAGCCCGGCCCACATACGGTGTTGGTGGGACGCGATCCGCGGTTCATGGGCGAGATGTTTGTAGCCGAGGCAGCGGCGGTGTTGGCAGTGAACGGCGTGACCCCGATCATTATTCCCGAGGCAGCGCCTACGCCGGCCATTGCTTACGCCGTGAGCCGGATGAAGACGGGTGGGTCGATCAACTTCACCGCGTCACACAATCCGCCAGAATACAACGGGATCAAGTTTTCGACGCCAGATGGAGCGCCCGCGCTACCCGACACGACGGGGCGGATCGAGGCGGCGATTCGCGCGATTCCTGCAGAAGCGGATTTGAAACCGAAGGCGAGCAGCGAAAAGTTCGAGGGGATTGATGTCAAGCCGGAGTACCTGAAGCGGTTGGCGGAGCTTGTCGACATTCCGAAGATCAAGAAGGCGAATCTGAAGATTGTTTTCGATCCGTTTTGGGGGGCGGCGCGCGGATATAGTAGCGATATTCTCTGCGATCATGGCGTCGACGCGGTTTCAGTCCACGACTATCGCGACGTGCTGTTTGGCGGCCACGCTCCAGAGCCCGACGATCACCTGCTTGCCGACTGCAAGGCGAAGATGAAGGATACTGGCGCGCATCTGGGGATAGCGACGGATGGCGACGCGGACCGGTTTGGCATTGTCGATCAGGACGGTACCTTCATCCAGCCGAACTATGTCATCGCGCTGCTCTTCGATTACCTGGTCGAAACGCGTGGGTGGAAGAATGGAGTCGCCAAGAGTGTCGCGACGACAAACCTCATCAACGCGCTGGCTGAGCTGCACAAGGTTCAGTTGTATGAGACGCCGGTGGGGTTCAAATATATCGGGGAGCTGATTATCAAAGACGAGATTGCGATTGGTGGCGAAGAGAGCGCCGGGCTAACGATCCGCGGACACGTTCCTGAGAAGGACGGCGTGATCGCTGGGCTGCTGATTGCAGAGATGGTCGCGGGTCGCGCTAAAAGTGTCGGCGAACAACTGAAGGAGCTATTTGCCAAGGTTGGTTCCTACTACCCCAATCGCGAGAACTTTCGCTTGACTCCGGAGGTCAAGGACAAGTTTATTGAGAAGATCAAGGCTGATCCGGCAGAGCTTGGTGGCCGAAAAGTAAAACAGATCGTTCGCACTGATGGCTTGAAGTTGATTTTCGACGATGGCTCTTGGGTTTGCTATCGGTTATCGGGGACGGAGCCGGTGGTTCGGGTTTACTCCGAGGCGCGTGCGCAGCACGACACGGACGCGCTCGGCAAGGCTGCCAAAGATTGGGTCCTGCAGTAGGTCGCTCAATGCCGGGCACCCTGCATAAGCGACAAGGATGTGTGCAGGGTGAAGAAGAGCCGCAGCAAAGTCGTGATTGAAACATCGGATGATGCATCCCTGACACAGCTGCAGCGACTGGGTGCGGCGGCGTTTCGCTCCCGGCGCAGGCTGGCCACGGCGCTTGCTGTTGTGATCGCCGTCTTCCTTGGTTACCACGTTATCTTTGGGCAGAACGGTATCACCATTTATGAGCAAAAGCGGCTCGAAGATCGTACCCTGAGCCGGGAAATTCTCGAGTTGCAGAGCCAGAACGCAGCGCTCACGGCACATGTCAGACGGTTGAAGAATAGCCGCGACGCGATCGAGCATGAGGCGCGAGAGAAGCTGCACTACACGCGGCCGGGCGAAATAATCTATACCCTGAACGACAAGCCGGGGGATGATGACAGGCTTGCTTCGAATACGGCGGCTGCGAGTAAATCGCAGCCGGTTGATGCAGCTGCTGTAGCTCCTAAACCTTAGGTGGAGTGGTTCTCCTTCCACGTGCTTTCCTGGATCTTCGATTTAGGGGCGGCTCAGCCGAGTCGAACTAGCTGCTCGGCAAGCAGCCGAGGGCCGAGAATGGATATTTTTGGGATCTGGCCCTTAGCCATGGCGACTTCGTCGCAGCGGTGCAGACGCGGACAGGTCTGACAGTCTTTGTAGATTTTGTCGGGAAGCGCAAATCGCTCTTCCACGATGCGAAATCCATGACGAAAAAAGAAGTCGGGGATGCGGGTAAAGAGGCAGACACATCCGATCCCGTTTTCTTCCGCTTCATCCAGCAGCGATTGCAGCAGCAGGCCCCCGGCACCATGAGTTTGCGCGCCCGGCTGCACCACGATTGAGCGAATCTCTCCAAGATGCGGCCCGTACAAGTGCAACGCTCCGCAGCCGAGAAATAACCCGGTCTCGTCTTCGACGACTGTGAAGTCGCGGATATTTTCGCAAATCTCAGCGAATGGACGACGCAGCAGAGTGCCGTCCTGCGACAGGCTGTTCACCAGGTCGTGGACGTTGCTCGCGTCCTGTAAGCGCGCCTTACGCGTCCGCATGTACGGCCCCCGCGCCTGCGTGAGTTGAGAGCAATGGTGTGGCTGAGGCTGGGACGAGGGCAGCGACGCGGGCTTCGGCTTCGCTGAGCGCTTCTTTCACTCGGACCGTTGCCGTCCCTCCCATGACGTCATGGCAATCAATGGTCGCCTGTAGCGTGATGTTCGCGAAGAAGTCTGCTTCAAATTCGTCGCCGAATTGTTTGAGTTCCGGGAGGGACAGGTCGCCGAGTTCGCACTCTTTTTCGAGGCAGTAGCGGACCGCGTGTCCGATTTTTTCGTGTGCGGTGCGAAAGGGTACGCCTTTGTAGACGAGGTACGTCGCAGCTGCCATGGCGTTAAGGAAGCCCGACTCGCTGGCTGCGAACATCGGTTCTTTCTTGAAATGGAGCGCGGCCGTAAACTTCGCGAGGAGCGCGATCATCGTCTGCGCCTGCGCGGTCGCGGCGAAGACTGGCTCCTGCGTCTCCTGCAGGTCTTTGTTGTAGGCCAGGGGCAGGCCTTTGAGCAACATGGTCACGGTGTGCGCGGCTCCGCTGATGCGGCCAACTTTGCCGCGGACAAGCTCCGTCATGTCGGGATTCTTCTTTTGCGGCATTGCGCTTGAGCCGGTCGAAAAAGCTTCGGGCAGTTCGACGAAACCGAACTCGACCGTCGCAAATAAAGTGATCTCCTCAGCAAAGCGGCTCGCGTGCAAAGCGAGAAGAGTGAGTGCGTGCAGGTATTCGAGGACGAAGTCGCGATCGCTTGTTGCGTCCATACTGTTGGCGGTCGGCCCCATGAAGCTCAGTGCCCGTGCGGTGATGGTACGGTCGAGCTTGAGAGTCGCGCCGGCTACAGCCCCGGAACCAAGAGGGCAGTAATTGAGGCGCGTGCTACAGTCGAAGAGGCGAGATACATCGCGCAAAATCATCTCGACGTAGGCCAGCAGCCAGTGCGCGATGAGAACGGGCTCGGCGCGCTGCAGATGAGTGTAGGCGGGCATCGGTGCGTCTCCTGCATTCTTTGCCTGGGCAAGCAATGCGGCGGCCCATTGCTGAAGTTTCGCGATCAAGCCACTGGTACTGTTACGAATGTAAAGTCTCAGGTCAGTAGCAATTTGTTCGTTGCGGCTGCGGCCTGTGTGGAGCTTCAACGCAAGGGTGCCTACACTCTCTGACAAGGCGCGCTCGACGAAGTGATGGATGTCTTCTGCCTCTCGATCAGCCTCGATCCATGCCGGCCCTTGCGGCGAATGAAAACGAGCCTCGATCTGATCGAGCGCTTCCGTCAGTCTGCGTAACTCTTCCGCGTCAAGGATGGCCGCGTCGGCAAGCGCGAGCGCGTGGGCCTTGCTGGCGGCAACTTCATGAGGAAGCAACTGCCAGTCGAATCCGAAAGAGCGTTGCCACGCTTCGAAGGCAGGGTCGAGCGGCTCGCGAAAGCGGCCAGACCACATCTTCACTTTACGGCCTCTTTTGTGAGGCTCAGCAGGCGAGCGCGAGTGCGAGCAGGCAGGCCAAGAATCTGGATGAAACCCCTCGCATCTATCTGGTCGTAGGTGTCGCCCATGGTGAAGGAGGACAGTTCGTTTGAGTACAGTGAAAAGTCGCTGGTGCGTCCGACGATGCTAACATTTCCCTTGTAGAGAGAAAGTGTAACCGTACCTGTTACGTTTTGCTGAGTATTCTCAACGAAGGCATCGAGGGCCTCGCGCAGTGGTGTAAACCATAGGCCGAAGTAGACAATCTCGGCATAGCGGAGAGCGACCTGCTCCTTATAGTGCGCCACTTCGCGGTCGAGGGTCATGGCTTCAAGCTCAAAGTGCGCGGTGCTGATCAAAGTGCCCCCGGGGGTCTCGTAGCAGCCGCGCGATTTCATGCCTACGAAGCGGTTTTCGACGAGGTCAATGCGGCCGACGGCGTTGCGCGCGCCAATCTCGTTAAGCAGCTCGATGAGCTGTACCGGCTCCAGCGTCATGCCATCGACCGAGATGGGAATGCCTTTGGCGAAACCGATCTTAACGGTCTCTTCGCGGTCTGGCGCTTCCTGGGGGCTCTTGGTCCAGGTCCATGTAGAGGCGAGGGGCGCGTTGCCGGCGTCTTCGAGTTCACCGCCCTCATGGCTCACGTGCCAGAGGTTGCGGTCGCGCGAATGAATCTTGGTGCGACTCGCGGCGACGGAAATACCGTGTGCTTCAGCGTAGTCGAGGCAGTCTTCGCGAGACTTGAGGTTCCATTCGCGCCACGGAGCAATCACTTTTAGTTCAGGGGCGAGGGCCTGGTAGGCGTGTTCGAATCGTACCTGGTCGTTGCCTTTTCCGGTGCAGCCGTGGGCGACGGCTTGTGCCCCCTCTTCAAGGGCGACCTCGACCTGGTGCTTCGCTATGACCGGGCGCGCGATCGAGGTGCCGAGCAGATATTTGTGCTCGTAGATGGCACCGGCCTTGACGGTGGGGAAGACGAAGTCGCGGGCGAATTCTTCACGCAGGTCGCGGACGACGACCTTCTTTGCGCCGGTGTCGTAGGCCTTGGTGACCACGGCGTCAATGTCATCACCCTGGCCCACGTCGGCGACCATGGCGATAACGTCCATGCCATAGTTTTCGTTGAGCCATGGAATGATGATCGAGGTGTCGAGTCCACCTGAATATGCAAGTACTACTTTTTTTGACATCAGTTATGCTCCTTCTTAAGAATGCGCGCGATGATAGCGGCAGTATTGAGAGTAAGTTGCTGCTTACGTATCGATCTGATTCCCCAAGGGAGCAATGTTGGTTGCGCCGAGCAGCAACAGCAAGATGGCTTTCTGAACATGAAGACGATTTTCAGCCTGGTCGTACACGGCAGATTGGGCACCGTCGAGGACGCTGTCAGTGACTTCGCTGCCGCGATGTGCGGGCAGGCAGTGGAGGAAGATAGCCTCCGGCGCGGCCTTCGCCATCAACGCGTCGTTGACCTGGTATGGATGGAAGACTCGCTCGCGCTCAGCCGCTTCATCTTCCTGACCCATGCTGGCCCACACATCGGTGTAGACTGCGTCGGCGCCTGTCACGGCTGCGGCGCGATCAGTTGTGGTCTCGATGATCGCACCGGTTGTCACTGCAATTGTGCGTGCTAGTGTTACATATTTCGCCCGGGGCTCGTATCCAGAAGGCGTCGCCACTACGACATGCGTTCCATAGAGAGCTGCGGCGATCATCAGCGAGTGCGAAACGTTGTTTCCGTCGCCGACGTAGGCCACCTTAATGCGGTTGAGGTTGCCGAAGCGCTCTTCGAGGGTCATGAAGTCGGCGAGGGCCTGACAGGGATGTTCGAGGTCGGTGAGCGCGTTGATGACCGGAATGCTGGCGTGGTGGGCAATGGCAGTTACGGTTTCATGCGCGAAAGTACGGAGGACGATGATCTGGACCCAGCGTTCAAGGTTGAGCGCCACGTCGTGCAGGCTTTCGCGCGCGCCGAGTCGGGACTGCGTTTGATCGATGAAGATGGCATCGCCGCCTAGAGTGTTCATGGCTACTTCAAAAGTGAGGCGGGTGCGGAGGGATGGCTTTTCGAAAAACATGACCATCTGTTTGCCCGTCAGCGCGTGTCGGTAATTCTCGGGATTGGCCCTTACGTCGTGGGCGAGTTTGAGGACCGCCGCTGCCTGCGCGGGGTTGAGGTCATTCATGGAAGTGAGGTCTTTGCCGCGCAGCGATGCCACAGCCGAGGCGATGCTAGCCGAGGACGATGTGTCGGGAGTCGCGGCAGATAGTTCGAGGAGCGAAGTGTCAGTCAACGAACACCTCCTTGGGTGCGATGTTTGTCTGAGCGAGCGCACCTTGGCCGTGCTCCGTCAATATGTCGTCGAGTGCGGCAATGGTAGTGTCGACGTGTTCCCGCTTCAGGATGTAGGGGGGCAGGAAGCGTAGGGTAGTATCGCTGGTGCGGTTGATGAGGATCCTTTTCTCCAGCATTTTCCCCACGATGAGTTTAGCCAAGTCTGCGGAGTCGACTTCGGCGGCGAGCATGAGGGCCATGCCGCGGACGGCGGTAATCGCTTCGTGACGGTCTTGCAGCGATTCAAGTTGCTGCTTGAAGTAGCTGCCGACGTCGTTGATATGGCTGAGGATATTTTCGCTTTCAATCGCGTCGACGACGGCGATGGCAACGGCGCAGGCGAGTGGGCCGCCCCCGAATGTGGTGCCGTGCATGCCGGGATGGATGGCGCGCGCAGCTTCGTCGGTGCAGAGCATAACGCCGAGCGGGATGCCACCGGCAATGGGCTTCGCAAGCGTGGTGATATCGGGCTGAATGCCGTAATGCTGATAGGCGCACCACTTGCCAGTGCGGCCAAAACCACATTGAATCTCGTCGGCGATGAGCAATGCGCCGGTCGATTGGGTCAGCTCGCGGGCTGCATCGAAGAAGACTTGTGAGATGGGGCGAATGCCGCCCTCGCCCTGGATTGGCTCGATCAAAACGGCGCAGACTTCGTTCGAAAACTTCGCCCGCAAATCGCCGACATCGTTGAAACGTACGAACTGCACGCCGTCGACCACTGGAGCGAACGGCTCGCGGTATTTGGCTTTATGTGTGGTTGAAACAGAGCCGAAGGTGCGGCCATGAAAGCTGCCTTCAAGTGCGAGGAATTTTGTGCCGACATAGCAGCCCTCATCGCGCAACAGGCCTGCGTGCGCGCGGGCGACCTTCATCGCGGCCTCCCACGCCTCGGTGCCGCTGTTTGAAAAGAAAGCGCGATCCATGCCGGTGCGTTCGGTCAGGCGCAGGGCCAATTCTGCCTGGCCCTGGTGATAGAACAGGTTCGAAGTGTGGATGAGCTTGCGACTCTGCGCTAGGATTGCGTTTACGATCGCGGGGTGGTTATAGCCGAGCGCGTTGACGCCGATGCCGCTGAGCAGGTCGAGGTATTTATCGCCGTTGTCGTCCTCAAGATAGACGCCGTTGCCGCTCACAAACAGCCGCGGGTTCCGCTCATAAGTCTGCAAAAGCAGCTTCGATTCTGCCGCCTGTATCGATTGTAGTTTGCCACTAGTTTTCGTCATGCCACCATCACCTCTGTTCCTTGCGCTACGCGCGAACTGCATAAGTCGGGGAGTGCTGCGGCCGCGTCTGCGGGAAGAATGCGGACTCGCCTGACGCCTGCCAGCAAGGCTTCGCGGCATGCACTAAGCTTGGGCAGCATGCCGCCGCTGATGACGGAATCCTTGATCAGCACCGCGATCTGATCGACGGTGAGCCAGCGCATCACGTCGCCATCTGCGCCCCGGACTCCCGGTACGTCAGTCAGGAAGACCAGCGCGTCGGCATTGCAGCATACCGCGCAGGCAGCGGCCATTTCGTCGGCATTGATGTTGTAGTACTGCCCGTCGAAGCCGAGCGCCATGCTCGACAGCACCGGTACCGAGCCCATCTTCCAGATCGCGTCGAGCCAGCGCGCGTCTGATGCAACGATCTCGCCGACAAAGCCGAGGTCGGGCGCGGTACGTTTCTTACGGGCGCGGAAGACAAGCCCATCGCCACCGGAAAGTCCCACGGCAGATTGGCCGTGCGCGCCGAGCGATGCGACGAGAAGCTTGTTGACTTGTCCCGCGAGCACCATGAGCGCGGTGTCGCGCGTCTCGGCGTCGGTGACGCGCAGGCCGGCGATGAATTCGCTTACCTTGCCCATCTGCTTCAATGTGCGCGTCAATTGCAGGCCACCGCCATGCACAAGGGCGACTTGATGGCCGTCGCGCGCGAGTTCCGCGACTGCCTGGGCGCACAGGTGCAGCAGCTTCGGATCCTCGAGGGCCGCTCCTCCGAGCTTGACTACGTACTTCATTGCAGACCCTCCGCTTCATTCCATCCGCAGATCAGGTTCAGGTTTTGAACGGCTTGTCCGGCCGCGCCTTTGAGCAGGTTGTCAAGACACGAGACGATTACGCAACGTTTGCCGTCGGGCGCCAGATGGAACCCGATGTCGCAGTAATTTGTGTGGACTGAGTATTGAATCTGGGGCAACTGCGGGCTCGCGTAGATTCGCACCATCGGGCTCGCCGCGTAGAAATCCCGGTAGATCGCTTCAATGTCTGATGTTGTTTTGGTTTCATTGAATACCACGTAGATTGTTGAAAGAATCCCGCGTGGAATAGGCAGAAGGTGCGGGGTAAAGATGATGTCGGAGGAGGTGAGCGCGAGCTGCTCGAGTAGTTCGCCAGTGTGGCGATGGGCGAAGACACTGTACGCGGAGAGATTGTTGGCCGCATACATAAAGTGGGTCTTCGCGCTGGGCGATTTGCCCGCACCGGAGACGCCAGATTTAGAATCGCAGACTATCCCGTGGCTGAGGTCGATGCAGTTTTCCGCGAGCAGGGGCTTGAGCGCGAGTATGACCGAAGTGGCGTAACAACCGGGGTTGGCCACGAGTTGCGCCGTTGCGATTTCATCGCGATGCAACTCGGGCATGCCGTAAACACTCTTCGTCTGAAGGGTGACTGCTGCAACCGAACCTTCGTCTTTGAAATTGTAGACGTCGCGATTCGCAGGCTCGTTGAGCCGCCACGCCCCGCTCAAATCGACGACGCGCAGGCCGTGCGAAAGCGCTTTAGGCACCCATGCTCGCGATTGCTCGTGGGGCGTCGCAAGAAAAAGTACTTCAACGCCTCGGGATTTGATTAACTCCCACGAAAAAGACTCGACTCGTAGCGCCCCCGCTCCATTATTGTTGGCGAGCTGCGGGTGAATGTCTGTCAAAGTGGTCGCGGACTGACCTGGTTCCATGCGGCCCGCAAAAACAGGTGGTGTGTTCTTGAGCCGAGGATGGTTCAGCAGCAGCCGCGCCAGCTCCATGCCTGCGTAGCCGCTCACGCCCACAACGGCGGTCTGTATTGTCTCGATACTTTGAATGGTAGAAGTCACTGGGGGTCAGCCGATCATTCCTACGAGCCGCTGGCGCAGTTCGTTCGCCTGCTGCACGTCGGGGCAGATGATGAGCACCGTGTCGTCGCCGGCAATGGTGCCGACCACCTCAGGCCACTCCTCGTGATCAATGGCAAGCGCCACGGGCTGCGCGCCGCCGTTGGTGGTGATGAGCACGAGCTGGTTCTGTGCTTGCTTCACTTTTAGGCCGAAGCTGTAGAGGACTTCGGTTACTGCAGGTTGATCGTCCTCTTCCTCGCCATTGTCTACCGGCAGCGCGTAGCCGAGCGGGCCTTTGTAGAGGTTGAGTTCGCGGAAGTCGCGCGACAGGGTAGCCTGGGTGACGTCAAAGCCCTGGTTTACGAGCTTGCGCCGGAGCTCATCCTGGTTGGAGATGGGCGAGGCAGCCACCAGTTCGCGAATCGCGTTATGTCTTTCGTATTTCATGTTTCCAGCAGTGCCAAGCCCCTGTCTCAAATCTTGAAGCGGACGAAATGCATAAAGATGCACATCTATGTATAAATATGCACCTCGAAAAAGTCAAGGCAGTTGAGGTGGGAATTTCACTTGCATTTCTAAGAAGGTAGCTGTCCGATCATCGGATGCCGCTCTTCCGGTCTCCGTTCCGCAATCTCAGCGTCGCGATCCTCTGCGCTGCTTCCGCGTTTTCACAACAGAAGTCGATAGCGGAAATGCTACCCGTCACATTGAATCCTGAGCCCTTCCTTGTCCTCGATTCGGTAGTCACCGAACAGTGGCCGTCGACACTCCCCGATGTCAATGCACCCGCAAACATGCTGGTGCTAAACCCCGGTCAATGCGTACGCGTGGCCGCTATCGCGTCCGGGAAGGGCCACGAGCATTTCTTCGATCAGGCGTCGATTGGTTTCACGATCCACTGTAAAGGTGGTGACGATACCTTCTCAGTGACACCAGCAGCGGCAACAAAATTGATCAAGCCGGAGGGCGGAGACTTCGTAGCCGGTGCCCTCAGCGCTATCAATATCAAGAATCCGTTCCCAACGACAGCAGCGATTACAGCTTCGTCACAGAAGTGGTGCGTTCCCCAAGCTGCCCCTGATGGAGATGTCGAAGTCAGTGCAGATGTGAAGCTTGACGGCAAAGAGACGCATTTGAGAACCACCGCGATTCACATGGAGTCCCTCGGGACCGCCGCCAGCAGGTCCTTCGCGGATGAGAAGGAGTTCAGCGAGTGGGTCCTGAACTACCATAAGATGCCCGAGCCCGGACGATTGCTCGCTGCTTTTCGATATTTAGGCGCAAACGCCAAAAGTGGAGCTCTCCAGAAGAGCGAGGCCATCATCCTGCAGTTTCTGAAGTCAGCGTTGAAGCATGACGCCGCAACCGCCCGTGGGTTCGGGCCATTTATCTCTGCGGATGACAGTGCGTCGAGAATGCTGACCCTGACTCTGCTTTCGCAGGCCGGGGTCACTTTAACGCAACCACCACAGCTCACAGACGAAGACAAGAAGTTCATCTCAGAGGCAGGGAGCCTGCCCGATCCCTACGACATGCAACCTAATCAGGAACTCTTTAGCAAGCTCGACATGCTGTGGTCGGACTTCTCTGCGACTGGCCGAGTGGCCTCCATTGCGGCAGTGGTGAGTGCCTTAGCCTGGCGCTCGGATTATGACGCCTTTGACGAAATGAGGAAGAAGGGAATCAAGCCACCTGGCCTCACCGACTCGATCATCCGTGGGGTAACTTACACGGCAGCGGGCTGGTCGCTCGGGTCCTTTAAGCGTAGCGATCCTTTGGCAACCGACTACATCGCCTGGATCGCGGCCCAGCCTACCACGTCCGCCAATATCCGGAAAGAGCTTTCGGAGTTGAATTCAAACCCGGCATTCAAGCGCCAATAGCCCACTGAGTACAGGTTTCGCTGCGCAACGGAAAAGAAGAATGCAAGCAACCTAAGCCTTCAAAGGGATCGCTATTTAGCCGTAAAGTAACCCGTACGGGACTCCTCAGAAGTTCACCAGCAAAGGCAATGATGTGGACGTGACCTTCCCGGCGAAAGCACGTAGCGCCATGGCTACAGTCGTTGTCCTTCAGGCCCCGAGAGTGACGAGCAGCAAGATTGTCCAGAATCATCCTCCGCAAACTGTACCTCCCATCGTCTCCAATCCGGCGGTCATCGAATAGGCGAGTAGATCAGGGATAGTTGACTGAGACCTTTCCACTCTGTCATTCTTACCACATCGCTATGTGGCTTCTCACTCACGCTCGCGCAATAAACACTGCCTCATTCAACACCGAGAGCGCAGGCGTGATTACTCCCATCATTATTGGGGCCATTGCCGGCCATGAGACAGCCATGCGGGAGCGCTAGAGCAGATCGAGACTAGATCAAGTTTAGAAAAAGCCACCCCGCATCGGCGAGGTGGCTTTTCTCTTGGTACTCAATAGTTACGCAGAAGTTTCGAGGAGAGCACGATGCAAGAACTGGTAACTCCCACTCACCCAGCGATCGTCTCGCTCGCCGAGATCGAGCAAGCCCGCGAACGCATCCGCAAGTTCATCTACCTTTCGCCCTGCGAGCGTTCCGAAGAAATCTCCCAAATGACCGGCGCCGAGGTCTACCTCAAGCTAGACAACTTGCAGCGCACCGGCGCCTTCAAAGAGCGCGGCGCACTCAACAAAATTTTAACCCTGACCACGGAAGAGAAGGCCCGCGGAGTCATCGCCGCCAGCGCCGGCAACCACGCGCAGGCGGTCGCCTATCACGCGACCCAGCGCGGCATTCGTTCGCAAATCGTGATGCCCCTGATGACTCCATTGACAAAGGTCACTGCCACACAAGGTTTCGGCGCAGAGGTAATCCTCCACGGCATGAACTACGACGAAGCCTGCGTCGAGGCCATGAGGCGCAGCCGCGAAGACGGCATGACTTTCCTCCATCCCTTCGACGACGCGGCAGTGATCAACGGGCAGGGCACGCTCGGCCTCGAGATGATGGAGCAGGTCCACGACCTCGAGGCGGTCATCATCCCCATCGGCGGCGGCGGCCTGATCAGCGGCGTCGCATGCGCGATCAAGCAGAGCAACCCAAAGATTCGCGTCGTAGGCGTGCAGACCGAGCGGTTGCCTTCCATGCTGCGCGCCGTCGAGGCTGGGCACGAGGTGTCGTTGCCCGCACAGGCCACCATTGCGGACGGCATCGCTGTGCGCCGCGCGGGCGAGCTGACTTTTCCGTTGGTCCAACAGTATGTCGACGAGATTGTTTCCGTGGACGAGGAAGAGATCGCCAACGCCATCCTGATCCTGCTCGAGCGCGAAAAGACCCTCGCCGAGGGCGCCGGTGCCGTCGCGCTCGCCGCATTATTGCAAGGCAAAACTTCGCTGAAACATGAGCGGGTTGCGGTGCTGGTCTGCGGCGGCAACATCGATGTGAGCCTGCTGGCGAAAATCATCGAGCGCGGCCTGCTCAAGGACGGCCGTCGTACCCGCCTCCGCATCCACCTGACCGACAGGCCAGGCTCACTCCACGAACTGACCCGCATCATCACCGAGCAGCGAGCCAACATTGTGCAGACCCAATACGACCGCACCTACTACGGCGTAAACCTCGGCGATACAGCCATCGACATCACCCTCGAAACCCGCGGTCGCGCGCACATCGCGAGTCTCGTAGACGCGCTCAACGAAGGCGGCTACCACCACGAGCGCATCGAATAAGAACGGAAGTAGAATTCCTGATGCCATGCACATCGAAGA
>DASWUZ010000134.1:0-6710 GCA_036401395.1 Acidisarcina sp.
TGCCGATGCTTTGGCACGCGGTCCGTATAGGAAGCCGCGAACAAGCCGTCATACAGATTGGTAACGAAATCGCTGACACCGGTGCCCTGGCGGCGAAATACCGTCCCCAGACGCTCTATCTTCTCCTTCCGCTCGTGACCCTTGTAGCAGCAATCCGGGAGGGGGTTAGCCGTCAGGATATGAAAAGTGCGTAGCTACAGGTCGTAGGCGAATCGTTAGGTTCTGCGTTGGATCCGCCACCGCGCTGCGAGATTTTCCGCAGCCTCTGGCCACCACGGAAACGAGGAGTCAAAGCCTGCGGCGAAAGACGACCGGGAACTACCCTGACGGCTTTTTGAGAAGTAATTTGGACTCCGTGTGTAGAAGAAACGTCCCAACTTCCAGGATTCACCTCGTGGTCGGCAGCCCCCGGTGAATAACGCCTCACTCAGCATTTTAGTGAAACGGGAGATGAAGATCGTTGCCTTTACAGGCACGCTTCTTGCGGACTGGTTTAGTAGAATCGCAACAAGATATGAGGCGACCGTTGCACCCCTTCTTCCATGTACGACGACTACTCTTCCCAGCCCTTTTTTTTGCGTTGCTGATATTTGCCGCTCCCTTACTTTTATCCGCAGCCACCCTCACCGGCACCCTCACTAACAAGACCACCAACAAGCCTGCCGCCGGCGACGTTGTAGTCATGCTCAACCTCAGCCAGGGTATGCAGGAGGGTGGTCGCACCAGGAGCGACGCGCACGGCCACTTCACACTCTCGCCCGGCGACGGCCCGCACCTAATCCGCGTCGATCACCAGAAGGCGTCGTACTTCCACATGGCCCCCCCAGGCACGCAATCAGTCGACATCGACGTCTACGATGTACTAGTCAAAGTGCCCGGCGTAAGCACCGAGGCGGACGTCATACGGGTCGAGGCCGATCAGCAGGGCCTCCACGTCATCGAAAACTACTTCGTCAAAAACGAATCATCCCCGCCCAAGACCCAGTTCAGCGACCACGCCTTTGAAATATCTCTGCCAACCGATGCCCAGATCGAATCCTCAGCCGCGCTTGCCCCTGGAGGCATGCCCGTCTCAAGCTCGCCTACGCCCCTCGCCGATAAAGGGCACTATGCTTTCATCTTCCCCATTCGCCCTGGCGAAACGCGCTTCCAGCTGAGCTATCGCATACCATACAACGGCAGTTACAAATTCGCGCCGCGCATCTTCACGCCTACAGAAACAGTGGCCATCATGCTCCCCAAAAGCATGAGCTTCGCAGCTGGACCATCGTCGAGCTATCAAACGGCCAATGAAGATATCAACGCCCAGACCTTCGTAGCTAAAAATGTATCGCCTTCGCAGCCGCTCGACTTTACCGTCTCTGGAGTCGGCTCCTTGCCCCGCGAAGATCAGGGCACAGCCGCGCAGAGGGGTCCAACCGGCCAGGCCGCTACAGCCGCAAATACCGGTGCAGCCCCGTCCGACGACGCAGCCCAGGGAGCACCGGCCAGCGCCAGCAGCGATACGCGGCCCGGCGGCGGTCTGGGTACACCCCTCGACACACCCGACCCGCTCACCAGATACCGCTGGTGGATCATCGGGGCACTCGCCATCCTCCTCGCGATAGCCGCCCCCCTGTTGCTGCGCCGCAAATCCGGCTCCGGTTCCGACGAAGTGGCAACTACTGCTCCGCTTTCGGCCACGACGACACAAGCCGGCCTACTAGGCGTGCTTAAAGAAGAGCTCTTTACGCTCGAAACTGAGCGACTCGAAGGACAGATCACCGGAGACGACTACCTACAGGTCAAGTCGGCCCTTGAAGTGGTACTACGCCGCGCCCTAGCCCGAAAGTAAATGCGACCGAGCGGCACCCACCGGGAAAGCCTCTACACAAAGCCGCCCGTATCACCCTCCGCGTATCATAAAGACTGCTGTTCTCATGACTCCCGAGCAACAGCTTGCCCTGGATATTTATCCATATCTCACACATAAGTTTCACACAGTGCGGTGACACCCGCCCATCAGTCTTCTAACTCAGGACGCCCATGAAAACCGGCATCATCGGCCTGCCCCAGGTCGGCAAAACCTCCTTGTTTAAAATATTGACGGGCGCAAAGCTCGAAGACCGCGGCTTTTCAAACCCGCGCGAGGCGCACCTCGGTGTAGCAAAGGTCCCCGACGATCGTCTCGACAAACTAGCCGCACTCTACAAACCTAAGAAGACGATGTACGCCGCCATCGAGTATGCCGACGTAGCCGCCATCGGCCAGGACGCGCTAAAAGAGACCAACTTCCTTACCAACCTGCGCAACGTCGACGCCCTCATCCACGTCCTGCGCGCCTTTGAAGACGACTCCATCCCCCACGTCGGCCCGATCGATCCCCTGCGGGACATTCGCAATGTCGAATTCGACCTGATGATCTCTGACTTGACGCAGGTCGAGAAGCGTCTGGAGCGCCTCGAAAAAGACCTCAAGCGCGGCAAGACTGACGAACTGCTCCGCGAACAAGCCCTCCTCCTTCGCTGCAAAGAGTCGCTCGAAGCCGAAAAGGCGATCCGCGAACTTGAGATCACCCCCGACGAAAAGAAACTCATCCGCGGATTTACATTCCTATCGCAAAAACCGATCCTCTACGTCGTCAACATCTCGGAAAGCACGACGTTAGGCACGGACCTCGAAGCGGCAACCGCCAAATATGGCCTCACCGAAATATCGTCGCGACCCAACGCCGGGGCGACCGCCATCTGCGGCAAAGTAGAGGCCGAGTTGTCTGAGATGGAAGAGGACGAGGCCGCGGAATTCCTTGAAGGATACGGCCTGACGGAGAGCGGCCTGCGGCGCCTCATCCGTAAGAGCTACGAACTGCTCGGCCTCGTCTCCTTTTTCACTGTGGGGGAAGATGAATGCCGCGCCTGGACCGTCCCAGTCAACTCCCGCGCGCAGGAGGCAGCAGGCGCGATACATTCCGATTTAGAAAAGCATTTCATCCGCGCCGAGACCATCCACTGGGACACCCTTCTAGCCGCCGGCTCCGAGGCCGTGGCCCGCTCTCAGGGCACCCTGCGCCTCGAAGGCAAAGAGTATCGCGTCCAGGACGGCGACGTAATGCACATTCGTCACAGTGGCTGATACATATTTAAAAAGCCAACGTGTATATGCCACAGTGGCGGTTACGTTTACAGGAACCAATAACTCCGGGGATCACGTAATGCACTCCTCCGCAGTACCGATACATGTCCGCCCTTCGAACTGAAGCGGGTGCCCCATGTCTCGATTCTGAGACGTGGGTTTAGAGCCCAATAGACATTAAACCCGTATAAACTCTATGAGCCCCTTCCTTCTCTCCCTAGTCCTCGGAAGCGTAGCCGCCGTAGCCGACATCTTCGGCGGCCTCATCATGGTGCGCGGCAACTGGGAGCGCCGATACCTCCGCTACTTCGTCGCCCTGGGTGCGGGATTCATGATGGCCGCCGCCTTCCTCGAAATGATTCCCGAAGCCATGCGCTTCTCCGCCCGCTGGACACCCGTCCTCGTCCTCGCCGGCTACAGCATCATCCATCTCATGGAGCACACCATCTCGCCGCACTTCCACTTCGGCGAAGAGACCCACCACGACGAATTCATCAGCCACCACACCGGCAACTCCGTCCTCGGCGGCCTCGCCGTACACTCGCTCTTCGACGGCGTCGCCATCGGCTCCGGCTTCGTCATCTCCAACTGGCTGGGATGGGTAATCTTCCTCGCCATCTTCCTCCACAAAGTCCCCGAAGGCTTCACCGTCGCATCCATCATGCTCGCCAGCGGCCGCAGCCGCCGCGCAGCTCTCTACTCCGCAATCCTGCTTGCCGCAACCACCCTCGCCGGAGTCCTCGTCATCAATCTGCTCCCATCCTGGGTGCGGGCCGGGCTACCCCTCTCAGCCGGCGTCGCCATCTACGTAGCCGCCACCGACCTCGTCCCCGAGGTAAACCGCGAGCCCGGCATCCGCATGGCCCTCGTCTTCTTCGCCGGCATCGTGATCTTCTTCCTCCTCCGTCTCCTCGCTCCCTCGCTTTAGCAATCGCAAATCACCAACTACAAAAAAACGACGGACCTGTTCAATCTGCGACCAATGCTGCCCCTTTCCCCTCAATTCACCGGCTCGCGCACCGGCACTTGCCGATCCACAGTGAATTCAACCTTCAAAGAAGCCCGACCTGTCCCCAGACAAACAAAGACCTTCCTGCTCGGCCCGCTGAATCCGTAATTGACATGCGCCACGCCCTCCGCATCCACCCGCGTCACCACTGGCGGATTCGGATCAACATCCCGCACGTCCGAAGTATTGATCAACGAAGCGGACGCCGCCACCACCTTCTCCCGCATTGCGCTATCGAGCGCCACCGGCACCTGCAGATCAGGATTAGCATTGCGCCGTCCGCACCCAGCAACAAGGCCCGCAATCACGTTTTCGCGCGTAACAATCTGCTCTTCGAGGATCGGATTATCGCGGTACACACGGTAGAAAAAATCATAAGCACTAGATGCACGGTCCACAGGCCGCACCATGTGCAGGTGATCGGCAGCGATCTCCTGAGGCGGCGTAGTCACATCGCACCCATAAGTCGCGCTGAAGTAGCCAACCACCCGAGCATGCGTCCTCAGATATCGCCCAACTCTATTTTCCGGCACCGTGTCTTCGCCCTCGTAAGCGCAAAACCTGTGGATGCCATTGACCGCATCGTGCCCGCGCCAGTTATCTTCAAGCTTGGTCAGCAACGCGTTATCGCTCGCGTCGCTGAGTTCGTTCAGCAGCGGGTCTTTGTCATAGAAGGAAGCAATGCGCGCGATCGATGAGCCCTCGTGAGGGGTGCCATACGACACGATGAATTTCACTCGCGCCGCCTCCGCCGGATGCCTCAACAGCATCTCTTCGACAAGGATTCCACCCAGGCTATGCGCGATGAAAACCACTTCGCGATGCTCCCAGACGTGGTCCTTATTGAGCCGAGTCCACAGGATCTCGGCCAACTGCACACTCGACATCGTGCCATCCGACTGCGGCGTAGGATATTCCGCAACTTCCACGTCGGAGTAGCGAAAGCGCGGGTCTTTCCGAATCAAGTCCGGCCAGTAAGCGCCGTTCGCAGCGCGCCATGAATCACCGCTGCCATGCAGGCCATGCACAAAAACAATGACTCTTGCCTTGAGCGGTACCAGCCCGCTACCCTGTGGCGCCACGGCCTGTGAATGCGCCGCGAAACCATGCAACAGGCCGAACAAGGCGAGCAAAGCCACCTTGATATTCCGAATCATCCAATCGCATTTACTCATCGGTGTCTGGACTTAAGGATATAGGCTACCGATCTCGCACAGGGATCCGTAATCATCCACACCTAGACGAACAACGCAGCAACAAGGGGACGGCTGGACCGGGACCTCAGATGTTAGTCTTATCGTCGCGGAGGCAACACACCGATTAAGTTGGGAGGGACAAAGTGAGGTTCCTAGGCATCGATGTAGGCACCGGCGGCACTCGCGCGGTAATCATTGACGAAGACGGCAAAGTCATCGCTTCCGCATCGAGCGAACACGCACCCTTCCGCACGCCCCACCCCGGTTGGGCGGAGCAAGACCCCGAGGACTGGTGGCGCGCCGCCAAAGAAGCCATCGCCGCCGCCATCCACAAAGCCCCCGACCCCAACACCCCCATCAACGCCATAGCCGCCGTAGGCCTCACCGGCCAGATGCACGGCGCAGTCATGCTCGACGCCTCCGGCAAAGTGCTCCGCCCCTCACTCATCTGGTGCGATCAGCGGACCGGCCCGCAATGCGACTGGCTCCACGAAAAACTAGGCCGCGAACACCTCATCGAACTCACCTGCAACCCCGCGCTCCCCAACTTCACGCTGACGAAACTCCTCTGGGTCAAAGAGCACGAGCCGGAGATCTTCGCGCAGATCGCACAGATTATGTGCCCCAAGGACTACGTCCGCTACCGCCTCACCGGCACCTACGCCATCGACGTCCACGAGGCCTCCGGCACCCTGCTGCTCGACGTCACTAACCGCAAATGGTCCGCCGAAGTAGCGAGCGTCGCCGGCATCCCCGAGTCGTGGCTGCCCCCGCTCTTTGAGTCTTCTGAAGTCTGCGGAAAAATCTCCGCCGAAGCCGCCACCCTCACCGGCCTCCCCGCAAACATCCCCGTAGTCGCGGGAGCGGGCGACCAAGGCGCAGGAGCCGTGGGCATGGGCATTCTCAAACCCGGCTCTGTCAGCGCGACGATAGGCACTTCGGGTGTAGTCTTCGCCGCCACCGCCAAGCCAACCAAAGACTCCGGCGGCCGCCTACACACCTTCTGCCACGCCGTCCCCGGCCGCTGGCACGTCATGGGCGTCACCCAATCCGCGGGCTTGTCCTTCCGCTGGTATCGCGACACCTTCGCCGCCAACCGCACCTATGACGAACTCACGGCCATGGCCGCGAGCATCGCTCCCGGCAGCGACGGCCTCCTCTGGGCGCCCTACCTCCTCAGCGAACGCACCCCGCACCTCGACTCCCACGCCACCGCAGCCTTCGCCGGCATCACCGCATCGCACAACTCCGCCCATTTCGTTCGCGCGATCCTGGAAGGCGTCGCCTACTCCCTGCGCGACACCCTCACTCTTTTTGCTGAACTAGGCATTCCCGTCGAAGCCGTCCGTCTCGGCGGCGGAGGCGCTCGCGGCCCCCTCTGGCGTCAAATCCAG
>DASWUZ010000135.1:0-4291 GCA_036401395.1 Acidisarcina sp.
GGGGCGGTCCTGGCAAGAAGGTCGACCAACCGGTTCGCGTCGTCGCGGAAGTACTCGTCCCTGAGCTCGACCGCTTCGCGGAGGGACAGGGCACGCAAATCCTCGGGAAGGTCTGCCTGCCGCGGCATAGTCGCCTTGCTCACGAGAATCGGAATGACACGCACTCCGCGTTCGAGCGCCTTACTAATTTCAAGGCTCACGAAATCCCCAGGGTTATCAAGCCTCCGCGTGCCTTTTTCGTCAGTGACTGTCAGCCAGCGCTCGCCGATCACAGCGAGGAGCACATCGCACAAGCCAACCTTCTGCTCGATCACGGTAACAAAGTTGTCGCCGCCGCTGATGGCGTCGACATCCATGAAGGTGTTCTCTTTGCCAAAGCGAGCGCTCAGGATATCGAACAGCCGCCCTGCATATCCGCCGCTGTCTTCACGGCGATAGCTGATAAATACTCCAGACATTGCATTCCCCGTTTTAGAGGTCTAATTTCTGTGTTTCAGAATTCGAGGGAACGATGAACGCGTCACGGGTGTTGACATCAAAGCTCTCTTTCGAAATGGGACACGACGGATTCTATAGCAATGCTCACGATGGGTGGCTGCAAGAGGATGCTTCGTATAGCCACTCAACCCTGCGGGATGAATCGGCCACCTGCCCGGTGCATGATTAGAGTTTGCTTTCGAGTGCCGGAATTGGTCCCCGGCTTTTTTGAGATCGCGGCGTCCGCACAATCATCGTCAGGCTAGTGGCCGACGTAGCGGGATTTCAGGCTGCCCTACCAGATTCTTGAGCACCAAGACTTGCATGCCGGATGTATTAGTCAGAGCCTCGTCGTTTGTTACAAAAAACGTAGCATGACCGGACTCCGCCGTGGCTAGTTGAATGGCATCTGGTGTCTTGTATCCCCGGCTAGCCCGTAAATGCGCCGCCTCGATTGCAATCGCTGGCGAAACGGGCAGCATCGTTACATGAGAAGCGTTGAGAAGGATGCGGGAATATTGTCCGGCGAGCACCTCGTCTCCCTGTTGAAGCGGATGGACTAGAACCTCGGTCAGCGTGAGGGTCGACGTAACGATCTCAATATCTCCGTGCTCGACCGCCTCGAAGAACGGCTGGAGCAGAGGAAGGTACACTGGGTGCTTTTCAATGAAATAAATCAGCGGGGCTGTATCGAGACCCACGGTGTGGCCGAGGAGAGGTTTCAACCACTCTTTTCAGCCATTCCATGAGGCGCGCTCACCGTTGACGTATTCCTGGGCGTCGTGCTGTCGTTGCCAGATCTCCTGCCCCAGACCGCACAACTCCATCACGCTCGTCGCGGGCTCACTCTCGCGTGTATGCTCTACCAACTCTTGAACCAGACGCAGTTGTTCATCGCGGGGCAGAGCCGCAGCAACTTGCAATACCTCTTTATAGGAAGTGGTCGCCATCGAAAACTCCTATGGTGATGATATGGGCCATGGGGCAGAACCGCAAAATCTCAGACCATTGAAGGACGCCATCGGTTAGGATGAACCGTTCCCCTGCCGTCGCATCTCACAGGCAGGTAGTCTCAATCCTTCCGAGGTCGTCATGCGTGTTGCGGGTTCGTTCCGATCTATTCTGTACAGCACCCTCATTTTGATTGTCTTACCCACCGTCCTATCGCGCGACGCGGGTGCACAAGCGACCGAGACGGTAACTATCGACAGCAACGCACCCGCGACGCCGTTTCCTCATTTCTGGGAGCAGATGTTCGGTTCGGGGCGGGCTGAGCTCACCTTGCGGGAGAGCTATCGGAACGACATGCGCGCGGTGAAGCACGTTACCGGCTTCCAGTACGTCCGGTTTCACGCCATCTTCCACGACGAGCTGGGCGTCTATGACGAGGATGCACGGGGCAAGCCGGTCTACAACTTCAGCTACATCGACCAGATTTATGACGGGCTGCTGGCCAACGGGGTCAAGCCTTTCGTCGAGCTGAGTTTTACTCCGAAGAAGATGGCCAGCCGTCTCGACTACCACGCGTTCTGGTACAAGCAGATCGTCGCGCCGCCCATTTATTCGAAGTGGGACCCGATGATCACCGCCTTCGCGCAGCACCTCGTCGACCGCTACGGCATTGATGAAGTTTCGACATGGTATTTCGAGGTATGGAACGAACCGAACATCGATTTCTGGACGGGCAAGCCTGCGCAGAAAACCTACTTCGAACTCTATGACCACACGGCGCGGGCGCTTAAGGCCGTCAATGAGAAGATTCGCGTCGGAGGCCCGTCTACGGCGCAGGCCGCCTGGGTTGACGCTATCATTGCCCACACAACGGCGGAACACGTCCCACTCGACTTTGTCTCGACTCACGTTTACGGCAACGACTCTACCGCCGATGTCTTCCCCGACAAGCGTCCGATCGCGCCGCATCAGATGGTCTGCGTGGCGGTGTCTAAGGTCCACGACCAGATCAAGGCGTCTGCGCGACCTTCGATTCCGCTGATCTGGAGCGAGTTCAACGCTACCTACGCGAACGAGCCCCTGATCACCGACACGATCTACATGGGGCCGTGGATGGCGGACACGATTCGAAAATGCGATGGCTTGGTTGACATCATGTCTTACTGGAGTTTCTCTGACGTCTTTGAAGAGCAGGGTGTGGTGAAGCAGCCCTTCTACGGTGGCTACGGGCTGATCGCAGCGGGCAGCATTCCGAAGCCGGCCTACCGCGTGTTTTCCATGCTGCATCTGCTGGGCGACACGCGCCTGGCCTCGACCTCCGACGACGTGCTGGTGACCAAGCGCAAGGATGGGCCGCTGGTGATTGCGGCGTGGAACTTCGCCGAGCCCCCGGGATCCACGGTCCCCGACAAAACGATCGCCTTCAAGATAGCAGGCATGACGGCCACGGCGAAGGCCTACATCTACCGCGTCGATGCGACCCACGGGGATACACTTGGTGCCTATAACAAGATGGGCAGGCCGCAATATCCGAGCCAGGCCCAGATTAAAGAGCTTCGCGAAGTGATTCGGGTAAAGCCGGAAGCTGATCAGCAATCGCTCACCGGCGATACGCTCAACGTCACTCTGCCCTCCAGTGGTTTGGCTGTGATCATAGTGCGGCCTTAAAATGATTCCGGCATCATCGCACACCACGCCTCAGAGAGGCGATGTTGTGCTTTGCGGACCGGCTCCGCCGGTTCCGGGAAACTGCCGGCCCTTTGAATCATTATGAAAATCTCCCATCCGACGCGAGGACCTCTGCATGACAAGTGGAGTTCTTATCAGAGAGACGCTGCCCTCCAGGTTCGCTAAAGTCTGGATTCCAGGGCTCTTTCTAACGACTCTGGCGCTGCTGTGGGGCACCGGAGCTCTCGGTCGCTCCTTCACTTCTTCCTATCTGCTGCATGGGTTCTGCTATCTCTGGAACCCCCGCCTGCTTTGGACGCACCTTGTCTCCGACGCGCTGATCGCACTTGCTTACTTTGTTATCTCGACCACCTTGGCCGTGCTGGTTCTCAAGGCGCGCGGCGACATTCCCTTCAGCTGGATGTTCCTCGCGTTTGGAGCGTTCATCGTTGCCTGCGGCATGACCCACGTGCTCGAAATTGTGACGACTCTTTGGTCACCGCTTTACTGGCTTGCCGCGAACGTGAAGGTAGTGACCGCAGTGGCTTCGATCGCTACCGCAGTTGCCCTTCCTCCGCTGATTCCGGCAATTCTCACTACTTTGCGCTCGGCCCGGGTATCAGAGGAGCGGCGTGTCGAGCTGGAGCGTACCCAGGCCGTGCTTCAGGGTGAGTTGGCGGCCCAGGGTGCGACGTTGGAAGAGCTGGTACGCGACGTTGCTGCCCGGAGTCGAGAACTCGCCGACAGCCGCCAGCGCCTCTACATCACGCTCAAGAGCATCGGCGACGCGGTAATGACCACGGACGCCGATGGGTGTGTCAGCTTCATGAACGATGTTGCGGAACAACTCACCGGCTGGCCACTGGCCGATGCCGTGGGCCACGATCTCGCCGAGGTCTTCCATATCGTCAACGAACACACCCGGGAGCCGGTCGAAAATCCGGTCGAGAAGGTAAGGCGGACGAAGTCCATCGTTGGCCTGGCTAATCACACTGTGCTGCTGGCGCGGGATGGCCGCGAGATCAGCATCGACGACAGCGGGGCCCCCATCCTCGACAACGAGGGCGCGCTCACTGGCATCATTCTCACCTTCCGTGACATCTCTGACCGGCGGCAGGCGGAGGAGGCACGCATCCTGCTGGCTGCCATTGTTGACTCCTCCGACGATGCTATAGTTTCTCGCAATCTCGACGGC
>DASWUZ010000136.1:0-7070 GCA_036401395.1 Acidisarcina sp.
GTGGTGCGCCAGAGGTTGCCGACCCCGGTGGCCCAGAGCCACGGCTTGGCGGTGCCCCATTCGCACATGCTGAAGACAATCGGCCTGCCCGATGCGCGCAGCGCGTCGCTCATCAGCGTGTAGGCGGCGCGGGCATCCTGCGTTGTGGTGTTGCACCAGTCATATTTGAGGTAGTCCACGCCCCACGCAGCGTACTGAGCGGCGTCCTGATATTCATGACCGAGGCTGGCGGGACGCCCGGCGCATGTCTTGCTCCCTGCATCGGAGTAGATGCCAAACTTCAAGCCCTTGGAATGCACGTAGTCACTCAGGTCTTTGATGCCTGCGGGAAAGCGCTTTGCGTCCGCCTGAATGTCGCCGTGTGCATCGCGCGCGCCGTGCCAGCAGTCATCGATGACGATGTAGGTGTAGCCCGCGTCTTTCATGCCGGTCGAAACCATCTGATCGGCGGCTGTGCGGATCAGTTTCTCATCCACATTGCAGCCGAATTTATTCCACGTGTTCCACCCCATAGGTGGCGTGAGCGCGAGACCGTTTTGTACGCGGGGTGGCGGCTGGGGCCTCTCTTGAGCGAACAGTTGTGATGCACAGACTGTGAGTGCGACGAGAGCCGGAATAAAGTGCGAGCGCAATTTCATGTTCAGTGCTCCTTGGTAGTAGTTCGATGGCGATAGTCGAAGGGGCTCAAGCAGGCCGAAACTTATGCTACTCCGATGTGAATGTAGGTGCGGGAAGGCCAGCCTGGTTGTAAAGATTTGCGTCGCTGAACCCCGCCCACGCGTAGCGGACGTAGACCGGAACCTGACTGCTGCTATCCGGCGGCTTGATCAGGGAATTGACAAGAACAGAGTTGCCCTCAATTGTCGCAGTAGCAGTTACGTAATGTTTGTCTTCGCCCGCGACCTCGAATCCGCGCAGTGCTCCGCCCTTTGCGTTCAAGCCTGCGCCATGGGTAAACCAGATACGAAAGCCATTACCGCCATTGGGCATGGATTCAACGGTAGCCTGCTTGAAGAGCGGCCCCGAGTATTCGATCGGCTCGTTATAAGCGAGGTTGCGCGCGGCGAGAACGAGCCGGGCAGCCACGGTCTGCTTGTCTGGCGGATGAACGTTGTCGCGTTCGCCGACGTCGAGCGAAACCGCCATCCCCGTATTGGCCAGCGACAGCGTACGGCGCTGCGCGTCGCGGATGATGCCCCAGTTTTCGCCCGGCGAGTCGAAGCTGGAAATCTGCACGAACAGGAACGGGAAGTCTCCCTGACCCCACTTGGCGCGCCAGTCGGAGATCATCGCTGGGAAGAGCCGCACATATTGCGGGGCTCTTTCGGGCGCGCTGTTGGTCTCGCCCTGATACCAGATCACGCCTTTGATGGAGTAGGGAGTGAACGGCGCGACAAGGCTGTTGTAGAGATACGCCGGGGCCCATGAAATTTCGGCGGGGTGCCAGGGGTGCTTCGGCAGCGGCTGCCCGGCGGCCTTGGCGGCGGCGTCTTCCCGACGCTCCTCCGCGATCACTGCTGATAAGCGGGTCTGTTCATTAGCGAATCGGGCGCGCGTGGCGAAGGCCGGCATAAGCGAGGCATCGGCTGCGAGACCGTCGAGCGAGATCCACGACTCGACTGGAGTGCCGCCCCACGTGGAGTCGATGAGGCCGACCGGAACATGTTCGCGATTGCTGATCTCGCGACCAAAGAGATATGCGACGGCGGAGAACTTTGCTGCCGTTTCGGGGGTGCAGAGTGTCCACGTCGCGGCGGTATCCGCCTGAGGAACATCGGAAGCCTTGCGGTCGACCAGCAGGAGGCGCATCTGCGGTTGATTCGCGCTGGCAATCTCCTGGTCGGCGTTTTTGAGGACAGCCGAGCCGGGGAATCCGTTAAGGGGCATCTCCATGTTGGATTGGCCGGAGGCGAACCATACATCGCCTACCAGCAGGTCGCTTATCGTGAGCCCGGCCGGTGTCGCTGGCGCGCCCACACTTGCTGCAGCTGCAGGAGGCGCGGTTGCGGTGGTGCTGGCTGGCGCGGCTGGCTCGGACGCCGAATTCATGCTTGAACTCTCTGTGTTACCTGACAGGGTCAGTTCGTACGGGCCGCCAGCACGTTCTGGAAGAAGGTAGAGGGACCATTCGCCGTACTTGTTCGCTTCGGTTGCACGGGTCTGCGCGTGGAAATGGGCGATGATCTTTTCGCCTGGATCAGACCAGCCCCAGATGTGAATGGGCGCGTCGCGCTGGAGTACGGCGTGATCGCTGATGACATGCGGCAACCGAATCTCGGCCAAGACTGAAGTTGACAGCGAAAGCAGGAGCAGAACGGCCAGCTCGGGGATGAAACGGGGTTTCATAGTTGCGATTTTCCTCTGAGTGTGTCGGATGTATTCGACTCACAAACTCTATATCAGTGGGGCGATTTCGCGCCAAGTGCGTTGGACGGCAGCCACAAGAATGGCTATGACGCACACGCTTCATGCAGAATCAAACCATTGGCAAGTGACACCAGTCGGTAAGAGACGGTGGAGAGTGAAAGCAGGCGAAATGACAGCATTAGAAGGACAGGTTGCGATCATCACCGGCGCAGGCAGCGGCATTGGGGAGGCAATTTGCCTTCGCCTTGCCGCAATGGGAGCGGTTTTAGGGCTGGTTGGCCGCAACGCTGCGAATCTGGAACGGGTGCAGAGCGCGATCGAAGGGCTGGGCGGCAAAGCCGATATTTTCCCGTGCGATTTGCAGGATGCGGCGTCGGTGGCAAAGCTTGGCGAGACGATCGGCGAGCGCTATGGGCGCTGCGACATCCTCGTCAACAACGCGGGTGTTGCGATCGCCGGAAGGCCGCTGCATGAACTGGCTGTCGAAGATTGGGAGACGATGAGCGCTACCAACCTCCGCGGGCCGTATTTGATGATCCGCGCATTCGCACCGATGATGATCGCGGCGGGGCGGGGTCACATCGCGAACATCTCTTCCCTCGCAGGGCACAATCCGGTTGCCAACGCCGCTGCCTATTCGGCGACGAAGTGGGGACTCAATGGCTTGACCTACTCCGTTGCCGAGGAATTGCGACCGCACGGTATTCGGGTTTCGGCGGTCGCGCCGGGTTCGGTCAACACCAGGTTCGGCGGAGGAGCCTCGGGCAAGAATGCCGAGAAGAAAATCCAGCCTGACGACATCGCTCATGTCGTGGCCATGCTGGTGACGCAGGCTCCGCAGTCCTTCGTCAGCGAAGTGCTCGTGCGGCCAACCCAGAAGCCTTGAGGGACGGGGTCTAGAGGGGCAAGACATGGCGCAAAATCGGCTCAGCCCACGAGTTGGCCGTGCCCCAACGCCTTGCGCACGTACGCCATCTGGCCCACATGGTAGCTTTCATGCAGCCCCAGGAACGCTATCTGATCTATGAGTGTCTTCGCGTTTGGAAATGTCGGGCCGGTTGCAGGCTGCAACAATTCTTCGTCCGTCATAGACTGGAGCCTAACGTGTAATTTCTCGCCGGTCTCCCTCATCGCTCTCGCCACTTCCTCTACTGGTGGGTACTGATCGCGACTCTTCAGTGAATTGCCCCGGTCAAAGAGGCCATTCCACCCCGTCTCATGGCTCTCGCTCATCAGCTTTAAAACGAGCACCCGCGCCTGCGCAGTGTGCCCGGCGATCCATAGCATTGGATTGCTGTTTTCGGTCGGCTGATACCACAATTCGTCTTCACTGAGCCCCTCTAAGGCTCGTGAGAAGAATCCGTCGTTGGTTAAATATATGGAGTCAACTGGCGTCGCCACATTTCGTTCCGTTAGTACAGTCATCTCATCTCCGTTCAAAAGAGGTTTTGAGGGTAAGCATCGACTTACCGATAAGAGACAACTTAACTCTTCCTCTCAGTCGTGTCAATCGGCCTGGTCAGGATTCTTCGGACTTCTTATGGCCCGGGGCGGAGCGCAGAAATCCGAAAGTTGTATGAGGGTAAAAACGGATTCAGACGGCCAGTAAAGCTAGTAGCGCGTCGGGCTCGGCCAGGAACGCATCATGCCCGTGCGAAGACTGGAGTTCCCGATACTCGCACCGGACTCCGGCTGCCTTCATCTGATCCGCCATGGCGCGAATGTCTGCGGGAGAAAAGAGCCAGTCCGACGAAATGCCGACCAGCGTTACAGCGGCCTGAATGTGCCGGTAGGCCGCTGCCCGCGATGGGTAGCCGCGCACTGGATCGAATGTGTCCATAGTGCGAGTGATCGCCAGATAGGAGTTGGCGTCAAAACGCTGGTTGAACTTGTCGCCCTGGTGATCGAGATATCCGGCTACGTCGAAGCGGCCACCGTTCAGCCCCGCGACCTCGCCCGTCGGCAGCTCACCGGCCCAGGGGTCTTCGCCGCACCTGTCGGGCTTGCGGGCGAAGCGCTCCTCAAACAACTCAGCTGACTTATACGTGCTCACCGCCAGCGCCCTGGCGAGAGCCAGACCTCTGCGAGGGGGCGAGTCCGGCGCGTAATCACCGCCGTTCCACGCAGGGTCGAGTTGTATCGCCTGTCGCTGCAGGTGGTTAAGCCCGAGTCCCATCGCGCTCAGCGGCGCGACGCCGATTGACACTACGCGTTCCACCCTTTCCGGGAAAAGTATCGACCACTCCAGCGCCTGCATACCGCCGATGGACGCGCCGATAGCGAGCCGGATTCGCGATATGCCGAGCGAGTCGAGTAACAGAGCCTGGCTGCGCACAATATCGCGAATCCCGATGAGCGGAAAGAGAGGCCCATAAGCCCGGCCGGTGAGGGGGTTTATGGAACCTGGCCCAGTCGAGCCGTAACACGAGCCCAGAATGTTGATGCCGATGACACACTCGCGCTCAAGATCAAGCAGACCACCGGCCCGCCCGGATTGAAGGAAGAGTTGCGGCCACCACTCCGCTACCAACGCAGAGCCCGACAGCGCGTGGCACACGAGCACCACATTGTCGCGAGCCGCATCCGGCTTGCCATAGATTGCGTAGTGAATTGTTGGCGAATTGAGCGCACCGCCGGCATCAAGCGGGAAGACTCCGTCGATGACGAAGTCTCCCTCAGCACTCGGGGTTGGAGCCGCATTAACTATCAGAGAAGTCATCGAGGTGCGGGCCGCTAGTGCGCGGCCAGTTCCCTCTTCTCCACCACTTTCCCGCCATTGGAAACGGCTATTGCCTGATCGAGGTCTGCCAGGATGTCGCGGATGTCCTCAATGCCCACCGACAAGCGAACCAGGTCTGGAGTTACGCCGGTCGAAAGCTGCTCCTCCGAAGTGAGCTGCGCGTGCGTAGTCGACGCAGGGTGAATGACCAGCGACTTGGCGTCGCCGATATTCGCCAGCAGTGAAAACAACTTCAGAGAATTGATGAGCGTCTTGCCCGCATCGAATCCGCCCTTGAGTCCGAAAGTAACCAGCGCGCTCGCGCCAGTAGGCATGTATTTTTGCGCGCGATCGTGATACTTGCTCGTCGACAGGCCGGGGTAGTTGACCCACGCAACGTTTGGGTGCGCCGCGAGGTGCTCGGCAACGGCTAGTGCGTTCTGAGAATGACGCTCCAGCCGCAGATGCAAAGTCTCAGTGCCTTGCAAAAGCAGGAAGGCATTGAAGGGCGAAAGGGCGGCACCCATGTCCCGCAGCCCCTGGACACGGGCTTTTATGATGAAGGCCACCGGGCCAAAGGCCTCGATGTAAGACAGCCCGTGATAGGAAGGGTCGGGCTGAGTCAGGTCGGCAAAGCGTCCTGAGGCCTTCCAGTCAAACTTTCCCGCATCGACGATCACGCCGCCGATCGAGGTGCCGTGGCCGCCAATGAACTTCGTCGCCGACTCAATGACGATGTCCGCACCCCATTCGATTGGCCGCACCAGGGCGGCCGACGCGGAGGTGTTGTCGATGATCAGCGGCAGGCCATGCTCATGCGCGATCGCGGCGAGCTTCTCGATGTCCGCGATGTCGAGCTTCGGGTTGCCGAGGGTCTCGGTGTAGATCGCGCGGGTCTTTGAATTGATGAGGGCGCGAATTCCTTCGAAGTCGTCGGCGTCTGCAAACCGCACCGTAATGCCAAACTTCGGTAGCGTGTAATGGAAGAGATTGTAGGTGCCGCCATAGAGGGATGTAGTCGAGATGATCTCGTCGCCCAGACTCGCGATGGTGGTGATGGCCAGGGTCTCCGCTGCCTGACCGGAGGAGGTCGCGAGAGCCGCAGCCCCACCGTGAAGCGCTGCGATGCGCTTCTCAAAGACGTCGGTGGTGGGGTTCATCAGCCGGGTATAAACGTTGCCAAACTCCTGCAACGCAAACAGCCGCGCCGCATGGTCAGCGTCGTTGAAAACATAAGAAGTCGTCTGATAGATTGGCACCGCCCGCGACCCTGTCGTGGGATCGACCGTCTGCCCGGCGTGGACTGCGAGTGTGGCTAGATGTTGCGCTTGTTCCTCTGGCATTTCTCTTCCCTTTCAATCTCTGCTGGTCACGCCCCTCTTGGGCGACGGTTGCGGTTGGGGCAACTGAGCGCCAAATGACAACGGCCCTCAGTCGTGGACTGTGGGCCGATAGGAAATCTGGTCTGCTTGAGAATCTATCTCGACAGCCGCTTCCCTGCGCCCGCGCGCGTACACATCCACATTGGCATGGATACAAAAGCGGCGGGGTTGGCGGGCACGCGGTTCATCGTGAATAGAGTATCGTGGCCCAAGGCTCTGATGTCAAACAATTCTCGCTTGATTTTCGGCATTCCGGCTTCAGCACCTGATCGGGCTCGCTTGTCCTAAATGTAGGGCCGGGGACTTCTTATCCACAAGATGTTGGGGCCGCCTTGTTGACCCTGCCTGTCCAGATCGCTAAAGTTTTGAATGAGGGCAGCCGCTGGCTCGCGTATGCGCGTCGGTCGAACCCTTAGAGGTGCCACCTTGCTGAAACTCAAGAAGATCCAGATCCTCGGTTTCAAGTCGTTCTGCGACCGCACCGAGGTCCAGGTCCCTGGCCAGGGGATCGCGGTGGTGGTTGGGCCGAACGGTTGCGGAAAGTCGAACATCCTCGACGGCGTGAGCTGGGTGCTCGGCGAGCAGAGCGCCAAGAGCCTGCG
>DASWUZ010000137.1:0-7099 GCA_036401395.1 Acidisarcina sp.
AAGCGAATCCGCGTAGCCAGATACCCGGGCCTACCAGCGCAAGACTCCAAAGCATCGAGGCCAGAGTAGGCCGCGCCAGAGACAAATATACCGCCGCAAACCCAAACCCCAGCGGCACCCGAATCCGTCTAGCAACGCGCCCCCACCCCACCTAATTGAACCCCGGTAAATCCGCCGCGCCACGCGCGCCCTTTACGGCAGTTGAGCCATCATTATCGCCGGCCTCATCTTCCCAACCAGCCGCGCCAGCCTCCGGTCGAGCCTCGTCGCTTCGTCCACTCAGCGAACCCGCCAGCAACTCCTTCGCCGCCCCCATTACATCCTCAACTGAAATCGTCAACAAGCCCGTCTCAGGATCGCTCTTCCGGCTATGGTCGCGCCGGCTCTCAGGATGCCGCAGCACCCGAAACTGCTCCTCTGGCCGCGCTCCAGACCCGGCCCCGAACGGCCCATTCCGCGCAGGGTCGGTAGGGCCGAAAATCCCCACCACCGGCCGCCCCAACGCATTCGCCAGATGCAGCGGGCCCGTATCTCCAGCCACCACAAGCGAAGCGCGCCGCGACAAAGAAATCAACTCTGCCAGCCCAGGGCTGACCGCGAACACCGGAGCCGCATCCCGCACCGTAGCAACCGACGCAGCAATCACAGCCGAAGCCAAATCACTCTCGCCGGGTCCCGCATTCACCACCACCCCACACCCCATCGCGGCCAACCCCGCAGCCACCCGCCCATACCGCTCCGAGGGCCAGCGCTTAGCGCCCCACCCAGCGCCAGGATTCAACATCACAAATGGCAGGCCCACAAACCGCTCTCGAAGCCATCTCTCGCACCAGGCCTCCGCTACCGAATCGCGCGGCAACTCCGCCGCGACGAACGGCAGCACCTCGCCATCTACCGCCCCCGCCACCTCAAGGCACTGTTCAATGACATGTGTACCGGCCGTCTTCACCCGCTCCCCAAAAAACCACCGTGCCGCGCCCTCCCGCGGATCGTCCTCTCCTATCATCCGCGCCGCCCCGGCCCATCGGCCCACCACCGCCGACCGCACTGCCCCTTGCAAATCCACACAAACGTCATACCGCGCCGAGCGCAGCTCCCCCCTCACCCGCGCAATGTCCGTCCAGGTTCCCCGGGAGAAAGGGGCACGCCCCCAACCCCGCGCCCCCACTAGATGGACCCGATCCACCACCGGCATCTCCGAATCCTGGCGCCCGATGTTTCGCTCTGAATACATGAATTCTTCAACGGCCTGCCCAACCTCGGGCGCCCCATTCATCACGGCAGTGCTACCGTCGGCATGAGCGGGTACCAGGTGAGCGCCTCCGCCCATGCCTCCGGGAAAATCACCTGCTGACCTGCTAACAAGGAGAGGCGCCCAATGAGGCTCAACCGCCCACCCGATTAGCCATTCAGGATGGGCCGCGCGCAAAGCCGTCACCGCGGGCAGCGCATGAAGGATGTCGCCCATGGCGCCCAGCCGCACCACCAGAACTCGGAGCGATTTGATCTCTATAGGCAAACAATAATGTTCTCACAGCGCCTGAGACGTGGGCTTGCATTTACGAGATGAGTGAAGGCGTCCGCATCCGCAAGCCACCTTGTCTGACTAAACTAACTCACATGAATAATAGGTCTATGCCGAGGGTCCTTGATCGATCGCCGCAGCACTTCATGTGTAAGTGGTGCGGTGTCGCCCTCACCCAGGAAAACAAATCGCAATATATTCACGACAGGGTTTCCCTCTTTCCACTTGAAGTAAGCATGCGGCAACCTGCCAGTATGCCGCTCTAACTCGATCAGCATCGCTGCGATTGAGTTAGCCACCACCGGGCTCTTCGTATAAAGCAGCTTATGCTTGCCGATCTCGCGGCACTCAACCACCAATGTGTGTTCAAAGTCGGATGCGTCCGTTCGCTCTACTTCAAAAAAGAACAGGCACTCCGTCGGAGTCAGCCCGTAGCGCTCGCGCACAAATGCATCTACTGCGTCGAAATCTTCCGGCTTATCCGCCACCCGGGCATTTTTATGGTTATGTGCGATTAGTCGAATGACCTGATCTTCATCTTCAGCCAATGCGGTCAATGTTTCCGGGCATAACTCGACTTTCAAAGTTCGAAGCTCAGTAGACCGCATCGCCCGCGAGATTAGCGAAGTAGTGATGATCGTCAAGATAAATATGGAAGAGATCTTCAAGCCTTCCGGCCGCTCGTAGATATTCAGCGCCGTCGTATAGATAAAAATCACCGTGACCAGCAGAAATGCATACCGCAGCCAGCCCCTGTTCCACAGATGGATCGTCACGGCAACCGCGGCCGAAGTTATCAGCACCAGCACCCCGGTAGCATAAGCGCCGCCCTGCGCATCTACATTTGCGCGGAACAGCACCGTGACCAGCACCGCGACCCCCATGAACACCAGTACCAGCGGGCGCGATGCGCGCGCCCACTCCGGAGCCATTCCAAATCTCGGTAAATACCGGGGGATTAAATTCAATAATCCCGCCATTGCAGACGCGCCTGCAAACGCAAGTATTAATATCGTCGAGACGTCATAGACAGTGCCAAAAGCACCGCCGAAATACTGATGCGCAAGGTAAGCCATCGCCCGGCCATTCGCCTGGCCACCTTCCGCAAACTCATTCGCGGGAATCAGCAGCGTGGTAACAACGCTCGTCGCCATGAGGAAAATACTCATGATGACCGCTGCGGTGGTCAGCAGTTTTCTCGCATTTCTTATCCGCCCCTCAAGCCCGTCGCCCTCGATCAGCGGCATCACCGCGACACCCGTTTCAAAACCCGATAGTCCCAGCGCCAGCTTCGGAAAAAGGACCAGTGATAACCCGATCATTCCCAGCACGCTCGGGTGCTGAGCGAACACTGCTTGTCTCCAGTTCGGCCACGCCTCAGGATGCGCCATCAGCACCGCGCACGCCTTCAGAGTCACCACCGCATTGAGCGCCAGGTAAGCGCCTACCAACACTACGGCGATCCCGATTGCTTCTTTGAAGCCTTTCAGAAATATGGCGCTCAGCGCCGCCAGCAGCAGCAGCGTTACCAGCATCTGGCTCGACAGCCAGTGTGGGCAATAGGGGTTGTGAATGAAATGCGCCCCTGCATCGGCGGCTGAGAGCGTCATCGTAATAATGAAGTCAGTAGAGGCAAACCCGAGCAGCACCAGGACAAAAAACTTTCCCTGCCACTCCGGAAAAAGCCGCTCAAGCATGGCGATTGAACCTTGACCATTAGGGCTCACCCCCGCCACCCGGCTATACAGCGGCAGCGCCGCAAACAACGTCACCAGGACCAGCACCAGTGTCGCAATCGGAGAAAGCAGCCCCGCCGCCAGAAACGCAATGCCCGGCTGATAACCCAGCGTCGAAAAATAATCGACGCCAGTCAGGCACATCACCCGCCACCACGCATGCACCGGTTCCGGCCTGCTATGCACGCCCTTAGGCAAACGAATATCGGAAAGCAGCCAGTCGGCAAAGGATGACTTCGTCATGGAAGAGACTACCGACTCGTGGGATGCATCTTTCCCCCGAGAAGTCAGCGCCGACCCCACACTGTTCATTTACCAGCCTCACCGGAAGGGGCTGCACGTTCATGACGACAGTCCACCGTCGGCATGAGTGGGACCGACAAAAAACGACAGCGTTCAGATCTAGAGACAGGCCTTAACCTGACCATCCACCCGATATCTACACGCAGCTCAGTAATGAAACCGGAATCGCACTTCTGCATAGATTTCCCGGGGATCGTTAAAGTGAAACCCACCGAAAGTAAGGCTGTTATCCAGCAGTACCCTACGGTTCGTCACGTTCAACGCATTGATTGAAACGCTTGTAGCCTCGCTAAACTTCTTCCCCACTGACAAATCGGTCGAAGTATGTTGCGGCAAATAATCTCCCGGATATTGCTGGTCGGGCGAACCATTATGAAACCCCGAACCATAATAAACATTTGTGGAGGCGTAGGCCCGCCAGGGCAACGTCCCGTCCATCCCAACGTTTAAAGTATTGCGCTGATCGTGGTCCAGCGGAGTGTAACTAAAATCCGAACCGCAGTCCGGAGAAGCAACAGGAAAGCAAACGAGCCCGCCAGTAATTGCGCCTCGCTGCTTCGCAATTTGATTGGAGTAAGCAAGGTGCGCGCTCCCACGCCTCCACAAACGCGGCGACCGCACCGTCACCTCCCACCCTTGTATCAGCGCTCCATCGATTGACACTGGATAGTACAAACTAGACTCGCCTACATTCGAGTGATCGAGGAAGTTATTGACCCGTGTCTTGAAAGTGTCCGCATCGACCGCCCATCCAAGCAGTGGAATCGCCACTCCAAACTGATGCTCCTCGTCGCGCTCCCCATGCAGCGGCAGGAATGTAGTGTTTTGGCTGTTTGCATAGGCAAGCACCGGCCCTGACGCAGTCAATAATGGCGGAGGCTGATAGAAGCGCCCATAAAAGCCGCGAAATACCCACTTGAGCCGTGGCACTTCAACGGAAGCACCAACGCGCGGACTCAGATGGTCTTCTTGAAACTCACCAATAAACGAAGACTCCCGCAGACCACCAGTCAACGTAAGCCAAGGCCATAATTTCGCACTGTCTGATACATACTCTTCTACTACTCCGCCGGTACTCGGTACCGTGCTTCGAAAATCAGCCGCGCTTCCATCATTAAATACCGATCCGAATAGATAGCTATCGTGCTGCCCAAATCCATAAATGCCAGCCTGTAAAGTATTCCGACCTATACTGGCTATGATTGAACTCTGCAGACCGCCATAACTCGAACTTCGGTCGGAAGTAGTAGCCACCGGCAAATCCATCAACCCCGGCTCATAATCCGCGCGGTTGTAATGATAAAAAGGCGACACCTGCAACACCGCTGCCTGCCCAAATGTATGCGCCCACGAAACATCCGCGAGTTCGTCGCGCTCATGTTGCCCATCGCGCAACCCGCTTGAGTCATAAGCCTGGTTCTCGACGCTCGCCGGGTCAGGATCATAAGGAATCTGGAAGTAGTCCTCCCTGGTCTGCATCGCCGAACGAATCTGGTCCTTAGCAGTGCGGTTATAAATGAGCGACAAAAACCCGCCATATCCATTGGCAGCATCGTGATACACATGCTCTATCGGCGGCGCCAGGCCATACCCCGAACGGTTGCCGTTCAGACTGGCATAGTAAGCAAATTTCTGCGTATGACTCCCAAAGTTAACCTGGTCATTCGTCTGAAAATAGCTTCCCGCGCTAAGTACAACCTCGCCCTCGTTCTGACGCTCAAATCCGGTCCGGGGCACAACATTGAACACACCATAAGTACGGTCGCCCACGTCAGCCGAGTAACTGCCGCGCTGCGCCTCAAGATAGTCGATGTCCTTAGGGTCGATCTGCGCACCGAGGTTGCTCGCGATGTTGGTGTTCGGTATCTGCACGCCATCAATCTGCCAGCTCACCTGGTGACCGCCGCGCATATGCAGCATGTCATGCGTCATGTAGGCGCCCGGCACAAAGTCAGTAATCATCTGGAGGCCATTGGTGCGATCGGCCCCCGGCGTCTCCGCGATCTCGATCCGATCAACCGCGGTGGCCGGAGTCACGCTATCCGGCTCCTGACCGGTCACCGTGACCGTCGCCGTTGTGCCCGCAACTTGTAGTTCGAGATGCAGCACGGATGTAGTACCCGACACCACGCTTAGACTCAGCGTCAGCGTACTGAACCCCGGCTGAGTCACCGTAACTAAGTAATCGCCAAGCGGCACAGCCGGAAACTGAAATGCTCCATCCACTCCGCTCAACGTCGTCTGTGCAAAATCCGAGTGCGCCGCCTTCAGAATGATATTCGCCGCCGACACGGGCCGGTGCTGCGGATCATGCACGACCCCTTGCAGCCGCCCGTACACATTTGCATAAGCAGTGCCTGAAAAGAAAACAAGTAAAAAGAGGGCGAGACCTGCTAACTGGCTCGCCGGTCGACGCGTGCACCCGCGCGCAGCAACGCACAAATATTTACGCATAATAATATCTCCGGAATCGGCTGGCACTCTAGAGTCGTGCAGGATCGAGCCCATTACCAGTCCCGTTATCGGCCTGTAATGCGGGGCAGTGATGCGCTGACGAGGTGCTCTCTTAAGCAGCGGCCGGGGGGCCGCGTTTTTGTCGCGATCGGCTAAACGCAATCCGATACCGGGCTTCCGTCTGCGCCTTGCTCGCAGGATGAGCCACCATTGGCGACCACGCCGACTGCGGCTGCGCTGCAAATACGGGATGCAACTGAAGCGTATAAGACGAGGCGGCGCTCATCGGGCACTTCGCCCCAACCGAGGACTGTTTGCCGGGGTCGGAACTCATCGCCATGCAATGATGCACGCCGTGCCTGCGGCAGCAGACCGGTACATTCGCCTCTGCCTCAGAGGCAAACGCCGGCGCAATCAGCGGCAAGCTGAAAAGCACCACCATCCATATAGATAGCGCCCGTCTCATCCCCACAATTCTAACCTAACAGCGCCGTACGAAAGCACGCGATCGTTCGTCCCATCACGGACCCATCCGTCTTATACAGAGCCCGTCACATTCAAAATCTATTTGCACGTTATTACACCTTATGGTGTAAGTCGGATATGGACCAACTGACTGACGTGCTCACAGCCATTGCGCACCCGAGCCATCATTGCGCAGTTGGCCAACGGACCTGCCCGATTCCTGGACGTCGCAGAGCCCTTTGACACCGCCTTGAATGCCGTGACAAAACACCTGAAGCTACTAGAACGGGCGGGCCTCATTGAGCGCAGAAAGAAGGGCCGGGAAGTATTCATATCTTTCCGTGGCGGACCATTGCGTCAGGTCGCAGGATGGGTACATGAGTATGAGGGGTTCTGGAACGAGCGCCTCGATCAGTTTGAGAAACATTTCAAAGACAAAAAAAAGGAGAGAAAGAAGAGATGAAGTAATCCCCCCAAGACCTCATATTAAAATTTGAGCGCAACATCCCCGCTCCTCCAGCTGAAGTCTTCGATGGCTGGCTCGATCCGAAGGCCCCCCGGAAATCCGTGGAAGATCGCAGACAAGCTGCTCTTCCATCCGGAAGTAGATGGCTTT
>DASWUZ010000138.1:0-4312 GCA_036401395.1 Acidisarcina sp.
TTTTCTTCGTCGATATCGAGGTCGCGCTGCAATATCCCCTTGGCGCGCTCCATGATCTTGCGGGTTTCCAGGCGCTCCTCAAGCTGCGCCTTCTCGCTCTCCATCCGCGCCATTTCAATCTCGGCGCCGACCAGGAACCCGAGTGTTGAGATCAGCCTCACTTCCTGCTCCCGATACTGGTGCGGCTCGCGGTTCTGTAAGTTGATCACGCCCACAACCTTGCCACGCGACAGGATAGGCACCGACAAAAACGCCTCAAATCGGTCTTCAGGCAGATCATTGAAGACCCGGAAGCGCGGATCGCTATAAGCCTTTTCGGGGATCACGACCGTTTGCAGATGCTCCGCAACCCATCCAGTGATTCCCTGGCCGACACGAAGCTCCATCTGGTCGATGATTTCCGCATGCGGGTTCTTCGATGCCCGCAGCACCAGCTGGTCCTTATCCAGCACATAGGCAAGGCATGAATCGCACTCCACCAACTCCGTCACTACGTCAACCACGCGCCGCAGCACCATGTGAAATGGATCGGAAGCAGCGATACGGCTGCCAATCTCGTGCAAATAATCGATACTGCGGGCCGGCTCGGCTCCATCATGCATACGTTGCGTTTCCTGCCTCTTACGAAGGCGTGCAGCAGGCTGGGGGAGCCTGCCGCTCTCACCAGAGTACAAGAGCGGTGGGCGCATTCGCTATGTATAAGCCCAACACATTATCAGAATAAAAAATGACCCGCCCCTCCTGACTTGATGTCCGCTTTGGTCTATTGTGGAGCAATGATGGCCAGTCGTGGTCTGGAAGATTCCCGACAGGAGGTAGCGCCGGCACCGGTTCGGACGCGCGCCCACTCGGCGCTCTCCTTGCTGCTCGTTCTGCTAATCGGCGGGGTGCTGCTGGGGATGCTCGGCATAGCGACCCTTGCCCGCATGGCCACCCACGGAATCTGGAACCAGATGGCGGAGTTGGCGACCGGCCGCCCGCTGCGGATTGACACTTCCCTACCTACTGTCGTGAACAAGATTCAACGCCTACAGCGCCTGGAAACGATCGATTACACGATGGACAAGATCGTTGAGGGCGATCGCGAAAGCGCCATCCTGCCAGACTTCCTAGCCGGAGACAAGCTCCTGCTGGTGACCCATGGCGAAGTCATTGCTGGCGTGGATATGTCGCTAATCACAGCCGCCAACATTCAGATCACCGGCAATGGCAATAGCAGAAGGGTCGAGGTCCATCTCCCGCCTGCGCAGATATTGGTGGTGCGCCTTGATAACTCGAAGACCAAAGTCTACTCCCGCGTCACCGGCCTCTTCGTCCCCGTCGACCCAAACCTCGAGTCAGAAGTCCGCAGCAAGGCCGAAGATCAATTCAAGCAGGGCGCCCTCGCCGACGGCATTCTCGACAAGGCCCGCCAAAACGCGGCGGCCAGCGTCACTGCAATGCTTCTGGGCCTAGGCTTTAATCAAGTTTCTGTGAAGTAATCCAGCTTTCCGTTACCCATCGTGTCTTAAGTCCCTCTCTCGAAAACAAAACGCCCAGGCTGATTAGCCGGGGCGTTTTTATCCACGAACGAGAAGCTTTGACTAGGGCTTCGGCACGCTGTTGATCGTTTTTAATATCTGAGAGACGATCTGGTAAGGATCACCTTCCGAGTTCGGACGACGGTCTTCGAGGTAGCCCTTATAGCCGTCCTTGATGAAGTTGATCGGCATACGGATAGAAGCACCGCGGTCCGAAAGTCCATAGCTGAACTTGTCGATGGCCTGGGTTTCGTGCAGACCGGTCAGACGCAGATGGTTATCCGGGCCATACACCGCGATGTGGGCCGCGACATTATCTGAGAACGCCTTCATCAGGGCCTCGAAGTATTCCTTGCCGCCTGTCTCGCGCAGGTACTTCGTCGAGAAGTTGCAGTGCATACCCGATCCGTTCCAGTCGCCCTTGATAGGCTTGCAATGCAGTTCAACGTCCACCTTGTACTTCTCGCAAAGCCGCATCAGCAGGTAGCGAGCGGTCCAAACGTCGTCCGCGGCCTTAGCCGAGCCTTTGGCAAAGATCTGAAATTCCCACTGCCCTTTCGCCACTTCGGCATTGATGCCCTCGTGATTGATTCCGGCAGCAAGACAAGCCTCCCAGTGCTCTTCGACGATCGTACGCGCAAGATTGCCCATGTACTTGTAGCCGACGCCGCAGTAGTAAGGTCCCTGCGGAGTCTTGGGGTAACCCTGGTCGGGCCAGCCCAGAGGGTGTCCATCTTGATAGAGGAAGTATTCCTGCTCAAGACCGACCCACAGGTCAGGGTCGTTTTCGATCGTCGCACGCATATTGGTGGAGTGCGGCGTGCCATCGGCGTGCATGACTTCGCTCAGAACGATATAGGCGTCCTTGCGGCTGATGTCTGGATAGAGTGCGACAGGCTTCAACACGCAGTCGGAGCTGCTGCCCTCGGCCTGCATTGTGGAGCTGCCATCGAAGCCCCACTTGGGCAGGTCGGCCAGCGTCGGCGGCTTCTCAAACGACTTCAGTAGAGACTTGCCGCGGAGGTCAGGAACGGGTTTCTTGCCGTCAAGCCAGATGTATTCGAGTTTGTACTTTGTCATGGTTTCTCTGCTCTTTCGCCTTTGAATTTGATTTGCGCACTGCGTTGAGGTGGAAAGGTATTACACATCTGTCGACAGGAATTCCCTCTGACATGGGTGAGGCACCCTGACGATCCGCTTGGGGGCTGCACAACAGCCTATAGCGGCGCGTCGAGTCAGCCTACAAGCATCAAAAAATCTGATAAGCCAAATTGAATATTTTTATCCCGCAAGAAATCTTTTCCAGACGGACGATTAACAGTCTTTCGCACGCTTCTTCCGAGCACTTCAGGCCGTCGCGTGTTCAACTTTCGGAACCGCCTCCTTCAGCTTTACCTTTGGCACCTTGACTTTGCGGTGGTAGTGCGTCGGTACGAAGTTCTGCACACTCATCGGAGGCCGCACGTAATCCGATTTATGCAGCGGCGGCAGTGTGAGCGACTCGGGCGTCAGGTCCTTATAGGGAATCAGCGAAAGCAGGTGGCGGATGACATTAAGCCGGGCCGATTTCTTATCCTCGGAGTTCACCACATACCAGGGAGCATGCTTGGTATCGGTGACCGCAAACATCTCGTCCTTTGCACGGGAGTAGTCGCCCCAGTGTTTACGGGACTCCAAATCCATAGGACTAATCTTCCAACGCTTGGTGGGGTTGCTCATCCGCTCCTGGAAGCGCCGCTCCTGCTCTTCATCGCTCACCGAGAACCAGTACTTGACCAGCGTGATGCCCGAGCGGACCAGCATGTTCTCAAACTCGGGAGCGCTGTGCATGAACTCCTGATACTGTGCATCTGTGCAGAAGCCCATCACCCGCTCAACACCCGCCCGGTTGTACCAGCTGCGATCAAAAAGTATCAGCTCCCCGGCAGCGGGCAAGTGCGGAACGTAGCGCTGGAAGTACCACTGCGTCTTCTCGCGCTCCGTAGGCGTGCCCAGCGCCACGACGCGGCAGATGCGTGGATTAAGCGACTCGGTGACACTCTTGATCGCGCCGCCCTTGCCTGCCGCATCTCGGCCCTCAAACAGCACGACCACGCGCAGCTTCTCGTGCTTGATCCACTCCTGCAGCTTGACCAGTTCGATCTGTAGTCGCGCCATCTCGGTGTCGTAGTCGATATCTTTGCCGAGCCGCAGAGGCATCGCCGGCACCGAAGATGCGTGGACCGCACCGTTGACCACTTGAGGCTTTTTCTTTTTCTCCTCAGCACTCTTTTTCTTCTTCTTTTCCGCCATAGGAATTCCTCCGCTTCCAGCTGGCAACAGACGGGGTTGCATGAGCGCTGCTAAGCAAAACGCTTGATTGAATTGGAAATCTGTGAGATAGACACTATCCCAACTTAGGTTCAAACACAATTGAGACTAAGTCGATCAGAGAAAATACTTGCTTTACTCCGCTCTTCATCGCACCGCTGCTGCACGAATATGCCACCAAATCTAAGTTCTACATCGCCGTTGATTTGCTAGCTTTCTTTAGGCAAGCGCAAACCTAAGCCCTCTTGGCGCTCTCGGCCAGCCCTCTAACTCGGGCCAAAATGCTACCCTGAAATTGACCTGAGTATGACTTTTAAACCACCTTCCGGAAGCGATGTTCAAGTGCTGGCCGCGCCCCTCGACTTCCTTGCTGCGCCTGACGTGCTAACTGGAGGCAGCCGCTTCCTGCGCGCCTGTCTGCGACAGCCCGTGGACCGCACTCCGGTCTGGTTCCTTCGCCAGGCGGGGCGCTACATGCCTGA
>DASWUZ010000139.1:0-9743 GCA_036401395.1 Acidisarcina sp.
AAAATGTGCGCTCATCAGAAACAGAGCTATTAAAAATCCGAAGTCCCCAATCCGGTTAACGACAAACGCCTTCTTCCCGGCACTCGCCGCCGAATGCCGCGTGAAGTAAAACCCTATCAACAGGTACGACGCAAGCCCCACGCCTTCCCAACCGACAAACATCACCAGAAAATTTTTCGCCAGCACGAGCGTCAGCATAAAGAACATGAACAGGTTAAGGTAAGCGAAGAAGCGCCAATAGCCCGGCTCGTCGCCCATGTAGCCGACCGAATAAAGATGAATCAGGAACCCAACCCCAGTGACCACGAGCAACATGATCAACGTCAACTGGTCGAGCGAAAAGGCAAAGTCTGCGCGGAACGATCCTGCCTGGATCCACGGCGTGGAAAAACGCTCAACGTAGGGCAGCGTCAATCGATTGAAGTGCGCGGCCACATTCAACACCATTGCGAACGGGGCCAGCGTGGCCAGCAGTGCGACCGCCGAGACGAGGGCCTTCGGCAACTTCCGGCCGAGCAGGCCATTTACCAGGAACCCCGCCAAGGGAAGCAACGGAATCAACCACAAATGGAGCGAAATGGTCATAGTTTCATCAGGTCGATCTTGTCGACATCAAGCGTGTTACGCGAGCGAAAGAGCGAAATGATGATTGCCAACCCCACCGCGGCCTCGGCGGCCGCAACGACCATCACGAAAAAAACAAATATCTGCCCATTTACCTGCCGCCACTGGTGCGCAAACGCAACAAAGGTAAGGTTCACAGCATTGAGCATCAACTCGATCGACATGAAAATCGTGATCACGTTTCGCTTGATCAGAAACGCCCCGACACCGATCGAAAATAGAAGCGCGCTCAGTACTAAGTACCACGAGATAGGGACCCCCATCTGCACCATAGCTCAATGCTCCTTTCGCGCCAGCGCAACCGCGCCGAGGATAGCAATCAAAATGAGCACCGAGGTAATTTCGAAGGGCAGCAGCAGGTCCTTGAACAGCACCTTGCTAAGGTCAGTAGTAGTCACCAGATAGTCGCCGAGCCGCGCCTGTCCTAGATGATCGCGCTGCGTCAGAAAGATGAATGCTAGGAGCGCGAACAAGGCCGCGACTCCCGGCACGCCGACCAGATAGGCAGCGCTGCTGCCGTGAGTACGATCTTCTTTGCCCGCGTTGAGCAGCATGATGACAAACGTAAATAAGACCATGATCGCGCCCGAATAGACAATGACCTGCGCGGCGGCCACGAACTCCGCGCCCAGCAGCAAATACAACACGGCCAGCGAGGCCATTACCACGATCAACGACAATGCACTGTTGATAGGGTGGCGCTGTAGCAGCAGGTTAAGTGCCCCCGCTACGCAAAGCCCGCCAAAGATCAGGAACAATACTAGATGCATGCTTTCAATCGCTCGTGGCGGTATAGCAGGTTACGCAGGCAAAGGTGAGAAGGTGAACTGCAAACCACCATCATTATTTACTCGATCTAACATTAGCCGCCTCTGATCGCAAGCCACAGACTCGTGGCGACAATATTAGCAATCGCAAGCGGTAACAAGAACTTCCATCCAAATCCCATGAGCTGGTCATAACGAAACCGCGGCAGCGTGCCCCGCACCCATATATATAGAAAGAGAAAGAACAAAACCTTCATCACAAACCAGAACACAGGCAGAATTGCGATGATAAATCTCCCGCCAAAATTAGGAAGCAGGCTACCGAAAGGGCTCGTCCATCCGCCCAGGAACAACAGGGTCGCGACGCAGCTCACCGTAATCATGTTCGCGTACTCGGCCATAAAAAACATCGCGAACTTCATCGAGCTGTACTCGGTGTGATAGCCGGCGGTAAGTTCCGTCTCTGCCTCTGACATGTCAAACGGAGCGCGGTTCGTCTCCGCGTAGGCCGCAGTCAGATAAATCAGGAACGCGACGAACTGGAACCCGCCGAACACGTTCCAAGACCACATTCCGTGAGCCGCTTGGCTATCCACGATATGCCGCAGGCTTAACGAAGAGGCGCGCAGTACGACTCCCACCAACGAAAGCCCGAGCGCGAGCTCATAACTCACCATCTGCGCGCCGGCCCTCAGCGAGCCAAGCAGCGAATATTTGCTATTCGAAGACCATCCCGCCAGCGCGATTCCATAAACACCGACGGAGGTGATACCTAGTATGACGAGCAAGCCAATGTTGAGGTCGGCGATCTGAAACATATCCACGCCGCGCACCCGTACCGTCGCGCCAAACGGAACGACCGCAATCGAAATCAGCGCGCACGCCAGCGAAATCATCGGCGCCAGGATATAGAGCGGCTTATAGACGCCGGTCGGCATCAGGTCTTCTTTGAGAAACAACTTGATGCCGTCAGCCAGCGGCTGCAGCAGGCCAAAAGGCCCAACGCGACTCGGTCCCCAGCGGTTCTGGATTCGCCCCACCACCTTGCGCTCCAGCAAGACCGTATAAGCCACAGCCGTCAGCAGAATCACGGTGACGACCGCAACCTTCAAAATGCTCAGCAGCAAAAAAACGAGGATGCTCACTCTGCCCATCCTCTAACGCATTTGATCGCCGCCATCAATCAGCCGCCGTCTCTGCGGGTTCCCGCGACTCGATCACCGAGTGCAGCACCTTGCTATACCGTCCCAATGTTCCCGAAGTGAAGAGGGTATCGTTCGCCGGCAGCACCAGATCGCCGCGCCCGGTCCCATGCGGAGCCGAATTAATCTGCACCAAAGCTTCCCGTTCAGGCGACGCCGCTGCAGTCGGAGACGCGGATGAAGTACTCGACACATGCGTATCGTTCCCCGCCAGCAATTCAAGGCGCGAGGTCACATACCCCGGCACCAACCGCTGAATTTCATCGAGCGTCGCGAACGGGTCAAAGGGACTCAGCTTCGGCTCTAGATGGTTTGCCGCCAGCCACACTGCGTGACGGTCTGCCTCGCCGGACTGCGCGCCGCGCGTCTGACCCATGTCCGCGCGTACACCTGCGCCAAACGGCACCAGCGATTTAGGATTCACCCCGGCCCGGTCCGCCAGCCGCACAATCAACTCAAAGTCACTGCGAACACCCGCGCGGTCTGCCGCCTTCTTCACCAACTGCAGATCGCCGTATGTATTTGTAACCGTGCCTGATTTTTCGTAAAGGTTCGTCGACGGCAGCACCACATCCGCGAGCAGCGCCGTCTCTGTAAGGAACATGTCCTGCACGATGAGGGAGGTATCCTTGAGCGCGGTCGCATCCAAGCCAAACCGATCGACTGGGTTCGACCCGACTATGTATAGTGCAGCCAATTCACCGCGCCCGGCTTCATCGAACATCTGCAACATGTCCAACCCAACAGACTTGGGCATCGATGCATACTCCTGCGCAAACTGCGCGGGAGCATCGACAGGCACATAACCGGGCAGCATGTCGGGCAGCAAGCCCATATCCGCCGCACCCCGCGAATTCACATAGTCCCCAAGGCAAACAAACTTTGCGTTCGGCAGGCCCAATCCAAATTGGACCAGCGACTCAAGCGCCGCACCGCGAAATTCAGACCCGAACACGACGAGCAGCTTCTCCTCGGCGCGCACCGCGTCGCGGAAGGCCGCGGCCGCTGTCTGCACCGCGCTCTCGCTCCCAGCGATCACGCCATCGTTCCCGCTGAAATATTGCACCGCGGTCGCATAGCCATCCTGCGAGATTTTAAAAAACGCTTTCGCCTGCCGCTTCAGCTTGATGTCTGCATGATTAACGACATAAATTCGGCCCTTATTCAGGCGAACATTGGTCCGTAAATTCCAAGCCAGCAGCGGGTGCTGCTCCGTCGGATCATTGCCGATCAGCAGAACTGCCGGGGCCGTCAACGTCTCGCGCAACGAAGCCGTGCGGTCGGCGCGGCGGGCCAGGGCCCGCGCAAAGGCAGCGTAATCCGCCGTTCGGTGATGATCAATATTGTTGGTGCCGAGCACCGTCCGCGCAAACTTCTGCAGCAAGTAGTTTTCTTCGTTGGTGGTTCGGTTCGAACCGATCACGCCAATGGAAGCGCCACCATGCGTGTCGCGAATCTCGCGCAGCTTCTTCCCCGCAAAATCGAGCGCGTACTCCCAGCTCACCTCAGCCAGCTTACCGTCAGTTCCACGAACCAGCGGTTTAGTAAGCCGGTCTTCATGGTTCGCAAAGTCGAATGCGTAACGGCCCTTGATACATAAAAAATCGCCGTTGATCCCGCTCTTGTCGCGATTGTCTCCGCGCACGATTTCATGTCCATCATCGACCTGACGCGCGCCCAGAGTGGTCTTGCAACCATCGCCGCAATGGGTGCAAATCGTGGCGACGTGGTTCATCTCCCAGGGCCGAGTCTTATAGCGATAAGTACCCGAAGTAAGCGCGCCCACCGGGCATATATCAATGCACATCCCGCACTCTTCACAATCGAGGTGGTCGTCCCCTTCTCCAGTGACGTTCGGAGCAATCACACTGCTCACACCGCGGTTCTGCACGCCCAGCGCCCAAACGTCCATGCCCTCGCCGCACACCCTCACGCAGCGATAACACAGAATGCAGCGCGGACGATCAAAGAACACCACCGGCGACCACTGCTGCTCTTCGCGATGCTGCTTCGCCTCGGTGTAAAGCGATTCCCCCGCGCCATATTTGAACGTCATGTCCTGCAGTTCGCATTCGCCGCCCGCATCGCAGACAGGGCAGTCCAACGGATGGTTCCCCAGCAGCAATTCCAACATCGCCTTGCGCGACTGCACCACTTCGGCGCTCTCGCTCAACACCACCATGCCCTCGGTGACCGGCGTAGTACACGCCGTCTGCAGCTTCGGCATCTTCTCGATACGCACCACGCACATGCGGCAAGCGGCCTGCAGCGACAGCCCCGGGTAGTAGCAAAACGCGGGAATCTCAACGCCCGACTGCCGGCACGCGTCGATCAGCAGCGTCCCCGCGGGGGCCGTAAGTGTCTTGCCGTCGACCGTGAACTTTACGTCTGGCATGCGTTTCCTTATGCGGAGATGGCGTCGCGCGTTTCAACTGGAACCGAAATCGCAAGCCATTCAATGTAATAGCTAGATGCTTCCTCACCGGGCTCTCGCGTGAAAGTGTAGGCCGTGGTCATCGGCTCGGGGACGGGATCGTGGTCGCTTGCCAGCCATTCCAAATGGGCCTCGACCGCTTCCAGAAAGCGCAGCCGCGTTTCGTCGAGCGTCGGCCCGACTGCAAAGCAGCCTGGAATGTCCGGCGCGGAAGCTCCAAAGCTTGTTTTCCCTACCTCAAAAACGACCAAAAACTCTTTCTTCATCTCATCCCTGCCTGTTTGCGCATCGCCTTGAGAGTTCCCGGCGGAATGTCGTCGTTCGGATGACCCGCTACCGTTACTTTACCCGGTTTTGCCGGATGAACCCATTGTTGATGGCTACCTTCCTGACTCTTAAGCCGCCATCCGTCATCCCGCAAATCACGCACGAACTCCCGGTATTTCATTGTTCCTTCGCTGCCACCACAAAATTCAATACCGGTTCCTTTCCGGCGTCGGTCTCAATTTCGTGCTTGCTCGCTCCTGGAGCGATACAAAAGTATCGAGCCGAGCAGCGTCAATATGAATGGCAGAGCCAGGACCAGCGAACTAGGCTGCCAACGAATGCCGAAGATAAACATGTGATGAAACCAAATAACGTATTCGATGATGGCCGCTACTGCCAACATGAGGCCAACGCCTAATCCAATAAGAAGGAGTGCAACTTCTCGTCCGGTCACAACGCCGATGCTGTTCCTGCCTCAAAGGCGCAAATCTTACACCAGCGCCGGCTCAGCAACATGAGCATAAGGGCAAGCCTTGCCGTCAAGATGATCTTCAAACTCTTTCCGAAACTTCTTAACAAACGCAATCGTAGGCATAGCCGCCGCATCACCCAGCGGACAAAACGTCCGGCCCATCATGTTTTCCGCCAGGTACTTAATGTTATCGATGTCCTTAGCCACACCGCCGCCCGAATGAAAGCGCGTCAGCGTCTTCTTCAACCAATCCGTCCCTTCGCGGCAGGGAATGCACCACCCGCAACTCTCATGCTGATAAAACTTCATCGTCCGCAGCGCAAACTCCACCATGCAAGTCGTGTCGTCGAGCACCACCACTCCACCCGAACCAAGCATGCTTCCAGCCTTCGCAACCTGGTCAAAATCCATCCCGATGTCAATCTCATCGGGCAGCAAACACGGCGTGGAGGAACCACCCGGCACCACCGCCTTCAACGAGCGTCCATCAGGAATCCCGCCGCCCACCTCATAAATCATCTTCTTAAGGTTGTAGCCCATCGGCAGTTCATAAACACCGGGCCGCGCCACATTCCCGCTCAGACAAAAGAGCCGCGTGCCACCGTTGCGCTCAGTGCCCAGCTTCGCATACTCCGCGCCGCCAATGCGGAGCACATGGGGCACCGTCGCAAGCGTCTCAGCATTGTTGATCACGGTAGGCCCGCCATAGAGCCCAACCACGGCAGGGAACGGCGGCCGAATCCGCGGAATGCCGCGCTTGCCCTCAAGCGACTCCATCAGCGCCGACTCTTCTCCAACCTCATAAGCGCCCGCGCCGGTATGCGAAACAATATCGAAATCAAATCCACTGCCAAAAATGTTCTTGCCCAGGAAGCCGCGTTCGTACGCGTCTGCTATCGCGCGCTCCATGATCTTCAGCAGGTAGCGATACTCGCCGCGCAGATAGATGAACCCCATCTTCGCGCCAATCGCGCGCCCAGCAATAATCACGCCCTCAATCACCGAGTGCGGGTCGTGCTCAAAAATCAAGCGGTCTTTGCAAGTACCAGGCTCGCTCTCATCCCCATTGACGAGAATGTACTTAGCCTTATCGACCTTAGGTACGAACGACCACTTCAACCCCGTCGGAAACCCCGCGCCCCCGCGCCCCCGCAGGCTAGAAGCCTTCATCTCCGCGATGATCCAGTCCGGCCCCTGCTCGATCGCCTTACGCGCCGATTCGTAGCCCTGCAACTCGATGTACTTATCGATCGCAGTAGCGCCCTGTCCAAAGCGGAACGACAACACCTTCACTTCATCGGAATGCGAACTAAGCGTGGCCATTAAACCTTCACCCCGCCCGCCATCGCCCGATAATCATCGAGCACCCGGTCCATTGACTCAGCCGTAAGGTTCTCGTGGAAGTCATAATTCACCTGCACCGCCGGCGCCCAACTACAAGCTCCGATGCACTCCACTTCTTCGAGCGAAAACAAACCATCCGCCGTAGTCTGCTTGTTTTCCACACCCAACCGCTGTTTACAGTGTGCAAAAAGCTCGTTCGCGCCGCGCACCATGCAACTGATATTCGTGCAGACCTGCACATGAAACTTCCCCACCGGCTTGGTCCGCAGCAAGGAGTAGTAACTGAGCACATTCAGCACTTCAAGCTCGGTGATTCCAATTCGCCGCGCCACCTCCGCGATCACTGGATCCGAAATATACCCAACCTCATCCTGCGCATAGAGCAGCATGGGAATCAGCGCCGAACGCCGCACCGGATAGAGCGTCACCAGCCGGTCAAATCGCGCTGCCAGCTCCGGCGAAAAAATTGTTTGCCCGTCCAGGTTCCCCTCCACACTCATCCCGCAGCGCCCATTTCCGTGTACTAATTCAGCCCGCTAAAAGTCGTCAAATATCTTCGCGGTGAAGGCCTCAGCCGCAACATCCAGCTCCAGCTTACCCTTACGATCACTGAACTCAACCAAACTGTCAGCACCGATGTGAAAGCTGCCCTCGCCGATCACGTTGCCGCTGACCGCACCCTCATCGCCCGCACTCTGATCGAAGACCCGCCACGCACCGGCACCGTTCACACATGCGATCAGCATTCTCCTGCCGCCGCTGCTGACGATCAACTCGCCGCCGTTTGCATTCGCTTCGCCAATCGCCGCTGCCCCAGCGCGCTTTCCTAACTCGTGCGCAGCAACATACGACTGAATCAGCGAAACCAGTGAAACCCACAATTCCGCGACAACAATATCATCACTCACCGCAGCCAGGGTCACCGGTCAATCTCCCCAAGAACAATATCGATCGACCCAATCACCGCCACCACGTCCGCCAGCAACCGCCCATGGCACATCGTCTGCAGCGCCTGCAAGGTCGCAAACGAAGGGTTGCGCATATGAACGCGATAAGGCTTCGCCGTCCCATCGCTGACCACGTAATATCCCATCTCGCCGCGCGGCGATTCAATGGCCTGGTACACCTCGCCCGCCGGCACCGCAAACCCCTCCGTCACAATTTTGAAGTGGTAGATCAACGACTCCATCTGCGTCTTCATCTTCTCGCGGTCGGGCAGCACCACCTTCGGCGAATCCGCCTTAATCGGCCCGCCCGGCATTCCATCGAGCGCCTGCTGGCAAATCTTCACCGATTCGCGCATCTCTTCAATGCGCACCACGTACCGCGCCCACACATCGCAGGTAGTCGACACCGGGACTTTGAAATCAAACTTTTCATACCCCGAATAAGGCATGTCCCGCCGCAGGTCCCAATCCACGCCGCTGGCCCGCAACGGCGGCCCGGTCACGCCCAGCGCAATCGCATCGGCGGCGCTCAAATATCCAACACCCTGCGTCCGATTGATCCAGATCGGATTCCCCGTCAGCAGGTTCTGATACTCATCAATTTTTTCCGGAAGAATATTCAGCAACGCCTGCACACGATCAAAAAAATCCAGCGGCGGCTCGAGCGCCAACCCACCCACGCGAAAGTAAGAAGTCATCATCCGCTGTCCGGACACATGCTCAAAAATCCGCAGGATCTCCTCGCGTTCGCGAAACGTATAGAGAAACATCGTGAGCGCGCCGATATCCATCGCGTGCGTACCCAGCCAAACCAGGTGCGAATTCAACCGCGTCAATTCATTCAGCAGCACCCGCAAATACATCGCCTGGGGCGGCACTTCCATCCCCAGCAACTTCTCAATCGCGAGGCAGTAGCAGAGATTATTCGACATCGGGCTGAGGTAATCGATGCGGTCCGTCAGCGGTACGACCTGCTGATAAAACTTCGCCTCGCAGGTTTTTTCAATTCCGGTGTGCAGATACCCAATGTCAGGCACCACGCGAATCACCGTCTCGCCATCGATCTCGAGCACCAGCCTCAACACGCCATGCGTCGACGGATGCTGCGGCCCCATGTTGAGGACCATCGTGCTGTCTTTCGATCCGTCCGTTGGCCGCTCAGCGATTAGCGTAGAAGTAGCGACAAACTCGGTCATCAGCGGTACCCCTCCACCGGATAATCCTTGCGCAACGGATGGCCATCCCACTCGTCCGGCATCATGATCCGCCGCATATTCGGGTGCCCCGCAAACCGCACACCGAAAAGATCAAAAACCTCGCGCTCATAAAAATCAGCCGAAGGCCACACGGACGTGATGCTGTCCACCACCGGATCGCCGCTGTCCACCATTACCTTGAGTCGCAGCCGCTCTTTCAATCCATGCGAAAGAATATGGTAAGTCACCTGGAAACGCGGTTCATTCGGATACCAGTCCACGCACGTCACATCTTCGAGGAAGTTGTAGCCCGCCGCCTGCACCGTCCCGCAGGCCTCGCGGATAGCATCGCCCGCAATCGTCAGGCTCAACTCACCCAAGGCAAAAATAGCGTCGACAATGGCATCCGGCTTCCAGGACAGCAGGGAAGTAACCGCCCGGTTCGTTGGATGCCCCCCGAGCACCTCATCCCTGGGCGACTGCGCGGCCA
>DASWUZ010000140.1:0-6889 GCA_036401395.1 Acidisarcina sp.
AGCGCTTCGCGGTTGGCGTGTACTTCGCGCTGAAAGCGAAGCACACCATCAATGATATGTTCCATAGGCTAAGTTAGCTTACATTGTGGAGTTTTGGCGTTAAAGCATTTTGTTAGCCGTGCAGCTTGCAGCGAAAAGATAGGCACAACAAACCGGCCCTCGAAGTCGGACAGGAGAAGTTCGTCCCTGACATTGCCTTCGGTCGGTAGACCCACTCATCGCAAAATGCGCGATGAATGAGCGCCCGCGCTGGTCAGGGCCGGAGTTGGATGGGTTGGGGGTGGAATTGCTTCTCTTCTTCGCTGGGGCCGGTCAGGAGGAAGGAGTTGGTGGTGGTCGCTTTGCCCTTCTCGATGGCAGTGATGATGTAGGAGCAGCCTAGCCAGTGGGCTTCGGCGAAGTCGGTGGAGGACCAGTGGGCGGGGTGGTCAGGGTGGGAGTGGTAGAAGCCTACGATGTCGAGGCCCTTTTCGCGGGCTTCGCGCTGGGCTCTGACGAGTTCCTGGGGAGCGATGTTGTAACGGTTGTGGGCGGAGTCGGTGCGAGTGTTGCCGGCGCGGATGGCTTCTATCACTTCGTTGGTGGGTAGTTCGCGGGTCGGTGGGTCGCGGGGGGCGCCGGGGGCGGGGGCGGCGTGGGCGTGGCCTAGCAGGATGCCGCAGCATTCGTTGGGGTAGGTCTCCTCGCCGTGTTCGCGGATGGCCTGGTAGGTGGCTTCGGTGAGGGTGAGCAGCGTCATTCCTCCCAGAAGCGTTCGCTGAGATATTTGTCGGCGTTGTCGCAGAGGATGGTGACGATGATGGCTTCTCGGCCTTTTGCTGATTCCTCTTCGGCGATGCGAAGGGCTGCGGCTACGGCGGCTGCGGCGGAGATGCCTACGAGCAGGCCTTCGGTGCGGGCGAGGTGCTTGACCATGGCGTAGGCGGACTCGGTCTCGAGCGTGACCTGACGGTCGGCGATGCCGGGGTCGTAGATGGCGGGAACTATCGCCGTGGCCATGTGTTTCAGGCCTTCGAGGCCGTTGAAGGGCGAGTCGGGCTGCATAGCGATGCACTGGATGCGGGGGTTGAATTCTTTGAGGCGGCGGGTGGTGCCCATGAAGGTGCCGGTGGTGCCGAGTCCGGCTACGAAGTGGGTGATTTCGCCGTGGGTCTGCTTCCAAATTTCGGGGCCGGTGGTTTGGTAGTGGGCCTTCCAGTTGGCCTCGTTGGAGTATTGGTCGGCGTAGTAGTACTTTTCGGGGTCGGCGGCGGCTAGGTCGCGGGCTTTCAGGATGGCTCCGTCGGAGCCTTGGGCTGGATCTGTCCAGATGACGTTGGCGCCATAGGCGGTGAGGATTCGCTTGCGTTCGGGCGAAACGTTGGAGGGCATGCAGAGGGTGACGGGGAAGCCGAGGGCTGCGCCGAGCATGGCATAGGCTATGCCGGTGTTGCCGCTGGTGGCGTCGAGCAGGTGTTGGTTTTTGGTTTGGCCATTTGATCCTTCGATGCCCCCGAGCAGGCCGCGGCTCTGGGCTTCGACTACGATGGCGACAGCGGCGCGGTCTTTTACAGAGCCGCCTGGATTTGCCCATTCTGCCTTGCCTAGCAGCTGGATGTTGGGAAGGTGCGCGGTCAGTCGGCCCAGGCGGATGAGGGGCGTGTTGCCTATGCGGGCCAGGAGGTTGGTGCCTAGTTCGGATTGGGTCAGGGTTGGCGGCATTGGATTGCGGTGGTTTGTTGGGTGTGCGATTGTTTAATTCTGGGTTCTGTTTTCGTGTTGGTTTGGCGGATCCCACTCATCGCTGGAGAGCGCGATCAATGGGGCACCCTGTCCTGGTTCGACTCGTAGAACCCACGTCTCAATGCGAGACATGGTGCACCCGCTTTCGTTCCGTTGTTAAAGACCTGAGTTGATGGGGCCACTTACATACCTATGATAAAGAAAATGAAGCAGCGCGGGTTTGATGAGGCGGTTGGTGAGTTGCGCCGTCTCGGGTTTGATGTGTCTGAAGGTGGCGGAGTAGCAAAGGTGGCCGGGGCCAGTGAGGTTGTGCTACCCGACCTTCGCTCCCGAGAAACGGAGGCATCTCATGAGCCAGGACTGATCGACGGCAGGCCTGCGGGGATGCTGGTGCGAAAGAACGGTATTGGAGCAGTGCTGGTGCAGGGGGCGGACGGGTTTGCCGAGCTGAGCGCGCAGCCTGGGGTGATGCTGGGTGGGGAAATCGCGCGGCTGCTGGATCGCGGCTACCAGAAGTTCTTTAAGACGAGCACGATGGAAGTGCCGGCGACGGCGGCCCAGTTGCGGGCGGTGCACGATTTCACAGAGGAGTTGAAGCTGGCGACCGGGTCGGTGAGCCTGTATAACGAATCGCTGGGCACGGTGAGTGACCGGTATATGTATGACCGGGTGAAGGGGCGTGACCTGCCGGAGGCGCAGCGTCCTGCGCGGCCCTGGGAATTACTAGATGAGAAGCAGTAGGGTGTGCAATCCGGCTATGCAATGCGGCTATGAAGGATTGGAAGCAGAATTTTGGGGAGAGAAGGCCTGTGGCTAAAGGACTATTTAAGTCAGTTTCATGGTTGGCCGTAATTGGGGCTTGCTTAGGTGCGGCGGGCGTATTTGTTCCGGCGGTTAGTTTGGCGCAAGCGGCGGGCTCTGGGCTTGCCTTTGAGCGCGCGCAGCACCTGCGCCACGGAGTGAACGCCAGCATATGGTTTGCGCAGTCAAGCCGGGACTACTCCAAGGAACGGCTGGAGACTTTTACCACGGCCGATGACATTGCGTTGATGGCGCACATGGGTCTGGACCACGTTCGCCTAAGTATAGATGCGGACCCGCTGACGGCATGGCAGAGGGGCCGGCCGGAGAGCCAGTACTTCATGACCGAGCTTGATCGCGTGGTCAAGACGATGCTCGACAATCATCTTTCCGTGATCCTCGACATTCATCCAGAGACGAGTTACAAGACGCCGCTTTTTCAAGGGACTCAGAATGTCGGTCAGTTTGTGGGGTTGTGGCGCTCGTTTGCGGGCCACTTTGCGGGAAGCGATCCAGAGCACGTGTACTTTGAAATCATGAATGAGCCTGAGCAGCCGGACCCTTATCGCTGGCAAGGAATTGAGGCGGTCGTGGCCAGCGCGATTCGCGAAGTTGCGCCGCACCACACCATCATTGCCGCGGGGGCGCACTGGTCCGGGCTTGAAGATCTGCTTGTTCTTGAGCCGCTCGCCGACTCGAACGTGATCTATACCTTCCATGACTACGAGCCCTTTGCGTTTACTCACCAGGGCGCGACGTGGACCAGCCCGGAGGTGCGTCCGCTGAGGGCGATTCCTTATCCTTCGTCGCCGGAGGCGGTGGCCGAAAAGATGGGGCAGGAGCCTGATCTTGAAGGCGAATATTTCCTAGACCAGTACGGCCTTGGCCGCTGGGACGCAGCGCGGGTGGAAAACAATATCAACTTCGCCGCGCGGTGGGGCAAGCTGCATAACGTGCCTGTGTATTGCGGCGAGTTTGGAGTGATGCGGGCGTTTGCTCCGCCGGCAATGCGCGCGCAGTGGTTGCATGACATGCGGGTCGCGATGGAAAAGCACAACATCGGCTGGGCCATGTGGGACTACCAGACTAACTTTGGGATGGTTACTAAGGAAGATGGTAAGACTACGCCTGATGCCGATGTTGTGAAGGCATTGGGGCTGCACATGCCGCCGCAGTAGCGATGCGCTATAGGTTCCTTCGGGGTATCAGCGCTAAGTGCACCTCGGCGTAGCTCCCAGGTGTGGCTGCATCCACCGCTGCCGCGATCTTGTCTATATTTGATCGGACTACAGGCCATTGCGGAGTGCTCAGAACGATCAGAGCTATTCGACGTCCGGAGAGGTTTTGCTGGTAGCGCATGTTTTTGTCGGCCGTGAGTAGTAAGTCGAATCCAGCCCGCTCCGCTTCGGCCAGCAGATTACCGTTACTTAGAGCGTCCCAGCCTCGGTCTCTTGCCTTGGTCACGCTGTGCCCTATGAGGAACCGTGCAATGCCGCGCGGTGTCACATGGTCAAAGAGAATGAGCATCAGCGAGTGTGGCTTGGGGCAAAGAGTTTGGTGGCACTTCAAGGCTCCGGGCCGCAAACTCCAGGACAGATTGAATTTCTTCTCGGGTGATATCAAACTGATCGATGATTTCTTCGATCGTGGCCCCGGCTTCGAGGTTTTCGAAAACGGCATAGACAGGCATTCGGGTGTTGCGGAACACCCATGCGCCTCCGAGTCTTCCCGGAACGCTTTCAATAGCTGAGCACTGCGACCAGTCAAGAGATGCCATGTCAACCCCCCTCTGTAACATCCTAACTCTTTAACCGTCATCCTAGATCCTGGAGGATGGCCATGGCGGCGTTGCGGCCGTTGATGGCTATTACGCTGCCGCCGGGATGCGTACAGGCCCCGCACATATAGAATCGCGGCATCGGCGTGCGCGATGTCAGCCGATTGCTCCACATATATTGCGGCAGGCATTCGCCCTGAAAGATGTGGCCGCCGGTGAGCCCTACTTTGGCCTCGATGTCGGGCGGCCCGAGAACTTGCGCTTCGATTACGGCGTCAGGGATGTTGCTACAGGAGCGGCCGATGGAGGCGAAGGCGCGTTCGCGGACTTCCTGGCGGCTGGTATCCCAGGTGCCTTCGCTAAACGTGTAGGGGACGTACTGCGCGAAGACACTCATGGTGTGAAGGCCCTTGGGCACGACGCTGCGGTCGTGCACGCTCTGGAAATAAAGTTCGCACCAGAGTTGTTCGGGGAGTTCGCCTCGCCGGGCCGCCGCGTAGGATGATTTCCATTCGGGCTTGGTGAGTGGGGCGTTGATCTGGCCGTAGTGGTGCGGTTGGTCGAGGCCGGGGCGGGCCTTGAAGTTTGGTAGTTCGCTGAGGAGGACATTCAGCTTTACGGTGCAGCCCTCAATGGGAATGCGGTCGACGCGTTCGCGCCAAGATTCATCGGCAGCCGCATCAAGTAAACGCAACGTAACCCGCGGATCGGCATTCGATACAACCACTGAGGCTTGAATCTTTTCGCCTGAATCGAGCAGCACGCCTTCGCCGGGGAGAATGCGTGCGACGGGAGCTCCGGCGGCGACCACGGCCCCAGCCTCACGGGCGGCGTCGCACAGGTAGAACGAGACCATGCCCATGCCGCCCTTAACGTATCCCCACATGCCAGGCATGCCGCCGAGCCGGCCCGACGAGTGGTGGTAGCGGATCGATGCCGTGGCCGGGTCGAAGGGGCTGGCGTTGGTGCCGATAACGCCCTGGCCGAGCAGCGCTATTTGGAGGCGTTCGTCGGTTAGGTAGTGTTCGACGTACTCGGCCATTGACCAATTGAAGAGCACATTGCGCGCTTCTTGGTCGGGGCCAAGGCGGTCTTCGATCTGCTCGCGGGTCGGGCTCTCCCCAATCCAGATGTCATTCCAGATGCCGTCCTTCGGCGCAGGCCGCAAAGCATTTCGCAGGCGCCGAATTACGTCCGTCATGGCTCGCCAGCCCTGGAGGTCGCGGGGTGAGAAGCGGCTGATTTCGGCGTCGCAGCGTTCGTCGTCGTCCCATAGCTGGACGCTGCTGCCGTCTTCAAAGGGGACGAAGAGGCCGTTGACGGCCGGGGTCCAAGAGAAGCCGCGGCGGGCGAGGCCGAGTTCTTCGATGACGAGGGGGTGGAGCAGGCCCGCGAGGTAAGCACAGGGCGACATGCGAACGTCACGGTAGGGGCCGTCGGGGAAGGGATGTTCGTTGGTGCAGGCGCCGCCGATACGGTTGCGGCTTTCGAGGACGAGCACCCGCTTTCCTGCGCGCGCGAGGTAGGCGGCGCAGGCCAGGCCGTTGTGTCCCGCTCCGACGATGATGGCGTCCCATGCGCGGCTGGCGAGGGCGGAGATTGGCTCGGGGAGGCCGATTTCGCCGAGGGAGTCCACCGAGGATACGTTGGGCTGGTGCATAATTCGATTAAAAGAATGGAAGCCGTGCAGCGCACCTCGCCGCTTACCGGCAGTTCAGTGCCAACCTATTAGATCGATGATATGCGGAGCGAAAGAAACTGGCGGGATTCGCGCAGTGCGAAAGAGTCAGGGAGAAAGTTGGTAGCGCTAATGGGAATTGAACCCATGTTTCAGCCTTGAAAGGGCCGCGTGCTAACCGCTGCACCATAGCGCCACATTGTTGAATTCGACGACTCGGCGTCAGCAGATTGCCCGAGGAATTTCGACCTCATTTCCGGCCAGAGAGGCGGGAGTTGGTAGCGCTAATGGGAATTGAACCCATGTTTCAGCCTTGAGAGGGCCGCGTGCTAACCGCTGCACCATAGCGCCACAGTGAAGATTTCCTGGGGACTAACCCGATGACCCTGCACCTTCAAATTTATCAGAGTGCGTGCGCTAAGCAAAGCTCATGCCCTGCGTAAAGATCCACCGCAAAGCGTTCGCTCGCTCCTAGAATTAGATACCGAGCTTCTTCACTTCCTCGTTGTAATACTTCCGGTAGAGGATGTCCCACTCCTGCGAGCCTTCCGGAATAATCCGCCGCTGCGATGCGATCTTCAGCCGCGAAGCCTGATCGATCTTCGTCTCGGCCGTGAGCAGCGTCTCGAGCGCCTTGCGCGCCTCTTGCCGGATCGTATTCCGGTCTTCCAGGAATTCGCATTCGTCGGTCTCGGCGAGGGTATCGGCGACCACGTGGGCGAGCTTGTTGAGCTTGTCGCGGCTGATTCTCACAGCACCGCCTTGTACTTCTTGGCGAGCTCGTTTTTCACCTTTTTGAACATGTCGGCGTAGCTCGCGCCGGTCTTGCGCATATCGTCCTGATAGGCGTCGAGAATGACGCGTACCTCTTCGTTGATGCGGTCTTCAAGTGACAATTCCTCTTGAATTCC
>DASWUZ010000141.1:0-8025 GCA_036401395.1 Acidisarcina sp.
CTGCCGCTCTCGACCGCCTACACCGTCTGCGAAGGCCTCGGCCTCGAGTCAGGCGTCGACAAGACCTTCAAGGAAGCACCCGTCTTCTACTGGCTCTATACCCTGCTCATCATCGGCGGGGCGGCCGTAGTCCTGATTCCAAGATTCCCGCTGATCCGGATCGTCATTCTCTCCCAGGTGCTCAACGGCGTACTGCTCCCCGTCGTCATCATCTTCATGCTCCTGCTCATCAACCGCAAAGACCTCATGGGCAAGCATGTCAACTCGCACTGGTTCAACATCGTCGCCTGGGCCACGGCTGTGATTGTCATAGGCCTTTCGGTAGTAATGCTCTTTACCGGAGGAGGCCAGTAACAACCGGCTGACCTCAACTCTCAGCCCATCACATTTCGGGGAACCGCACTGCCCGGTTCAACGTAAGCTGCTAGAACAGGGTAGAGGGAGCGAAGTGCCCGCGTCTCGCTTTTGAGACATGAGTTGGTCTAGCCCAACTATAAGGCCGGGTTCCGGCGGGGTGGAGCATTCATCGGGCTCTGCGCAAGGTGTGGGTATGGGAAACACTTGTTCTCACGCAAAATCGAATCGGATCGAAAACCGTTGTAGTATGCATAGGAAGTAAAGGATTAATCAATGGACCGCAGGCTCCTCACGTGCGCCGCACTGGCCGCAACCGCTCTTTTTCTCTCCCTCCCCTCAAACGCCCAAACAGCGGACGAACTCATAGCCAAGAACATAGAAGCCAAAGGCGGCATGGCCAAAATCAAGGCCATAACCAGCCTCCGGATGGCAGGCCGGCTGGAGACCCAGGGCATCACCATCCAACTCGTCTCCGACCAGAAGCCGGACAACATCGTCCGCCAGGCCGCCACCATCGAAGGGATGACCCAGGTCCAGGTCTACGACGGCTCTCAAGGCTGGCAGATTAATCCCTTTCAAGGGCGGCGCGACCCCGAATTGATGGGCGAAGACGATACCCGCGACCTGGTCGAAGGCTCCGACTTCTACGGCCCCCTGGTCGACTACAAGCGCAAAGGCAGCAAGGTTGAATACGTAGGCCACGAAACGGTAGACGGCGACGACGCCCTGGTGCTCAAGGTCACCCTGAAGAACGGTGACATCTACAAATACTTCCTGGACCCCGACACCTACCTCGAGATTCGCACCGAGCGACTCATGTTCGTCCGCGGCAGCGTCCACGACTCCTTCAACAATCTCGGCTCCTACAAAAAAGTAAACGGAGTCTACTTCCCGTTCTCAATCGAGTCAGGCTCCCTCCGCAGCCCGGGCCAGGCCGCGAAGATCACCGTCAGCAAGATGGAAGCCAACCTCGCCATCCCCGACTCCGAGTTCAAGATGCCCGCCGAAGCAGCCAAGCCTACTACGGCACCGCCTCCGGGTGCGCGCGACGCCAGCACTCAGGACTCCGGCAAGCCTGCGGATACTGACAAGCACAAGCCGTAACGCACCGAGCCGTTAATTAGTTGAACAAGTTCCGTCGTCCTGAGCGTAGCGAAGGATCTGCGGTTTGCCCGAATACGGCAGAAAGGGGAGCCCAGCCACCCGATGCCCAAAGTTACTACCTGCGTTGTCTCTAACCGAAACCATGTCCCGGGTTGATCAGCGAAACTGGGGACAAGCCGAATTGATTCGCGCCTCAGATCCTTCGCTGCGCTCAGGATGACGGATTGATTCAACGAATTAACGATTCACTACTAATAAAAACAGATTCGATCAGTCCAGTACCCAGGTTAGCTCCGCGCAAGAAAAGGAATCATCACCTATGATCTACCGCACCGCGAAACTCGCTCTATCTATGTCGCTTCCCTTGGTCCTCGCAGGAGTTTCCTCCGCGGCCACCGCCCCCAAGCCCGTGAAGTTTGACTCCGGGACCATCTCCGGCCTGAACGCCCGCAACATCGGCTCGGCGCAGATGAGCGGCCGCATTGCCGCGCTTGCCGGAGTCAAGGAAGACGGCCGCACCACACTTTACGTCGGCTCGGCCTCGGGAGGCGTATGGAAGTCCGTCGATGGCGGCTCCAATTTCCGCCCCATCTTTGACCGGCAGCCCGTGCAGTCGATTGGGGCGATCGCGATTGACCCCTCCAATCCCAAAAACGTGTGGGTAGGCACCGGGGAGTCATGGGCGCGCAACAGCGTCTCGATGGGGGACGGCGTCTACAAGTCGACCGACGGCGGCGATAATTGGACGAACGTAGGCCTCCCCGACTCCGAACGCATAGCCAAGATCCTCGTTGACCCCAAAGACGGCAACACCGTTTACGCCTGCGCCGAAGGAGCAGCCTTCAAAGACAGTCCGGACCGGGGCGTTTATAAAACTTCAGACGGCGGCACGACGTGGCGCAAAGTCCTCGCCGGAGCAAACCTCGCGACTGGCTGCTCCATGATGTCAATGAACGCAGCCGAGCCCGACATCGTCTACGCCACCATGTGGGACTTTCGCCGCCAGGCATGGAACTTCCGCTCCGGCGGCCCCGGCAGCGGCATCTTCAAGTCGACCGACAAGGGCGAGCACTGGACCGAGATCACACAGTCGAACGCCAAGGGTCTGCCCGAAAAGCCTTACGGACGCATCTCCATCACCGTCGCACCCTCAAACCCCAAGGTCATCTACTCCATGATCGAGTCGTCCAAGAGCGCGCTCTACCGCTCCAACGACGCCGGCGCGACCTGGATCAAGGAAGACGCGAGCCAGTACATGGTCTGGCGTCCTTTCTACTTCGCAAATCTCGTCGTCGATCCGAAGGATGAAAATAAGGTCTTCAAGCCGGACCTCATCCTCCTTCTCAGCACCAACGGCGGCAAAAGCTTCCAAAGCACCGCCGACCAGGCGCACGGCGACCATCACGACATTTGGATCTCTCCTGACAACCCCAACCTGGTCTTCACCGGAGACGACGGCGGCCTGTGGCGCAGCCAGGATGGAGGCAGCGGCTGGGAACACATGATGAACCTGCCAATTTCGCAGTTCTATCACGTAAGCCTTGATAACGCCGATCCCTATCACGTCTACGGCGGCCTGCAGGACAACAGCTCCTGGGTCGGCGCTTCCTCTTATCCTGGAGGCATCAGCAACTCCGCCTGGGAAAACATGTTTGGCGGGGACGGATTCTGGATGTGGGAAGACCCCTCCGATCCCAACTACATCTATGCCGAAGCGCAGGGTGGTACGATTGGCCGCGTCGACCGCCGCACGCACGAGGGCCGCGCCATCACGCCCTACGCCCGCTATGGCGAAAAGAAGCTACGCTTCAGTTGGAATGCTCCGATCCAGATGAGCCCCAATGAGAAGGGAACTATCTATATAGGTTCGCAGTTCCTCTACCGGACCCGCGATCACGGGCAGTCCTGGGAGCGCATCTCGCCTGACCTCACCACCAATGACCCCGAGAAGCAGAAGCAGGAAGAGTCCGGCGGCGTAACCATCGATAACTCCTCCGCCGAGACCAACAACACGATCTACAGCATTAGCGAATCCCCGAAAAACGGCCAGATCATCTGGGTCGGGACCGACGACGGAAACGTTCAGATCACCCGCGATGGGGGCAAGAACTGGACCAACCTCACTGCCAACGTCAAAGGCATAGGCGGCGCGCCATTGACCTCATGGATCGAGGCGAGCCGTTTTGATGAGGCAACTGCCTACGCCACCTTCGACGCACATTTCAACGGCGATACGAAACCCTATCTATTCAAAACCACGGACTACGGCAAGACATGGCGTCAGCTTGATACAGCTTCGAGCGGCGTGCGCGGCTATGCCCACGTCATCAAGGAAGACACCGTAAGCCCCAATCTGCTCTTCCTCGGGACCGAATTTGGTCTCTGGGTCAGCAATAACGGCGGAGCGCGCTGGGCACAATACAAGGGCGGCAGTATGCCCAACGTCGCGGTCCGCGACATCGCCATCCATCCCCGCACCAACGACCTCGTGCTGGCCACCCACGGGCGCGGTATCTGGATCATCGACGACATCTCGCCGTGGCGTTCGCTCACACCGGAGTTCATGGCGAAAGACGCCGAGTTTCTCCCCGTTCCGCCCATCATTCAATACGTTCAGGCCCAGGGGGGCTGGCCTGAGGGCGATAACGCCTTCCACGGCACGCCACGTCCAGAGGATGCGGGCATTCCCTACTACCAGCGCACCCGGCACATCTTTGGCGACCTCAAGATCGAGATATTCGACGCTGACGGGAAACTAGTCGACACCGTCGCCAGCAGCAAGCACCGCGGCGTCAATCGCGCCACCTGGAGCATGCGCACCAAGGCGCCAAAGGTTCCGCCCGCCGCCAGTGCCATGTTTCAAGCCGCGCAAGGGCCTCGCGTGCTGCCCGGCGTATACACCGTAAAAATGACCAAGGGCGAACAGATCTACACCACCAAACTCAACATCGTAATGGATCCGCGCGCCACCTACACCGTCGAAGACCGCAAACTGCAACTGGCCCTCGCGACCAAGCTGGGAGACATGCTGAACCACATGAGTTGGGCGGTCGACGCCATCATCGGCGTCCGCGACACCGCTGCCATGGACGCATCGAAGGTCGATGCCAAGGACCCGCTCCACGATCAGCTGACGGCACTTGCCAAGTCTGCGGATGAAATTCGCACCCGCATCGTGGCCACCAAAGAGGGTGGAGCGATCACCGGCGAAGAGCGCCTGCGCGAATATCTCGGCGACCTCTACGGTGACGTCGCCAACTGGGAAGGCAAACCGACAGACGAGCAGACCGCCCGCGCCGAAGTCATGAATCGCCAGCTTGATGAGATCGTCACGGAGTTTAACCAGCTTGCCGCAAAGCAGCTTCCCGCCATCAACGATCAACTTAAGACAAAGAAACTGCCGCCCATCGAAGAACTGTCCGAATCGAACTGGCAAAAGGCCAGTGTGGACACTGGCTCGGCAAATGCCTACGCCGCAATGCGGGCTCGTAGGGCCGATAACGACTGAGGACGAAATACGAACGGTATCAGATTATTCAGGCGGGTGTTCGTCCGCCCGAATTGATCCAGCAGACTGGTCCAATGGTACCGCCGGAAATTACAACAATTTTCCCGCGGCAAGATCCCGGACTAAATCGCGGTCAGCCGCCAGGAAGTCGTACGCAGGCAGATCGCGCACGCCGCACCATCTCATCTCGTTGAAGATCCGATTCGTCAACTCCCGGCTAAACTCACGGACGACGAAAAACTGAAGGTCCACCACCCCGCCGCTTCGATAAACATGGCGCATCCGTGTGACCCGATGCCCAATGGTAGCGTCGATACCAAGCTCCTCGTCCAGCTCACGACGAAGCGCTTCCTCGGCAGTCTCGCCAGCCTCCAATTTCCCGCCGGGAAACTCCCACTTCAGCGCCATCGGCTGGTCCGGCCGACGCTGGCAGATGAGCACCTTGCCATCTTTCACGATCAGCGCTGCCGCCACCATCCGCACAAATTTAGGCTCGGCAGCGGCGATGGCGTCGACCGTTGGGACCTCGATCGGCCTGTCGGGAACGAATTGTCGGGACTCATCCACACCTTCACCCAGTCATGATGTTAGACGTATCGGAAGCAGCTGCGGAAAGTCCCGCCGTGTGACGGGGCGGAATTAGCGCGTTGCCTTCAGCGGTGACGCCTTCCGAGCATCTTGCTTTCAAGAAGCCGCTCAGGGGCGGACGAGCGACTCCGGGTAGTAGATGGGCCACTGCTTAAGCGCCGCCACCTGCGCCAGGGCCGGTGTCGGATTCACTGGAAAAGGATGCGTAGCGATCTCAAGCATCGGGATGTCGTGAATGGAATTGCCGAACACAGCGTCCGCGGTCAGCACCCCTGCGCGGACCAGCGACCAGGCCTTGCCTTCATCCGTTGGCACATCGAGGAGCTTGCTCGTGATCACTCCATCGGCAGTCTCGACCCTCGCACAAAGAATGCGCTCGGCCGGAATGCCAAGTTCTCGCACCCCCTCCTCGATCACCCAATTGTTCGTCGAACTGACCGCCCATAGCTGGGTGCCGGTGTCACGCAGCTCGGCGATCAACGTCCTCAACTCGGGAAAGATGTGCGCCTCAATCTCCTCGTGAAAATATAACGCAGCGGCCTTGCGCATCTCGCTCTCCTGCAGGCCGGCATAGACTTGAACCATCTCCCCGCACATCGCAGCTTCACTTACATCGCCGGCCAGGTAGAGCCGGTAGCGGGAGTCGATCCAGTCGCTGGCATTTCTCGATACCAGCCCCCGCTCAAGCGACCAGATCATGAACCCGTAACCTGCATCGACACTCCAGAGCGTGCCGTCGCAATCGAAAACAGCAACCTCGGGGTGCAGATTTAGCACCGCATCGCGGAATTCGGCGTTCGAGAGATGCACCGCGGGTTGAGTTTGAATACTGGTCAAGCTTGCACAGCTCCCGTCAGTCAGAAAAGCGCTTACTGGCTAACTCTATTGTCGCCGAAGGGGCTTCTTTTTGCACTTCGACCTTCATCGCAGCCGCGCTCACACTCCAGCGATCTCCGGCTTATCAACTTGGTTCCCGCCGTCGCCCGAACCGCCCGTGTCACGACGATCGGCCTCGCGGGGTCGCAAATCAAACGATAATCAATGAGTGGCAGTCACATCAGGTCTCGGCAACAAACCGCGCATCGCAGCAACTACCAGCAACACTGGATTGTTGCGCGAGTACGGGGCATTCCTGCGGGTTGAAAAAGGCCTGCGCCCCCTGACTTGCGAGGCTTATAAAAGCGACCTGAACATGTTTGCCGAATACCTCGAACGCGACGGCGGCGGAGCGACGCTGCTGACCGCGCGCCATGCCCACGTCGCCGGATTTCTAGCGCACCTACAGGCCCACGGCGTAGTCTCCCGCTCCTCCGCGCGCAAGCTTTCCTGCCTGCGCGGGTTCTACCGATGGGCACTGATCGACAAGCGCATCCTGCACGACCCCACCATTAATCTCGAATCCCCTTCGACCTGGAAGGTCCTACCCAAATCGTTGGCGGAGTCCGAAATCAACTCCATGATGGACCGGGCCGCGCTGGCCGCTGACCATCCTCAAGCCGATGCAGTGGCGCTGCGCGACCGCGCCATCCTCGAACTTTTATACGCAGGCGGGCTGCGCGTCTCAGAGCTGACCGGCCTCGCCGTCGCCGACCTCTCGCTCGACGCAGGTCGCGCCCTCGTGCGCGGCAAAGGCGATAAAGAACGCCTCGTACCGCTGGGTACTCCCGCTATCCGGGCCGTCGAAGAATACCTGCTTCGCGGGCGACCTGGCCTCCTGCGAGGCACTCCCGCAAAGGGGCTCCGGGCGATTGGCGCGAAGGAGCTTTTTCTTTCGGTCCGGGGCCGCCCCCTGACCCGCCAGTGGATTTGGCAGCTAGTGAAGGCGAGCGAAGTCACCGCCAGCCCCCATCGGCTGCGCCATAGCTGCGCGACCCACATGGTCGAACACGGCGCCGACCTCCGCACCGTACAAACCCTGCTTGGCCACGCCGACATCGCGACGACGCAAGTTTACACCCACCTCGCGCTCGGCCGCCTCAAGGCGGTCCATCGGGCACATCATCCACGCGCGCGCACGCCCTCCGCACAGGAGAGGGAATGAAGCAGACGATACACGCAAGCGTGCGTCCCTCAAGGGGTGACCGTGGGGTCGCCGACGTCCGCTCGCAGAAGAAGCAAAAAACCGGGAACCCCTCTCATCGCGCACCTGCGATGAGTGAGATCGACGAACTCCACCGGTCGATGAGTGGCGCGGACCAAACCTCAAGGGAGCGAAAGGTTGCTCTCCCCGTTCGTGGCGAATCATCCGCAGAGCTGGTGACCCTGGTCGATCAATTCCTGAGCATGTTGGCCCACGAACGGGCCTCGTCCCCCCACACTCTGCGCGCCTACGACCGCGAACTCCGCGACTTCGCCGCCTTCCTCATCAAGCACTACGGCGACCACCTGAAGATGCGCGACGTCGAACATCAAACCATCCGCGCCTACCTTGCCAACCTCTACACGCGTGGTCTGTCAAAGGCTTCCGT
>DASWUZ010000142.1:0-15387 GCA_036401395.1 Acidisarcina sp.
AGCGAAAGAAAATCCAACGCGGCATCCTGGCGAAATTCAAATCTGGAACTCATTCTTCTCCTCGTTGCGTTTCTTCAAATGTTTGGTTCATCTGCCGCGAATTCCGCGCGGGCCGCTGCTAGCCACCCGGCTTGGCAAGAATAGACTTCACATCGCTGGTCAGTTGCCCGGGCGTCCACTCGTTGGTAGGGTACCAGCGATAGACCTTGCCTTCAGGATCGATTACGACCGTCGACAGCGAATGGGTCAGGGTCTTGTTCTCGCCTGGGGTCACGCCGACAACAAAAAATTTGGTAAGGCCCGATAATTCCGCTTTGCGTGGGGTCGCAAAGTCCCAGTGCTCAAAACTTTCATTTGTATATTTTCCAGTGTAGGCGCCGCCGTAGCTCCGCAGGACCGCGGGCGTATCGTAGTCCGGATCAAAGCTAATACTCAATAGGTGCGATCTTCCATAGAGCCGAGGATCGGCAGCGAGCGCCTGGTCAATCTGCGCGAAGTTGCGGCTCATCCGCGGACAGAAATCGGGCAACGGACAGCGCGTATAGATGAAAGTCACCAGCAACACTTTTCCGCGAAACTGGCCAAGATGGATCTGCCGCCCGCTCTGATTAAGGAGCGTAAAGTCAGGCACTAAATTGCCCGGTTTCAGTTCGTGGTAAAAAACCGGGGGCTTATAGTCCGGCTGGGCCTGGCGGGTGACTACGATTTCGTCGAGCCGGTCGTCAAGGTCATTGACCAGGAGCGCAGCTGTGATCTGGTCGCCGGGATGAAGCTCCGAAATGATGCTGGGATCCTTGAGCCGGTAGGGCATGGTCATGGCTTCCATGAAGCCTGGTATCGCCTCGCCGTCGATGGTCACTTCGCCGCGGGAAGCGTCTGTCGACAGCACCTTCCCCTTGACGGTGTAGCGTTTCCCGGATGAGTCGTGGGAAGACAACGCCTTCCTGGAGCAGCTAGTAGGTCCCGCAAAACAGATTAAAATCGCACCGGCGAGCGCTACGGCGTTCCGGCTGCGAGGGCCTAATGTTTTCGAAGACCTGGTGAGGGTTAACCTCTTTGAACACAACATTTTCAACACTCAGTTTACACTCCTCTTTAGTGGACCTCTTTCACACTAGCGGGCAGGAATTCGTCGATGCTCAGGGCCGCGGAAACGGGTGGGCAGGCGCTCGGGATGAGGGGGCATCGCTCTTCCTTTCCTCGGAAATATCGGCATGTCTACAGCGCGGCGGCATGGTGCTCACCGGCAATGCGCGAGCCGCCCGGGCTCTTGACATGGCTTACACCGAGACCAGGCGTCGTAATGGGCTGGAGGCATGGGTCGCTCCCAGAATCGCGGATTGGTCAGCGTTTTTGAGCACGCTGTGGAACCAGATGCTGCTAAACGCCGGCGACGCACCTTTGCTGCTCACTGCGCTAAAGGAGCATACGGTTTGGAAAGACATCGCCGAGCGTCGCGGAGACGCTGACCTCGTCGTTTCCATAGATGGCATGGCCGAGCAGGCACAGTACGCGTTCGGTCTGCTCAATGACTACGAAGCGGACGCGGCATTGCGCCGCTCGTGGGAATATGCAGGCTCCCGTGATACCGAGGCGTTCCGCAACTGGGCCTTGAGCTTCGAGGAAATCTGCGCTACTCAGAAATGGATCAGCCGCAGTGCCTTGTCCGCCACGGTAACCGCCGCAGTCCTGGCCGGCCAGTTGGATGTGCCTCTGGAGATATTGCTGATCGGCTTCGACCGCCTACTTCCTGCACAACGACGGCTGCTTGCCGCCCTTGAGACTCGAAAGACGAGGACCACAGTCTCGACCCAAGGAGATCCGGCGCTCATTCCAACTCCCCAGATCGTAGAGGCAAAAGATCGCCGCGAGGAACTCGCTGCCTGCGCCTTCTGGGCGCGAAATAAATTGATCTCCGCTCCTCATAGCAGAATTGGCATATTCGTACAGGATGGAGCTGCCACCAGGGCCGAAATGGAGCGCTCTTTCCGTCGTGTGTTGCTGCCCGGGTCTCTCGGCATAGATGCGGCTACAGCTGCTTCTCCTTACGAATTCTCTCTAGGCCGCCCCCTGGCAGCGACGCCGGCCGTTCGGGCGGCATTGTTACTCCTCCGATGGTTCCGGGAGTCGTTGACGCAGGAAGAAGTCTCATGGATATTACTGTCCGGATTTATCGGAGATGGAACGGGCCAGATACTTTCGGCAGCGCAGTTCGATGCCGCGATGCGGCAAAGGGAGATAACGACTCCCGAGGTCAGCCTCGACTGGTGGTTGAATTACAGCAATCGGTTCGTGAATTCACCGCAGTCCCCACCAGAGACCCGCCGCTTGGCCGGTCGCCTCCTGCACGCGCAGCGCAGGGCCGCCCAAAGCATTCAGACCGGAGCGCGGGAAGGTAATCGTAACAGTCAACGTAGTTATTCTGAGTGGGTCGAGCTCGCGTTCGAATTGCTATCAATCGCGGGCTGGCCGGGGCCGGAGAAAGAAGACAGCGCACAGTTTCAGGCCCGCAAGAAGTTCGACAAGATGACCGATTCGGTTGCCGCGCTCGGCTTCAACGGCAGACCCGTGGACTACGGCGCATTTATAGCGACCATGTTGCACACCGCTGCAACGACCATCTTTCAGCCGCAATCCAGCAACGCGCCCATTCAGATCATGGGGCCGATGGAAGCGGCTGGACAAGAGTTCGACGCCTGTTGGTTTCTGAGCATCGACGATCGTCATTGGCCTGGGAAGGCCGCTCCCCACCCGCTTCTGCCGCTTCAACTGCAACGAGAATACAAGATGCCCCACGCGGAAGCGCAGATTGACTGGGAGCTGGCATTGCAGATAACGCGGCGCGTGGCGGCGTGCTCGCGTGAGTGCATCTTCAGTTATGCGAAGCAGCTGCCCGATGGCGCAGTGAATCTATCGCCCGTCCTGCGGGCGTCCTTTTCCGCCTTACCCGGCACCACCCCGGTCGATACCTTCTTCGACGGCAAGGGACCGCCAAACGCCGTGCATGAGTTGCAAACTGTAGAAGCAGTGGACACTTCTGCGGTCCCCTGGCCGATCACGGTGAATGCAGGGGGTACGGAAATACTGAAGATGCAAGCGGCATGTCCCTTCAAAGCATTCGCTACACGCCGGCTGGGAGCACGCGAGCTCGATGAAGCCGAGCGTGGATTGTCCGCCAGAGACCGGGGCATTATTCTTCACGGAATTCTGCAAAACATATTTTCGGGGGGTAACAAGCCACAGTTGCGGTTGCAAACCTCTGAAGACCTGGTCGATGCGCAGGCACAGGGGCGAATCGCCGCTATCATCGAGCATCACGTTACTGATTACATCGATAGCAGGAGGGCCTCTGATGACCCGTGGCAGACGGCTTACCTTAACAGCGAAAAAGAGCGGCTCTGTAGACTGCTTGCAGAATGGCTCGGCAAAGAAGCTCAGCGCCTGCCGTTCGCAGTAGAAGCCTGCGAGCGCAAGCTGGAAGATGTTCGCGTCGGAGAACTAAAGCTCAATCTTCGCATTGACCGCATCGACAAACTCGCCGCAGGCGGAAGAGTATTGATCGATTACAAAAGTGCAAAAGTGACTAAATCTTCCTGGGATGGCGAGCGGCCCGATGAACCCCAGCTGCCTCTTTACGCCGCATTCGGGAACGTCGATGAGTTGCAGGGTGTGCTCTACGCACAGCTTCGCGCCAACGAACTGGCGTTTGTCGGACGGGTCCGTGACTCAAAGAAAACGTTCCAGACCGAGCTGCCCAGGGGCTCCAGTACGGACTCATTCGACGCGCAGGTAAGAGAAGGCTGGATGCCTTCACTGCTTGCTCTGGCGAAGGGTTTCGTAGATGGCGACGCGAGTGTGGATCCCAAAAAATATCCTAAAACCTGCGAGCATTGCCCACTTCCCACTCTCTGCCGCGTCGCCGACACACCGGTCCCCATCGTCGCGAAGGCAGTCGATGAGCCTGAACTGGACTATGGAAGCGGAGCAGAGGCCAGGTACGAGTGACGGTCCAAAACGCACCAGCCTCGATCGACCGTGCATCCTTCAAAGGCACTCCTGCATTGCGTGACGCATCCGCGCGGGCTCGCGCCCTGGATCAGTCCACATCTTTTCTGGTCCAGGCCCCGGCCGGCTCGGGTAAGACAGAGCTGCTGACTGACAGGTTTTTGAAACTGCTGTCCGTGGTAGAAGAGCCGGAGCAGGTATTAGCGATTACCTTTACGCGCGCGGCGACTGCCGAGATGCGGGACCGCATCATCAAAAAGTTGCGTGAAGCAGATCGACTCACCGGACTCGAACTCGTAAACGACAAGGTTGCGCTCGCCGCCGGCGCCGGCCCTCCCCACCTTTACGAGGAGCCTGAGGTCGCGGCGCTCAGAAAATCGAAAGAGCGTGGCTGGAATTTACTAGACCAACCGCAACGGTTGCGCGTTGAGACTATCGACTCACTGTGCATGTCGATCGCACATCGTATGCCGCTGCTCGCAAGACTTGGTGGCAATCTGCATCCGACCGAAAATGCCGGCCCACTTTACGACCTTGCCGCGCAGCGCACCATGGATGCACTGGGCGGTGCTAACGAAGAACTAAACGCCGCCCTAAAGACTGTGCTTACCCTGCGCGATAACAAGCTCTCCGACTGTGAACGGCTCATCTCCGAGATGCTCAGGCAGCGCGATCAGTGGGGCCATCTGTTCTTCCTGAGCGGCGATGTTGACTGGGACGAGATCCGGCAGCGGTTTGAGCAGCCGTTCAAGGATGAGATAAGAAGGGTGCTCGGTAAAGCTGAGGCCCTGTTGACCACACTGCCGGGTGCTGGCGACGAACTGATATCGCTGGGAAAGTACGCATGTGGAAATCTCGATACGAAGAATGATATTCAGATGCTTGCGACTCTCGACGCAGTGCCTCCTGCATTACCGGAATTCAGTTCTCATTGGGAATGCCTCACCCGCCTCGTATTGGTCGAAAAAGATGCATGGCGGAAAAGGTGGTACGAAGACGATGGCTTTCCATCTAAAACGGATAAACGCACGGACCCAAAAGCCAAGGGCCGAATAGAGGCACTAACTGCGAAGTTGGCACGCATTCCCGAATTTCTTGAGACCTTGTGCGAGGTCCGCAAGCTGCCGCCGCCACGCTACACAGACGAACAGTGGGGTCTGCTGCTGCAACTTTTCACCACCCTGCGCCATGCAGTCGCCCGGCTCAAAGTGGTATTTGCTGAGCGCAATGTCGTGGACTACGCAGAATTGGGCCTTGCCGCCGAGATGGTTCTGCAAGCCTCTGGGCCGGGCGGTAGTGACTCCGCCGCGGAGGGCGTGGAGCACGCCCTGGCCATCGGCGATAGCGTAAAGCACCTGCTGGTCGACGAGTTTCAAGACACATCCCGCCGTCAGCACCAACTGCTGGTTTCCATCCTTCGCGGATGGGACACCTGCGATGGCCGCACCTGCTTCTTCGTTGGCGATCCGATGCAATCCATTTACTCATTTCGACAAGCTGAGGTGGAGCTCTTCGAGCGGGTCCGCCGCCACGGTCTGGAGTGCGAGAGTGGAACGATAGAGCTTGAGACCCTCAGGCTTCAGACAAACTTCCGCAGCCATTCGGGGCTTGTCGGCCCTTTAAACAATTTCTTCAACAGCGTCTTTGCCGATGCATCGCCGCGCGGCGTCGCCTTTAGCCCCTCGGTTGCCAGCGAGGCGGGACCAGGCTGCCGGGTACATGTTTACGCAGGGATACTTCCGAAATCTGCCGACATCGAGCAGAAGCGGGCGGCCCGCCGGCTTGAAACAGAGGCAGTGCTTAAGATCGTAAGGAACCACTTACCCGACATCCTGCGCGCGCAGAGCACCACTGATGGCAAGTTTAAGATCGGCATCCTGGTTCGGGCGAAAAGGCATGCCGCCAGTATCGCTGCGGCGCTTCGCGATTCCGCGATTAATTTCAGGGCCGTCGATCTGGAAACTCTGCGCGAGCGCCAGGAGATACTCGACCTGCTGGCACTCATTCGCGCTCTCGCGCATCCGATGGACCGCGTCGCGTGGCTGTCAGTGTTGCGCGCCCCATGGTGCGGTCTCGAACTGCGTGACCTCCACGCCTTGTGCGGAACTGATTTACGAGATCAGGCCTATACCTTCGGAACACCCGTGCTCGAACTTCTACGGGATCATTTCGATACAGTCAGCCCTGATGGCCAAGAAAGGGCGAGGCGCACACGCGACGTGCTGCTGGCTGCTCTCGAGCCCCGCAATCGCCACTCTGCCTCTATGTCTTTCGCTGACTGGGTCGAGCGGACATGGTTTGCGCTTGGCGGGCCTGGTTGCGTTGATGCGACAGGCCTCGAAAATGTCCAGACATTTTTCGGCATGCTTGATGAACTGGAGAAAGCCGGGGTAGCACATTCCACGACGGCGATCGATGCTCAACTCGAACGCCTGTTCGCACAGCCCGACACCTCGGCAAACGAGCATGCGGGCATTCAGGTCATGACCATCCACAAAGCCAAAGGCCTGGGCTTTGATGTCGTCATCGTGCCTGGCCTTGAGCGGGGGCAGGGTCCGGATGGGCAATCCCTTGTGTGTTGGCTTCAACGCCAGTGTGCTGCTGAGCCAGCGGCTGGTCCACGAGACGAAGTCCTGGTCGCTCCTATCGGCCAGAAGGGGCAGAAGCAGGCCCCGCTATACAGATGGGTCCAGGAGCAGCGAAATAAACGTGATGTCGAGGAACGCAAACGGGTGCTCTACGTGGCCTGCACTCGCGCGAGCGGAGAACTGCACCTGCTGGGGACAGCAACCGAAGACAAGTCAGGATTGAAGCCCGGTGAGAAGAGCAGCCTGCTTGCGACCGCATGGCCGGGCCTGGAAGGCGCATTCATGAGGGCTGCGGCTGCCCCTGGCGGTACCTTTGAAGTGGACCTCGTGCCTAAAGAGGCAACCGGCGGTCTCGATAACCTTATTGTCTTCGTAAATCGCGCTGAAGCAGCCAGCATTGATGACCCAGCAGCACCTATTGAAGTGGCGGCGGGCGCAGAAGAGCAGATATATAGCACGCAATCGCCTGGAATGCGTCTGCGGCGCCTCCCACTCTTGCACCCTGCGGCCGAATCGCGTGAAAACGTAACAGTAGTTGCAACAAATATTATGACCGCGCCAGTTAGCGGCGAAGTGGCTGCTGGCGACGGGGAACTATACAGCCGTCCAGAAGGTTCCATCGAGGCCCGCGCGCTGGGTATTGCAGTTCATGCGCTCCTGGAGAAAGCTGCCGGTCTGCTCGTCACCGGCACATCGATTACCGAACTGAACGCTATGGTTCCAATCTGGAAAAACGTGGCCGCACCGATCCTGAGAAACAACGGGGTTGTTGGGCCGCACCGAAGCGGCGCTCAACACAGCCTCGGCTCTCTCACAGCCAGAGCCTTAGACGCGGTAAAGTCTACGCTCGATGACCCAAAAGGCCGATGGATATTGAGTCCCCATCCTATGGCGCAGTCTGAGACTGCCTGGACTGGGTTCCTGGATGGCGCGCTTCGCACCCTTCGGGTGGACCGCATCTTCAGAGCAGCAGCCGAGCCGCTCGTCGAGGGCGACGAGTGTCTGTGGATCGTCGATTACAAAACAGCGGGCCGGCCGATGCAGGAAGTGGAAGAATTCCTCAGTATTGAGCGAACGAAGTATGAAAAGCAGCTGGAGATGTACGGAAGAATGCTTAGGCTGGCGAGGGGGAAATCGCTCGACCTGCGACTAGGCTTGTACTATCCGTTCCTGCAGCATTTGGAGTACTGGGCGATGGAATAAAGAATAATGAGTGCAAACTACTGTTACGAATTGCCAGTACGCAGGTGCGGAGGGCTAGCGGCCCGGTGAAGTGCCGGTATGAATGCTGCTCACTGCGCGATGGTGCCGGACGTCGGCGCCGCGCACCCAGAAGATAACATCCTCCGCTATGTTGGTTGCGTGGTCTGCTACCCGTTCAAGGTTTCGCGCTATCACGAGCGCACTCAGCGCTTGCGGAGTCAATGCAGGCTGCTCTTTCATGACGTTGGATAGCGCGAAGAAGGAAGCTTCGTTCATCCTGTCCACATCGTCGTCCATCGCCAGCACGGTGACCGCCAGATCGGCATCGGCCTCGATAAAAGACTGCAACGCCTTGCGCACCATCGCGGCAGCCAGCGACGCCATGCGCGGGATGTCCACCGGCAACTCGGCTTCGGGGAAGGCCTGTAGATCGCGCACGCGTTCGGAGATGCTGGTCGCGGCGTCACCTACCCGTTCCAGGTCAGCGTTGATCTTGATCACCGATAGGATGAACCGCAGGTCGATCGCGGTCGGCTGCTCCATCGCGAGCAGGTCGAGCGCCATCTGGTCTACTTCGCGCTCAAAACGATTGATTGACAACTCGCCGCGGTCGACGAGATCGCAAATGGAAGTATCGCGCACTCGATATGCCTCAATGGCGCGTTGGATGGCCTGTTCCACCATGCCGGCCATGACCAGTAGCTTTTCTTTCAAGTCGTCAAGACTCTGCTGAAATCGTAGCCTAACCATCATCCAAACCTGCCTGTGATGTAGTCTTCGGTACGTTTGTCGTGAGGGTTGGTAAAGATTTTGTGGGTCGAATCGAACTCGACCATCTTGCCATTCAGGAAGAACCCTGTGTTCTCCGCGACGCGGGCCGCCTGCTGCATGTTGTGGGTCACAATCACGATGGTGTACTGGGTCTTCAGTTGGAAAATCAGGTCCTCGATCTTCGCCGTCGAGACCGGGTCGAGCGCCGATGCAGGCTCGTCCATTAACAAGACCTCAGGGTCGACGGCAAGTGCGCGCGCGATGCACATACGCTGTTGCTGTCCGCCCGACAGGCTCGCCCCGGACTTCTTTTTCAGATCGTCCTTGACCTCTTCCCAAAGCGCCGCGCTCTGCAACGAGCGCTCGACCGTCTCGTCGAGGATGCGCCGGTTACGAAAGCCATTGAGACGCAGGCCGGAAGCGACGTTATCGTAGATTGACATCGTTGGAAATGGATTGGGACGCTGAAACACCATTCCCACGCGCCGGCGAATCTCCACTGGAGAGGCGTCACTGTAGATGTCGAGTTCGCCGATCTTCACCATGCCCGTCACGCGAGCGACCGGGTTAGTCTCATGCATCCGGTTGAGGCAACGAACGAAGGTAGACTTGCCACACCCTGACGGGCCGATAAGCGCCGTCGCATGGTTCGCGGGGATATTCAAATTGATCTGCTGCAGCGTGTGGTTTGTTCCATACCACGCGTTCAGATCGGCTACCTGTATGCCGACGCCCACTTTAACTTGCTCCCTTCAGCACACCGCGCGTCGTGACATAACGAACGAGCGAAACGGAAATTACGATCAAGACGATCAGCACAAGCGCTCCTGCCCACGCCAGACGATGCCACTCGTCGTAAGGAGAAATGGCATAGATATATATCTGGAGAGGCAGAGCAGCGATGGGCTCCTTGATGTTCGAGCTCCAGAACTGATTGCCGAACGCCGTAAACAGCAGCGGCGCCGTCTCGCCGGCCACACGGGCGAACGCCAGCATACATCCTGTAATCACTCCGGGAGACGCAGTTTTCAAAGTGATTGAAAGCACCGTACGCCAGTTGGGCAACCCGAGCCCCAGCGCTGCCTCGCGGATACTGTTAGGCACCATCAGCAGCATTTCTTCTGTAGTGCGTGTAATGGTCGGAATCATCATGATGCCCAGCACGACTCCGCCAGAAAGCGCGGAGTATCCACGTCCCTTGACCAGCAGGGAGTAGATGGCAATACCCATCACGATCGATGGGACTCCGTTCAGCACGTCGGCTGTGAAGCGCACCATATTTGCAAGCTTCGTTCCACGGCCAAATTCCGCAAGAAAGATACCGGAAGCAACGCCGATAGGAACGCCGATCAAACTGGCGATTGCCAGCAACAGGCCGGAGCCGTAGATCGCATTCGCCATACCGCCGCCCTGCTCCCCAACCGGCCGAGGCACTTGCGTGAAGAAGGCCAGATTCAGCGAACTGGCCCCTTTGTAGACGAGGTAAACGAAGATCGCAATCAGTGGAGCGACGACCAGCACCGTGCTCACCACCGCCAGCACCGTCGCCATGTGATTCGCGGTGCTGCGCCAAGCGCGGTTCGCGGCGCTCGTCTTCGGCTTGAATGCGGCAGTCTTGTTGCTCATAAAGTTTGACTCTGACTTAACCTGCGCTTAGGTAACACGTGCTGGCGCCCCCCGGGTTACCGCCCATACCAGCACCCTCGCCAGGCCGTTGACGATGATCGTCACGATGAATAATGCGAGACCAATCTCTATCAGCGCGCTCAGGTAAAGGTCATCGGAAGCTTCGCTGAACTCGTTCGCAATGACGCTGGCCATTGTGTGGCCCGGGGAGAAGAGAGAGCGCGCGATCTGAGGGGTGTTGCCGATCACCATGGTCACTGCCATGGTCTCCCCGAGCGCGCGTCCCAGCCCGAGAATGATTGATCCGACGATACCGATGCGGGCATTGCGGAGCACACCCATCCTGATCATCTCCCACCGCGTCGCGCCGAGGGCCAGCACGGCCTCGCGCTGCGAGTGGGGTACTGCGGTCATCACTTCGCGAGTGAGCGAAGAGATAATCGGCAGCACCATGATGGCCAGGATTACCCCGGCCGCGAGCATGTTTACTCCGTAATTCGGCCCGCTGAAGAGTGTCGTCCAGCCAAACAGCCGTCCCAGGACCGGATCGACGCGATCGTGCAGCAACGGTACAAGCACAAACACCGCCCACAGGCCATAGACGACGCTGGGAATAGCGGCCAGCAGTTCTGTCAAAAAGGCCAGTGGGCCCCGCAAAAACCGGGGGCACATCTCGGTAAGAAAAACCGCCAGCCCAATTGCCAGCGGCACCGCGATAAGCAGCGCCAGCAACGAAGATACTAGGGTGCCGTAAATGAACGGGATTGCGCCGAAGTCGCCGTTGACGGGGTCCCATGCTTGCCGAAAAAAGAACTTTAAGCCGAACCTGGACATGCTGAGACGGGAACTCATGACCAGCTCGGTCGCAATCAGGAGCACGATTGCAAATATGCTCATCGCGCACACTATCATCAAGCCGCTGAAGGTGCGGTCTGCAAAAGCGGAACTGCCCCGCCCAAGCAGGAAAGTCCTGATCGGAGATGATTCCTGCTTAATGTCCGATACCGTCTGATCCCGGATGTCAGTCTTGGCTAGTCCGGCTGGGTCCGGTTGTGCGAGCACGGATCGTTCCTGGAGTGGAGATTTCACGCATTCCAAAGGTAATCGGGCTAGATGAACAGGACGTTAATCCCGCTTTAATAAAGGGACTTAGGCATCTCTGGTCTGGCCCTCGCTGAGATCCGCCAGTGTTAGGGTATGCAGTTAGACCCGCCACCCACGACCGCCTCACGACGTGGGTGGCGGCGTGAGGCGGGTCGTGGGTGGGGCGGCCTACTTCAACTGCGATATAGAGACTTTAACCTTGTCAGCCACACTCTTAGGAAGGGGAGCATAGTAGAGTGCGCTTACTTCCGACTGGCCGTGGTCGATCATCCATTGCAAGAAATCTTTAATGACGTGACCCTTGGCGGCATCTTTCGGTTGGGTGGGTATCAGGAGCCAGGTAAAGCTTGAGATGGGGTACGCACCCTTGCCCGGCGCGTTGGTAATGGAGACCCTATAGTCCGCGGGCATTTGCTTTACAGTTGCTGCAGCCTCGGTGACTCCGTCAATGCTGCCCTTTACCCACGCCCCAGCGGCGTTCTTCACATAACCAAACGCGATCTTGTTCTGCATCGCGTATATCAGCTCGACATAGCCGATCGTGCCCGGCATTTGACGGACAAGTCCGGCGACGCTTTCGTTACCCTTGCCGCCAATTCCTTTGGGCCATGCCACCGCCGTGCTCTTGCCCGGCCCAGTCTTCCAGTCCGGATTCACCTTGGAAAGGTAGTCGGTGAAGATGTAGGTGGTGCCGCTGCCATCCGAGCGGTGGACAACGATGATGTCCTGGCTGGGCAGGTTGACGCCTGGATTGTCCTTTGCTATGCGGGGATCGTTCCAGTTGCTGATCTTTCCGAGGTAAATATCAGCCAGTACATCGCCTGAGAATTTCAACTCTGCGTTCACGCCCGGCAGGTTGTAGATGGGAACAACGGCACCCAGCACGGTAGGAATATGAATCAACTTGACGCTGGAGGCAGCTAGTTGTTCGTCGGTCATCGGACCGTCACTTGCGCCGAAATCGACTGTGCCGGTCGTCACCTGGCGAATGCCTCCGCCACTGCCGATGGGTTGGTAGTTAATCTGCACGCCGGGGTGGCCGGCGCTGTATTCGGTGAACCATTTTGAATAGATGGGGTTTGGGAATGTTGCTCCCGCTCCGTTAATTTTTTGCCCGAAGGCGGTCGAGGCGGCACAAGCGAGCAGAACTGCGCCCGCAACAAAACTCTTTCTCACTAATATCCCCCTAAAGTCGTTGCTATTCTGCACCGCCATTGTGAATGACAGTTGAGGGGTGTGTGAAGAGACGATGAATGCAGGAGGTGAAGTGCTGGTCCAGGTGCTTGTGAATTGCCGACGGCATGAATCGTGGGGAACGCAGATCCCTTCCCTTTCGCACGCTCAAGGTCAGGATCAGAATTCTTGTAACGAATTCGACGTACTGCATTGCCACAGACTACATTTTGACGCAATACGTTGGTTCTTTGTGTCAATCTCTAGTTCAAGACTACCAGTTTCAGGGGTTTCACTACGCCAAAGTAGTTTTGCGCCTAAACGGTTTGGCGTCAGTCAGGTGGGAGCGTTGCTGCGGGCCTGGAGCTTGACAACTTTTGGAAGATTTGGACTGACCGCCTGGGTTGGACAGTTGGAAAGTCCCTGCGCGCCGTTTCCTGGGATTTGTGTCAAGGTTGCGCCGTGGGGCATCTTCAGCGAAGCGACGATTCCGAGTCCGGCACCATCGGCTCTTCCTGTGAGGACGCCGGTTCAGTCTTGGGGATCGGCGCGCAGGGCAACGTGAAGAGAAAAGTCGCACCTAGTCCCAGCTCGCTTTCGACGCGAATGCTGCCGCCGTGGGCCCCCACTATGTGCTTGGCTATAGCGAGGCCCAATCCCGTGCCGCCAGAGTCGCGGGAACGCGCCTTGTCGATCCGGTAGAATCGCTCAAAAATCCGGTCCTGATGTTCGAATGCCATGCCGGGACCGAAATCTCTGACGAAGAATTCCACCACCGCTCCATCTCTGCGGGCGCCCACTCTCACCAGGTGTCCAGACTTTCCATACTTCATGGCATTTTCGATAAGGTTGCCGAAGACCTGGTTCAGGGCATCCGGATCAGCCAGAACGAGCGTGTCTGTGACTTCGTCCGCCTCCAGGGTCACCTGCGAGTCGAGCACCATACCAGTAAGCGATTCGATCGCGTCTGACACCAGTACGGAAGCCCGCACCGGGAGCGGCCTGACCCTATAATCGCTTGCCTCCACACTTGCAAGAGCCAGCAGGTCCTCAGTCAGGCGGTTCATGCGCTGTGAATTTTTAAGAATAATGGCCAAAAACTCGCGCGCTTCCAAAGGAGAATATTTCCCGTCCAGCAGGGTCTCTACATAACCCGAGATGGAGGTGAGTGGCGTTCGCAGCTCATGCGAAACGTTGGCAACGAAATCCCGGCGCATCTTTTCCCCGCGCTCCACCTCGGTCACGTCGTGCAGCACAACTACGGCGCCGCCCCCCGGCGTGGGGGCAGCATTCACTTCGAATATCCTGTTAAACCCGACGGACGTGGCGCGTCCGGTGCGAACCTGGCGGTCGCGTAACGCGCCCTCGGCGCAGGCCAGCACCTCGGGGTCGCGAATAGTGTGTACCAGCGGGCGCCCCTCGTGGACCGCCGAATACAAAATCCGCTGCATTACAGCGTTCGACCAGCTGACATGGCCCTGCGAATCGATAGCGACCACAGCTTCCTGCATGCTGTCGAGCAGCGCAGCCAGATCCCGGCGATCGGCGTCGAGTGTTTCGAAGACATGCTGTAGCCGTGACGCCGTAGCATTCAGGGCCTGGGTTACTTCGGAAGTTTCTCTCCGGGCAGGTTCGATACTTCCTTTATCAACTGAAGGGACCGGCACGCGCGCCGAGAAGTCGCCCCCACCCATTCTCTTGGCGAAGGTAATTATCTGCCTGGCATCCAGTGCATCCCGGTGCGCGATCCATGCGGCCAGCAGCGCCGCAAAAATCAGCGCAACCACGTATGCCACCAGCAATTCCCGGGCGAGTCGCGCAGGGTTGTCGCCGATCGGCAGCACTGCGGCAGCCGCCATCACCCCAAGCACACTCAGCGCCAGTGCAAAGCACAGCAGCAATCTGGTGAAGACGCGTCCTGTCATGGCGAGGTCTCCCCGCAGTTCATAGTCCCCGGCCAGCAGGGGAGCTGTTCATGGAGCGCTATTCCGGAACTGGGCGGGGTACTTCAAACCTGTAACCGGCCCCGCGCACGGTCTTCAAATAGCGTGGATTCTCCGGGTCGGTCTCAATTTTCTCACGAATGCGGCGCACATAAACGTCCACGGAACGCGGCGTGACGAACCGCGCATCGCCCCATACTGCATCCAGCAGATGATCGCGGCTGAAGACTCGACCCGGATGGCGGGCAAGGTAATCGAGCAATCGAAACTCGGTCGCCGTAGTCGTCGTCAACTCGCCGCGCACCCTGAGTTGCATGGCGCTGGCATCGATAATCACGTCTTCGAAGCTCGTTATGGAAGGCGTTGTGGGCCGCTCGAACCGCCGTAGCACAGCCTTGACCCGCGCTACAAGCTCGCGCGTCGAAAACGGCTTGGTGATGTAGTCGTCCGCCCCTAGCTCAAGGCCGAGCACTCGATCATTTTCACCCGCACGCGCGGTCAAGAAAATGATCGGCACCGTGCTGAGGCCGGTGTGGTTGCGAAGGCGGCGGCATACGTCGAGCCCGTCCCCACCGGGAACCATAATGTCCAGCAGGAAAAGCGCGGGTGCCTGGCGCTCGGCGTCTGTAACGATATTGGTGGGGGTCCCAAAAACCCGGACGGGAAATCCGGCGGCCTCAAGGTGGTGCTGGACGAGTCGCGAAATATCCGTGTCGTCTTCGAGTACGAATACTGTCTGGCTCAAACTTTGGCTTCCTCGTTCCGCCTCACTTATTGCCAGCCTCCAACCAACCAGCGTCTGCCCAAGGTAAGGCCGAGTTTGACGGATGGCACCAGCGTACCTCATTACAAGGGATCCAATGCGAAAGGAGTGTGAATGTTCGCCGCACGGGTTGGTGGCCCTGCCTGCCTGGCTACCTTAAATTACCCGCGCTCATCTTCGAGGCGACCATGTCGCTTTGCGCGAATTTGCC
>DASWUZ010000143.1:0-3514 GCA_036401395.1 Acidisarcina sp.
CGTAACCAGCAACGGCAATGCCGGTGACGGCGTTCATCTGGAACAGTTATCGGTGATGACCATCTTCAACAATCCGCTATTTTCGGGCTCGAACGCGACCACCCTGCTGGTGACCCGTGGCAATCAAGGCGATGGAGTCAACCTGCTGACTGGCTCCGAGATGCTCGTCGACAACTACGCATCATTGCTGTCGACCGGCAACGCCAAAACCGGCCTCGCGCTCGATGACGGCAGTTCGATCAGCTTTGGGCAAACGATCCCCGTCAGCGGAGTCCAATCAAAGATTGCGGGCAATCTCATCGACACCACCCTATACTTCGGTTCCCGTCTCACCGCTCTTCCCAATGACACCTTCGGCACCTTTGCCTGTGACAAGACCGTCCTCGTCCGCGGCACCAACGCTATCCTTTGCCCATAATAAAGACACCCCCGCCCCAATTTCGGGGTGTCCCGTGGCCCGCCCACTCGTGAGGAAGCGCCATATGTGTCATGAGTGGGTCGTGACTAAATCCTCCGGAGAGAAGATCGCAAAGGAGCCTTGCCATGCAGTCCGAGACCCAGACCGCCGTCAACGTCAAACAGACAGTCCCCCTCCTCTCCATCGCGAGCATGGACGCGTCGCTGCGCTACTACCTCGACGGCCTGGGATTCAAGATGACTAACAAGTGGACGCCCGAAGGGAAAATCCGCTGGTGCTGGCTGGAACTCGGCGGCGCGTCGATCATGCTTCAGGAACACGGCAAAGGTCGCGGCCCCGCCACTAAACCTGGCGCTGGAGTCTCCATCTGCTTTCAATGCGAAGACGCGCTGGCCATCTATCGCGAAGCCAAATCCAACGGCATCACCGTCCAGACGCCCTTCGTCGGTAACAACCTGTGGGTCGTTAACATGGCCGACCCCGACGGCTACGTCCTCTCTTTCGAAAGCCCCACCGAGGTCCCGGAAGAAACCATCCTCGACGAAGCCACAACCTAGCCCGCCGCTCGCCTATCGATCCCGCGCCGCCGACGCTCTGTGGGCTAAACTGAGAAGGCCCATGCTTGCCACTGCTGCCAAATTCATCACAACGTTTCTGGCATTTGTCAGCCTGGGCTATTATTTGCTTGCCTTATGGAGCGCCCGCGCCTTTGCGCGCCACTTGCGCTCTCCGCTACCCGACAGCCATCCGCCGGTTTCGATCCTCAAGCCGGTCAAAGGGCTCGACCCCGAGATGTACGCCAGCTTCGCCAGTCACTGCCAGCAGGACTACTCCGGCGAATACGAAATTCTGTTCGGCGTTAGCAGTCTCGACGACGAAGCGGTTGCCGCCATCGAGCGCCTCCAAGCCGAATTCCCCCAGCGCAGCATCCGCCTCCTCCTTTGCCCCGCCAGCCTCGGAGCGAACGGCAAAGTCTCCAACCTCATCCAGATGGTTCCCCACGTCCGCCACGACTACCTGGTCATCAACGACAGCGACATCAAAGTTTCCCCGGGCTACCTGCGCAACATCATGGGCGAATTCAAATCGCCCCGCCGCCCCGACGGCCGCGTGGGCCTCGTCACCGTACCCTACCGCGGCCGCGCCCACGATACCCTCGGCTCCCGCATGGAGGCGCTCGGCATCGCCACCGACTTCATCGCCGGGGTCCTCACTGCCCGCCACATCGAACGCGGGATTCACTTCGGATTAGGCTCGACCCTCGCCATCTCCCGCGAGGCCCTTGAAGCCATCCGCGGGCTTGAACCCCTCGTCGACTACCTCGCCGACGACTACGAACTAGGCGTCCGCGTAGCACGCGCCAGCTATGAAGTCGCCCTCAGCGGCGAAGTAGTCGACACCTACGTCCCCGCCTACAACTTCCGCCAGTTCCTAGCCCATCAGCTGCGCTGGGCGCGCAGCACCCGCGACTCGCGCAAGCTCGGGTACGCTGGGCTCGTCTTCACCTATGGCCTGCCCTGGGCGCTTTTGAATTTATTAGTTTGCGGAGTTACGCCATCTAGTATGGCGCTGCTTAGTCTCACGCTCGCCGCTCGCGTAGCTCTCGCGCTCGCGGTTGGAACGGGGATCCTCCGCGACCGCCAGGTACTTCGCGACCTGTGGCTGATCGTGCCGCGCGACGTGGTTGCGCTCGGCATCTGGATATGGAGCTATGCGGGTAACACCGTAGCCTGGCGAGGCGAACACTTCTCCCTTAAAGACGGCAAACTCCACCGCCTCCCCACCACCGACTTCGTCTAACAGCAAACCACCGCCCCTCTGCGCCGATAACCAATCATCCTGAGCAAAGCGAAGGATCCGCGGTGAGATAGGTTCGGATCAAAGGATTCGCCGGGGGGCCCATTGCCCACTTCGCGATGACCGGAACTCAGGCGAAGCAATCCGCTAAGCTCTCAATTCGCAGAGAGGCCGTTTCTTCCACCTTCCACCAATCCCGGCTCTCCAAACTTCCGCCGACCGCGAATGGGATAATCAAACTATCCGTCAATAGGAAGATCGAGAGCAGAAGTGAAACTAAGCAAGCGCCCCAGCAAGAAACTAGGCCGAAACCCACGCAAGGCCGACGCCAGCAAACAAACCGGCTCCCCTAAATCCCGCAAAGCCGGCGCACCTAAGTCAAAAAAGGGAGGCCAACCCGGCCCCTCCAAAGCCAGCGGCTACGCCCGTTCCCGGCCCGGTGCCGCAACCCGGCCCGGCTCCCGACCTATTCCGGGTAACTCGCAACTCGAACCTCCTACCCCAGCACCTCAGAGACCCCGCGGCCCAGTCTCCGTCAACGAAGCGCCGGAACGCCGCCGCGCAAGGCGCATCGACTACGACGAAACCTCGATGGCGCCGCCCGTAAAACTCCTCCCTCGCACGCCCTCTGCCCCACTTCCCGAACCAGGCAACACCCGCCCAGACAAGACCAGCCCAAGATCGAAGCGCTCCACCGCACGCCAAAAGGCCGAACTGGCCGCCACCACCCCCCACCAGCCCACCACAAAACGCGAAGACCCGCTCGCCGGCACCCCGCTTTTCGCCATCTGCGGCCGCCCGAACGTCGGCAAATCCACCCTCTTCAACAAGCTCACCGAGTCGCGCCGTTCCATCGTCGGCGACGAACCCGGCATCACCCGCGACCGCATCTATGGCGAGGTCCACTGGGAGGGCCGCGTCGCCCGCATCGTCGACACTGGAGGCATCGTCCCCGACGACGCGGCTCTCATTCCGTCAGAAATCTACCGCCAGGCTAGTTTCGCTCTCAACGAATCTGACTGTATCGTCATGGTCGTCGATGGCCGCACCGAACTGGCCTCCCCCGACTACGACCTCGCGAAGCAACTGCTCCGTTCCGGCAAGCCACTTATCCTTGCGGTGAACAAAATCGACACCGCCGAAATGGCCGCCGCCGCAGAAAACTACCGCCGACTTGGCTTCAAAACCATTGTCCCCGTCTCTGCCGAACACAGCATCGGTATTGGCGACTTACTAGACGAGGTCTTCGCACGGCTCAAATTCCCCGAATTACAAGCTCCCGGTACAACAGCCGCTGCA
>DASWUZ010000144.1:0-13815 GCA_036401395.1 Acidisarcina sp.
CCCATGGTCAGGCCCTTGAATACGGATGCGGTTCCTTCGTTGACGGCGAGCACAGCGCTGGGGCCACCATTCCAGCCGGAGATGGTGCCGTCTTCAGTGGCAAAGAGAAAGACTGCGGGGGCTGCTCCTACAACGAAGTCCTTGGTGCCGTTGAAAACGGTTCCTGTGGGAACACCGGTGGGGCTGACGGTCAGGTTAGAGGGCGGAATGGGGACGACGAGGGGAATGATGGTCCCGTCGCCTTTGTAGAGGGTCGAGAGGCCGGGGCCGTTATCGGCGACCCACCAGGGGCCCGAGGAGGAGCGCGAGAGCCCCCAGGGATTGACCAGGTTAGGATCGGTGACGGCTGCATTGCCGGCGATGTCAGAAACGAGGTTGGTGACAGTGTATTGCTGGGCTGGTTCGGGGGAAGCAGCCTGTGCGACGAAGGGCGCGGCGGTCAGGGCGAGAGCCGCGAGTACGTGGATGGAGCGCATGGTTAGTCCTCTCTTTTTGGGCCGCGTAGCGCTGGCCAGAGATGACTTTAGTAAGTTGTTGGGTTTGTTATGTCAGGGATTTGTCACGGATTTGTTTTTGGATTGTCCGGATGGCTTAGGGCCGCCTAGACATTCAAGTGGTTGGCGGCGGCGACTCGCCCGTACCAGTGGCCGGAGTCTTTGATGGTTCGCTTCTGAGTACGGAAGTCTACGTAGGCCAGGCCGTAGCGCTGGGTGTAGCCGTCGGACCATTCGAAGTTATCGACCAGGCTCCAGGCGTGGTAGGCGCGTACTTTCGCTCCGTCGGCGATGGCGCGGGCCAGCTCGGCGAGGATGCCGCGATGGAACTCGATGCGGCGCTGGTCGGGAACGCGCCCAGACTCATCAGGACTGTCAAGGTAACAACAGCCGTTTTCGCTGATCTCGATGATGGGGTGACCGTACTCCTCCGAGATGCAAGTGACCAGGTCGTAGATGCCGCGCGGCCAGATCTCGAGTCCGGCCTCGGTGAGTGGGCCCTCGGTGGGCATTTCGACGTGCATCTGGGTAAGCGGGTCGCGGGCGGAGGAGCCTCCTTCGCCTTCGATCTCGGTGCCGAAGTGACCGGCCCCAGTAGACGCAGCACTCGCGGCGGCAGCAGAGACGATACGGCGCGTGTAGTAGTGGAAGCCAACCCAGTCGAGCGGGACTTTCATGATTTTTTCGTCGCCGCGCTGGAAGCCCATGGCTTTGTACGGCGGTTCGCCTACGAAGGCTTTAGGATATTCGCCGTGCATTGCCGTGTGGAGAAAGTAGACGTTGTTCATCGCGTGGTAGCGGGCGGTTGCGGCGCGGTCTTCTTCGCTGTCGGTCTTAGGGTAAGCGGGGGCCATGCCGTAGGCGCTGCCCACGGTGGCCTTGGAGGACGCGGCCTTGATGGCGCGGAATGCCTCGCCCTGTGCAAGGTTGACGGTGTGCGCGGCTTTGAGGAATTCGTTGAAATTGGAGCGGGCAGGCGGGAACACACCGATGCCGTAGCCGTAGTACGTGAATGTCCACGGCATGTTGAATGGGGCCCAGGTGGTGATGCGGTCGCCAAGATGTTTAGCGAGGATGCCCGCGTAGTCGGCGTAGTAATGAGCGAGGTCGCGGTTGGGCCAGCCGCCTCGGTCCTCGAGGGCCTGGGGCAGGTCCCAGTGGTAGAGGGTGCAGAAGGGGCGTATGCCTGCCTCGAGCAGCGAGTCGACGAGGCGGCTGTAGTAGTCGATTCCCTTTTGATTTACGGGGCCGGCGCCTGCGGGTTGAACGCGCGACCATGACGCGGAGAAGCGATAGCTTTTCTGGTTGAGGCGCTTGAGGTTGGCTACGTCTTCCTTATAGCGGTGGTATTGATCGCAGGCCACGTCGGCGGTGGCTGCGCCTTTGATTTTGCCGGTGGTGTGGGCGAAGCGGTCCCAGTTCGATTCTCCCTTGCCGTCCGCTTTCCAGGCGCCCTCCACCTGATAAGCGGCGGACGCCATACCCCAAAGGAAGCCTTCGGGAAAGCGGGCGCTTTCGATTGCTGAGGGAGCGGTTGGTGCCGAGACTTGCTGGGCCGGTGATGAACTGGAAGCCGCCACAGCACGGCCGTCCAGAGCTGCGCTTCCTACAGTGAGAAGCGAGCTTTTTATGAAGCTACGCCGGTCGATCCCCATGAATGTCTCCGCAGGCGGGAAAATATCACGGCTTGCCTGGAGGTGTAAAGGCTCGCTCCGCATCCGGGCAACATTGGTTCCGGGCCTTGAATGACCATCTCTAACTTCGGGCGTTAATCAGGGGCTGAAGGCCCGTGCTCTCTTCGTTCAGAGGGGCACATCTCCTTTATCAAGGAGTATCCAGGCAACGATGAGTATCAAGGCACGTGTTGAGCTAGGACTGCTGGGCTGCGGCTGGTTCCGGTGGGGCTGGCTGGGCTACTGGGGGCTTAGGCGCGACGGGTTGGGCGGCTGCCTTGGGCGGCTTCTGAATCTCCGGCTTCTTCCCCGGCGCCATGATGGCGTGCAGGGTCGTGCCTTCCATGCGAGGCATGAACTCCACGGCTCCGGCTTCGCCGATGTCCTGGATGAGGCGGTTGATGATGGCGTAGCCCAGTTCGCGGTGGGCCATCTGGCGACCTTTGAAACGCAGCGAGGCCTTCACCTTATCGCCTTCCGTGAGGAAGCGGACAGCCTGATTTTTCTTGGTCTGGTAGTCGTGTTCGTCGACAGTGACGGAGAACTTCACTTCCTTGACGACAATTATTTTTTGCTTCTTGCGGGCCGCGCGGTCGCTCTTGTCTTTCTCGTAGAGGAACTTGCCATAGTCCTGGATGCGGCAGACGGGCGGCACTGCGCTGGGCGACACTTCGACGAGGTCGAGGCCACGCTCGCGGGCAATTTTCAGGGCTTCGAACGGGGGGAGAATGCCGAGCTGTTCACCGGCGTCGTCAATGACGCGTACTTCGCGTGCACGTATTTTTTCGTTGATGCGGATAAAAGATTTGGCCGAACGCTTATCGATTGGGTGTGCCTCCTGGGCGCTTTACAACGCGAAAAGGCGTTTGCCTTTCGCATCGCGAGTATAGCATCTTCGCTCAGCAACGGCCGCCTTGTGAGTGCCGGGCCCGGTAAGCCAGCCCACCCAGCAGCTTCATTCCAAGACCCGCGAAAAAAAGGTGAAGCCGCAGCTAAGCCCCACATAATGTTGGGTATCAGACATAATAAGTTTTATACCAATCTTCTTGCCCGCGCCCTTGCTAACTCCGACCGTGTGGTCTATAACCCTGTTTAATCAGTCTGCAGTGAAGACAGGCTACAGAGTAGTTCACGGGGGATTGCGAAATGAAACGGCGGATTTTGCTGGTAGATGACGAAGTTGCAATTCTACTGACGCTCAAGGCGGTACTTGAGATCAACGGGTTCGAAGTTGAAACGGCGGCATCGGCGCGCGAAGCCAAGCTAAAATTGCGGTCGCATGCTTATCACATGGTCATCACGGATATGCGAATGGAAAGCGACACATCGGGCATTGAAGTCGTACACGCAGCCAAGAAGGCGCCTTACCAGCCGGCGGTTGCGATGCTCACCGCGTTCCCGCTGCCGGGCAGCGAATGGCAGGACGAGGGCGCGGACGAAATGCTGGTGAAGCCCATGAACACCCGGGAGTTGCTGCGTCAGATTGAGGCGCTGCTGGTCACGCATGAGGACAAAAAACATGGCCAGGGAATCAAGCTGGCGGCCGGTTCAGAAAAGGCGGCGCGGAAAGCCGTGGCAACTTAGCTGCAAGGCCGCCACGAACGATCTCGGTGGGCGGTTAGAAGCCGGATGTGCTCGCAACCTCTACAGAACCCGCGACCCCGCCCGGCGTAGCTGGACGGCGACGCTGAAAGCAATGCCGGCATAGCACGGGCCTTCCCTGGGTTGGCTTGAAAGGTACCGTAGTCTCCGCCTTACACTCCGAGCACAAAGTGCGTGTCTCGGCACGGACTGCGGCCCCGGTCGATCGCTTTCCCTTGCAATGCTTACAGCGTTTGGGGTCGTTCTTAAACTGCTTGTCATGAAAGAAGAGCTGCTCTCCGGCAGTGAATACGAATTCCCCGCCACAGTCGGCACATTTCAATGAACGATCCACAAAATTCATACACTCGTCCCCCAGCGTGGTCTGCAACTTTCGAGACTGAGCGCGCCTGGCTTCGCGGGTGCGAAAGCGGCAGCGCCCTCGGTGCTGTTTTCTCTCTTTGAAGAGGGCCCGTTTGCCAGATCTGGCGGGGTCGCCGTAGCGACGTCAAACGTTCAGAGGGACAGGTTGTAGACGGCGGGATGTTCCCGGCACCGCGCTCGACTCTCGTTCTGTGGCGGGCGCCGGGTTGGTAGATCAGTCTGCTTCTTTACGTGCTTTTTTGCGATTGCGTTTGCGCGCCAGTGCTTCTTTTACGCGACGCTTTTCGCCGGGCTTCAGGTAGAAGGAGTGACGCTTTACTTCCTTGATAATGTCTTCCTGCTGCACCTTCCGCTTAAAGCGGCGCAGGGCATTTTCAAGGGGCTCGCCCTCCTGAACTCGAACCTCTGCCAAAAAAATACACCTCCAGACATCCCAAATGGGGCCTTACCAGCTTATGACACTTTAGGTTTTGTTGAGCAAAAATTATGTCATTTTGTTGTCACAAGGGCTTGGAATGGCCAATTTAGCTCATTTCACCTCACTTACCTCAGACCTGCGCCGTGCTCTCCCTTTGACTCTGAAGAGTACTGAGGCCGAGCGTGTTAACCTACCCGGCATGTATGTGACTGCCATTACGCCAATCGTGAATGTCTCGGACATGGATAAATCCTTCGCCTGGTTTGAAAGCTGGGGCTGGAAAAAGCTTTGGGAATGGGGAACGCCTGCCAGTTTCGGTTCGGTGGGCTGCGGCGAAAGCGAGATTTTTCTATGCCGCGATGGCCAGGGCGGGCGTGGCAAAGGCACCAATACGTTCACCTTTGGGGAAAGCGAGACGTTGGACAAGGGCGCGTGGATGTCGGTGTGGGTGGACGATGTCGATGCCGCCCACGCCGTGTGTGTAGCCGCGGGACTCGACATAACTTTTCCGCCCGCTGACCTGCCGTGGAATGTGCGCGAGATGCATTTGCGGCATCCCGACGGCCATGTGTTTCGTGTCAGCAAAGGGATTGGGTCCGCACCATGATCCGGTCGTACCAGGGCAAGACTCCCTCGATTCCCGGCTCGTGCTATGTCGATGTTTCAGCGCAGGTGATTGGCGATGTTGAGCTTGGCGAGCATTCAAGTATATGGATGAATGCGGTTGTGCGTGGGGACGTTAACTCCATCCGCATCGGGGCCAACACGAATGTGCAGGATTGCGCGGTGTTGCATGGGATGCGGTATGTCTACCCCGTTCACGTTGGGGACTGGGTAACGATTGGGCACAACGCGACAGTGCATGGTTGCGTGGTGGGGGACGCTTGCCTGATCGGGATGGGCGCGACGATTTTGAATGGCGCGCGGGTTGGTGAGGGTTCGATTATTGCGGCGGGCTCGGTGATCCCGGAGCATACGGTGATTGAGCCGAATACTTTGTGGGCCGGGGTCCCGGGTAAGGAGCGGCGAAAGCTTGTGGATGAGGACAGGAAGCTAATCTTGCAGTATGCCCAAAACTATCTTGATTATGTAAAGGCTTATCTGGAGGAGCAAGATGGATGGATGTCGGGGAAGTAGCTTTGCAAATAAAACTGACAGGCTCTGACCCGAACGAGCGCATACTCCCTTTACTTCAAGAGCGAGGTAAGATGCCGCCTTCCAGCATCAACATCAAAGGCCAGGATCACGTCCCAGCCGGGATTCGCCAGCGTGTTGCTCTCAATCCGAAGATCACGTGGTGGGCGCTCCTGCGGGAAGCAGGCAGACCGGCTGATGACGCTGGTCCTCCGCAGTACAAGAGGGCCTTCTCAAGGTTCGACAGGTAGCGGTCTAACATCGCAACACGCTGCATGGCTATAATTCTCCTTCGCACTATCTGCGACCGGAGAATGTTCGTGACGTTTCGACTATGCCTGCGTCTATTGCCCGCGCTGATTCTTTTTCCCCTGTTCGCGGTCGCTAATTGCGCGCGCGCAGCGGATGCTTCCCAGCACAGTTTCAAGACCGTCGTCTACATCCCAGTGGGCACCGTGCTCAAGATGAAGGACCACGCCTGGCTAGAAAGCAGCTGGGCTGCCATCTCAAGTCAGGTGCACGTCGACAAGGTCTACGTCGAAACCTACCGCAGCCGCGTCATCGCTGACGATGCCCTGATCGAAGACGTCAAAATGTTCTTCGCCGATCATGGAGTCGAGGTCGCGGGCGGCGTCTGCTACTCGGATGTGGACAACGGGCAGTTCGCCTCATTCACCTATACGAAGTCGGCCGACCGCGCCTACGTCAAGCACGTTTCCGAGCTGACCGCGAAACACTTCAACGAGGTCATCCTCGATGATTTTTTCTTCGCCAACACCAAGACCCCCCCCGACATCGCAGCTAAGGGCTTGCAGAGCTGGACTGCGTTCCGCCTGAAGACCATGGACGAAGTCTCGCGCAATCTCGTCGTGGGCCCGATGAAAGCCGTGAACCCGAAAATTAAAGTCATCATCAAGTTTCCAAACTGGTACGAGCATTTCCAGGGCAACGGCTACGACCTCGAAAATGAATCAAAGATTTTCGATGGCATCTACGCAGGCACGGAGACGCGCGAGCCCGTAGCGACCGATCAGAACCTGCAGCAGTACGAGGGTTATGGAATCGTCCGCTACTTTGAACACATCGACCCCGGAAAGATGGGCGGCGGGTGGGTCGACACCTACAGCCTCAACTACATCGACCGCTATTCAGAGCAGCTTTGGCTGACGGTGTTTGCAAAGGCAAGGGAAATGACGCTCTTCAACTACAGCAACCTGCTCGACGTGGCCGTGACAGGCGAGCGGCCTTGGAGCGCCATCCCGGGAGCCGGGATTGATTGGAAAAGGATCACCGCACGGGCCAACCAAGCAGGCAACGGAGCGCCCACCTACGCAACCGTGGCCGGCGATGCGCTCGACCAGGTGAAGCCCTTCATCGACAAGCTCGGCAAACCCATCGGCATCGCGAGTTACCGCCCTTACAACGGGCTCGGCGAAGATTTCCTGCACAACTTCCTCGGCATGATCGGCATTCCCGTGGACATTTATCCGACCTACCCAAAGGATTCTGACGTCGTTCTTCTCACCGAAGCAGCGAAGCTCGACCCCCGGATCGTCTCCAACATCAAGGCCAGCCTCACCGCCGGAAAAACCGTGGTCATCACGTCCGGCTTGCTCCACGCGCTCGAGGGCAAAGGGATCGAAGACCTCGTCGAACTGCGGTACAGTGCCGCCCCCGAGCCGGTCACAGGATTCATCGGCGCCTTCGGACCCGGCTCCGGCACCATGCTCGGCCAGATCGAGAAGCCGATCCTCTTTCCGCAGATTCGCTTCCTGACCAACGACGCGTGGCCGGTCATTCGAGGCATCGCCGACGATAATGCGTTCCCGATTCTGCTGATGGATAAGTACTCTGCAGGCACACTCTACGTCCTTACCGTGCCAGACAATTTCACCGACCTTTATCGCATCCCCGAGCCAGCACTCAACGCCATCCGCAGCTACATCATGGAAAATTTTCCGGTCCAAATCGACGCGCCTGCAAAGGTCTCCCTCTTCGCCTACGACAATCACACCTTGATCATCGAATCATTTCGCGACGAGCCGGCAGAAGTAACAGTGACCACCGATGCCGCTTATTCTCACCTCACCAATCTGCAGACAAGCGAAGTGCTGGAAGGAACACAGACTGACGCGCCCCGTCGAAGGCGCTCCACGCTGGCTCCAAGCATTGGACCGCGAATTTCGTTCCGGCTCACTCTGCCCGCGCACAGCTATCTGGCATTTCAAGAGAGTAAGTAAGTGCGCTGATAATCGGGAGGAAACTATGAGTAGATTGAATAGACATTTACAGCAGAGCTGCAAAAGAGCGCCAACCGGGGTGGCTGGACCTACCTGGTGTGGCCCGATTCGGCGGACTTCTTCAAGACTCGCGGGCTCGTCAAGGTTAAGGGAAAGATCGACGGCCATCCATTTGAAGCTTCCTTCATGGCCATGGGCGATGGCGTACACATGCTGCCGGTAAAGGCGGAGCTCCGGCAGGCAATCGGCAAAGACGTTGGCGACACTGTGAAGGTGCAACTTGAGGAACGCGTGGCGACAGCCGCTCGGAAGACGCCCTGAGCCCACCTCGATTATTCTTCCCGGTCCCCTGCATCTGTGCCCGTCCTTCGCGCAGCAACTATGCGTGGTCGGGAACAAACGTCTGAGAGGCCGCGTATCCCAAAGCAGGAGCTAGGGAGCATGGGCTTTGCAGGTACATTAACGTGGAACGGTCTGGGCGGGTTGCAGGCACCGCCGCACATGGGCGGAGCCAGACGCGCTCCCCGCCCTCACGGTATTGAAGGACAGACCCCGGCCCGGAAGGCGTCCACAAAGACGACGCAATCTGTCATTCTGGATCATGCCGGTCAGCAGGCCCCTGAATCGACGCGCCGGAAGGACCTTCAAGGTGATGCGCGGCCCGGCAGGCCTGAGGCGCGAGCCTTCGCGCCTGCACATGGCTCGCGCATAACAGAGGAGAGGGTTTTGGACGCCGATTGGAGCCTGATTGTTACGCGCTGCATGCACGGAGACTCCGCTGCGTGGGCCGAACTTGTCAAGGCGCACCATCGCCGCGTTTACTCCCTCTGCTATCGCTTCACCGGCTCGCCGACCGACTCTGAAGACCTGACCCAGGACGTCTTCCTCAAGGTCTACGGGAACCTAACGAATTTCGATATCGCTCGCGGCAGCTTCCAGACCTGGCTGACGACGCTCACCCGCAATCTCCTGGTCGACCACTTCCGCCGCAGTCGCCAGCAGCGCGTCACCGACTCCATCGACGCCGGATGGGAAGATTCCGAAGAGCAATCCATGTCTGAGCGGCTCACCGATACCCAGCGCTCACCGCACGAGCAGGCGGCCGCAAAAGAGATTGAACGCATGGTGCAGGAAGCGCTGACCCGCGTCTCGCCTGAACTGCGGGAAGCAGTGATCCTGCGCGACTTGCAGGACATGGATTACAAGGAGATAGCATTGGTCCTCAAAATTCCCGAGGGCACGGTGAAATCCCGCATTAGTCGTGGCCGCGCGGAACTGGCGAGGCTTCTGGAGCGTAATAGAAGGCAGGTGGTTTAAATGGCAGACCGGAACCCAATCGATCCGAAAAACGTGAAAGGCCCCGCTGAGACGGCGCCCCGCGCGCTGCCCTGCGAAGAGTGGGAGGCGCTGCTGGCGGACGCCCTCGACGGCTCCCTGCTCCCCAATGACTCCGCAGCATTCAAAGCGCACACCGAGTCCTGCGCCGCCTGCATGGAGCTGCTGACTCGGGCAAAGCAGGGGCAGGAGTGGCTGCAGTTCCTCGTGCAGCCGCCTGTCGCCTCTGACCTGGTCGCAAAGATACTGGCCCGCACCAGCGGCGCGGCAGTCAGCGGTCTTGGCCATGCCGATCTGGCGATGCCCCTACCGGTCGCAGCTGTTCCGATGTGGCAGAGGATGTCGCTCCCAATGCGCCGTGCAGCCCAGCCGCGAATGCTGATGACCACGGCAATGGCCTTCTTCTCGATCGCCCTGACTCTCAATCTTGCCGGCGTTCGTCTGACCGGGATCCACGTCGCTGACCTCAGCCCATCGCTGATGCGCACCAACCTCACCCGCCAGTTCATCAACTCCAAAGTCGGGGTCGAGAACTACTGCTACAACCTCAAAATTGTCTACGAAATGGAAGCGCGGGTGAGGGAACTGAAGCGCAGCTCAGAAGCCGAAGAAGCGCCCTCTCCGGCACAACAGCAATCGCCCGCCGGCTCCCCCAAGGGCAGCGCCCACAAAAGCAACGGCAAGTCTGAAAATCCCCACACCCCGGAGCCACGCGCATCTTTGTGGGGATCAAGTGTCGAAGCAACCATGCATCTCGACCGCCCCGCGTTGACCGCGAGAGATGCGCTCGCAGCGCAGGGCCTTGATGCTGATATTTCATCCGGAAATAGGTCCGGCATAAACCAGAAGTCTTACGTCAGGCCTGACACAGACCGAGCGGAAGGGAGCTTGGCATGAACTGCATTAATCACCCTGAAACACCTGTAGCAGCTTACTGCCAGAACTGCGGCAAGCCTCTTTGCAGCGCTTGTGTCCGCCAGGTAGCCAACGTTACATATTGCGAGCCGTGCCTGGCAGCTCGTCTTGGTATGCCTATCGGCGGCGCTTCTGCTCCGGGCTCCTACACCGTCGGAGTCGGCGACGGCGGACAGTTCAACTACAGCGCCACCGGTCCGCTGCCCATCCCCGATGCGGGGCCGAACCCCGCCCTTGCAACATTGCTGGGCTTCATTCCCGGTGTTGGCGCGATGTACAACGGCCAGTTCGTGAAGGCCCTGGTCCACGTTGTGGTGTTTGTTGTAATCATCATCCTGACCAGCGAAGCAAACGGATTTTTTGGCTTCTTCATTCCGGCATGGATCCTTTACCAGGTCTTCGATGCCCACCATACGGCCAAGGCCCGACGAGATGGAATGCCGCTGCCTGATCCCTTCGGACTCAACGATCTCGGCGTCCGGATGGGGATGCAGACGCCGCAGCAGGCAGCGCAAGCCTATCCGCCCGGAAATTACCCGCCCGGAACCTATCCTCCCGGCGGTGTATACACCGCGCCCGTATCCGGGGCGCAATATGCGCCTCCCGCGTCAACCGTGGGGCCGGACGGGAATCCCGTCTACACCGCAGTCCCGCCGGTGTCCGCAACCGAGCCATTTCCCGGATATGACCCTTCGGCGCCGCCACTACCCCCGGCCCACCCTGAGCCGATCGGCGCCATCATCCTGATTGCCCTGGGCGTGCTCTTTCTGATGGGGACGATGAACATCTTTCACTTCTCATGGATCGGTCACAGCTGGCCGCTGATCCTGATAGGCGTCGGCATCTGGATATTCTTTAAGCGTTCGAGGAACCTTCCTCCAGGAGGTGGACTGTGAATCAGTGGCTGCAATTAAGGCGTCTTCGCGCGCCCGCCTTCCTCGTGCTACTCGGAGTCATGTTCCTGCTCGCGGAGTGGCACATCGTAGGCTTCCACCGCAGTTGGCCTCTGCTGTTGATTCTCGCCGGCATCCTGAGTCTCGCCGAAAGGGCCGCTCTAACCCGGGTCGATCCGGGTCAGTTTGGCGGAGGCATGCCCGGCACTTACGCTGGCTATCCTCCACCGGCCTACCCCCCACAGGCCTACCCCCCGCCCGGCTACTCCGCACCGGGAAGCGTTGTGACGCCTGCCCCCAATTCGACAGAGTTGACTACTAACGATCCAACCAACAGCCACATCGTCGCTGACTCGTCCGACCAGGGGAGGTCGTAATGGCAACAGTTCCCCCCGCTTATTCATCGCGCGAACAGCAGCGCCAGGCCAAAGAATACTGGCGCGCCCAGCGGCAGGCAGCCCGCATGCAGCAGAGCTATCGTCGCGGAATGCGCCGTAGCTCCATGACCGGCCCTATTGTGCTCATCGCCATCGGCGTCATCGCGCTCCTGATTGAGACGGGGCGCATCCAGGGCGAAGCATTCTGGCTGTGGTACCGGCAATGGTGGCCGCTAGTGCTCATCGGCATCGGCGTCGTAGCGCTGCTCGAGTGGCTGATTGACCGCAATAGCGCTACTCCGGTGCGCCGGTCCCTCGGCGGTCTCGTCTTTTTGGTCGTCGTGGTCTCGATCGTTGGGTTCTGCGCATCTGCCAGCCGCTTCAATACCTTCGGTAACGGCTCATCTCACGACAGCTTCGGATTCTTCTCTGATAATGAAAATCCGTTTTCGTTCGTTGGACGAGAATACGACAACGACGTGGACACTTCACAGACCGTCCCCGCTGGGTCCTCGATTGGAGTGCAGAACCCGCATGGCGACGTTACGATCACTGCCTCAACCGACGATCAGATTCATGTACACGCGCATCAAGTTGTGCGCAGCATGTACCAGGACGACGCCAACCGCACCTTCCACCAGTTGGATCCGAAGCTCACAGTCAGCGGCACCAGCGTGTTGGTGCGCGTGGATGGGGGAGGCGATGGTCGCGCTGATCTGACCATCGAAGTGCCTAAAACAGCGACCACCGACATCACCGCCGATCATGGAGATGTCACCCTGGAAGGCTTGACCGGCGCGGCGAACGTGACCGCAAAGCATGGCGACGTCAAGTTCGACGGCATGGCCGGAAACGTCACCGCCCATATCGGGGAAGGCCGCTACTCTCACCGTGGAGATTTCTCAGCGCATGGCATTGAAGGGGACGTCACCCTCGATGGCGGCCTCAACGATGTCACCATCTCAGAGGTCAGAGGCAAGGTGCTGCTCACTGGGGAATACTTCGGCGACACCCATCTGGAGCGGCTGGCACAGGGCGGACATTTTCACTCGAGCCGAACCGATATGGAAGTAGGCGCGATCAACGGCGACATGACCATGGACTCCGATGACCTGCACCTCGCACAAGTTGCCGGCCCGCTGCGCATCGTCACACGGTCAAAAAATATCGACGCTAGTCAGGTGGCAGGCGACGTACACATCGACAGCACCAACGGCGATGTGAATCTCGCCGCGGTTTCACCGCTCGGGAACATTCAAATCATCAACAAAAATCGCCCCATCACTTTGAGCATGCCCCCGGGTGCGAACTTCGATATCAACGGATCGGCCAATGGCGGCGAGCTGTCAAACGACTTCAACCTCGGTGTCACCGGATCAGATAACAACCACGCTGTCTCTGGTCAGGTGGGCAAGGGTGGAGTTAAAGTGCAGCTCGACGCAGACCATGGCGACATTACGATCCGCAAGGGCGAGGATGCCATGCAGATGGTTGAGCCGCTTCCGCCGTTGCCTCCAGTCGCGCCACAGCCTGCGCCGGGCGCCAAGGTACCGCACATCAAGACCGTGAAGCCGGTTCCTGCGCCGCCAGTCGCGCAAGAATAAGCGACTCGGCGGCGGCGAACACCTGGTCAAAGGTGAGGCTGCTCGAATCGATCACAACCGCGTCGGGTGCTGGCTTCAAAGGCGACTCGGCGCGGGTACGGTCTCGCTGGTCCCGCTCACGAATTTCGCGGAGCACGGCATCCCGGGTGATGCTGGCCTGGTCCGGAGTTGCTGTGTCCGGCGTCCTCTCTAACTGCTCATAGCGACGTTCGCCCCGCACTTCTGCATCAGCATCAAGGAAGATTTTCACCTCAGCATCGGGGAAGACCGCCGTGCCGATGTCCCGCCCCTCCATAACAATTCCGCCTTGTTCTCCCAGCAACCGCTGAATGGAAACCATCCAGCGACGAATGCCTGCATGGACGCTTACACGCGAAGCGGCCGCCGTTACATCGGCGTGGCGGATCCGCGTAGTTACTTCTGCTTCATCCAAAAAAACTCGATTGGCCGACGCCGCTGGTTCGAGGCGGATCGAGGTGGTTTGGCTGAGCGCCTGAAGAGCAGCCGGGTCATCCACCGGGACGCCACTCTCGAGGGCTTTTAAGGCGAAGGCCCTGTACATGGCGCCGGTCTCGAGATTGAGCAGGCCGAAGCGGTCTGCCAGCCGTGCGGCGAGCGTGCTCTTGCCCGCGCCCGCGGGCCCGTCGATTGCAACAATAATTTTCGGCGTCCCGGAACCCGGCGCGGCGTGGCTGCCGGTCATTCAGGCTTCCTCTCGCGTGGTGATGAACCGGGAGCTCGTCGCCCAGCTGGACGACCCGGCCCCC
>DASWUZ010000145.1:0-9274 GCA_036401395.1 Acidisarcina sp.
GAAAGGGGTGGGTCTCGGTCTTGTATTCGAGCCCGGGGATTGCCGGCAGCATGCCGATGGGTGGGCCGCTGCTATCGACTACGGTCATGGGCAGCGGGTCGCAGTGCACCAGCAGGGTGGGCACGTGGCCTGCGTTGACGATCGAGATCGTGTGGGCGGCCGGGTCGAGCACGGCGAAGACAGCGGTGAGGTAGCGCCGACGAGCTTCGGCCCCCTCTTGATATTGCAGCTGGTTGAGGCGCGTCGCCATGCGGTCGAGCGGAACCTGGTCGACTGCCATGGCCCGGAGGGCGGCGCGAAAGGCGTTGCCAATCAGGGCCGAGGCGAGTCCTTTGCCGGCTACGTCCGCGACCACCAGCAGGTTTTTGCCGTCGCCGTAGTTGAGGATGTCGAGATAGTCGCCCCCGACCTCATAACAGGGATTGAAGCGGGCGGCGAGATCGTAGCCGGGGATCACGGGCATCACCTGGGGCACCAGGCTTAGTTGAATGGCACGGGCGGCGGTGAGGTCTTGCTGTACGCGCTCCCACTGGATTGCGCGTTCGTAGTAGGCCGCGTTTTCAATGGCAACGGCTGCCTGGACGGCGAGGTGCTCCAGGAAGTCAGCCTCTTCCATCGAAAGGGAGCGGCCGTCTTCGGCGAAGACGCACAGGTCAGTAAGCAACTCGCCGGCGTGGTCGTGAATGGGGAACCGGTGGACGCCTTCGCTGGTGGTTGTATCGGTCCCGTCATGTGCGTTGATGGAGTTTGCGGCAGCCGTTATGGGGTCGTTCGGCAATTCTCCCGTGGGTATCTCGCTACTGGGTTTCTCGCCAGCGGGTCTCTCGCCGTAACAATCCGAGTAGGCGCTGAACCAGGCGCCTACAAGCTCGAGTTCGCGGACTGCAACCTTGGCCACGGCGTGCAGCACGTCTTCGAGCAGGATCGTGGCATGAATAATTCGACTGGCCTCGAGCAGGGCCTGAAGCCGGGCGATCTGCTGCTGCAGCCCGACCATGGCATCGCCGGCATTCTCCCACGGAAGGACTTCTTCCCCTGTTTCGCCTTCCATCGCTCTCCCGCTCTTGAATCCGAGGATTAACGTTCCCCGGATGGGCCTACTTTAACGCGCGAGAGGATAGGAATCAACTTGGGGTGACAGCTAGCGTGGTGAAGTGCAAACCCCATGTCTGAGAAGCGAGACAGGCGCACCCCCGGCTGCGATATAACTGTGTCCCTGTAACACGATCCTGAAAATTTGCGACCCGAAACGTGGAGCGATCACTAGGCACAATTTCCGGCTGCGGGAAGATTACCCTCGAGAGTTTATGATAGGTTTCCCATGACAACGCAAGGCCCCAAAGGCGTTTTGCTGGCCCAGCGAGCAGCGCAAATCCGAAGATTGGTTGAACTGGCATCAGAGGAGAACCGGGAAGACGCCGTACGCGCCTTTCAAGACATCCAGACGTACGATAGGCTGCTCGATAACGTTTTTGAGATGGAAGTGGCCAGCGATGAGTACGCGGGCTACGAGTGGGCGATCCAAGCGATACAGCACTATCTCGGAAACCGAGGTTTTCCTGACACGGAGGACGGTATCGTGAGGGCATTGGCGCACCGGTGGCGTGGCGGGAAGTCGAGCAGTAAGGCCAATCTGCTGAAGTCGGTGAGGACTAACGTTAAGAACGGAAGGATCAAGAAGGTTGGCACGAAAGTTGGACTTATCGAGTGGCCGGAGGATAAGTTTGCGGGATGAGCCTCTGATCGGTAAAGGTGACGGTCACGTGCTGCTCCCGCTGATTGCCGTTCACGTTCACGGCTACAATGTTGACCCGCTTCGTCTTGATTTGAGGATAGTCGAGAATGAGTTGAACCGCCACTCCGCGGGTCGATGAGTAGGTATATTGCGTTCACGTTTATTGAGTCCATGCGATTCTCAACATCCGGTGGAGCGGCCCCTCCCCGTCCTGAGAATTGTTTACTCGTGAATGGGCGCCTTCGGCCAACCGAGGCGGATGATTTGTTGACTTGACGATGGGACGACGTGTCTACTTGAAAAATTGCGCGTGTCGGTGATTCAGGCGATGCCATGAGATATGCAGGACCTATGAATATTTTGCGGGCGAACGAGGGACTCCGATCAAAATGACTTTAGAAAAACCCCTCAGTATCGAGTTGCGTCTTCCGTCGAAACTGGGCTTCGAGAAGATCGCTATGCAGACTGCGGCCAGCTACGCCACACTGCTGGGGCTAGGGCTCGATCGGGTCGAAGATTTAAAGACGGCGGTTGCGGAAGCCTGCATCAACGCCATCGAACACGGCAATCACGGGGATGAGAAGATCATAGTGGGCGTGATCCTGTCGATGGACCATGAGCGCCTCGAAGTAAAGGTGCTCGATCACGGAAGCGGCATTCAGCACGCCGTGCTGCCGCCGGACATCGATAAGAAAATACTGGGCGAAGAGGATCCCCGCGGCATGGGGATGTTCCTGATTCAAGCTCTCGTTGACGAAGTGGAATGGGTCAGCAATCCGCCAGAGGGCAGCTACGCCCGGCTGGTGATTTACCTGGATCGGGAGAAGCACTAAGCATGCAGACAGAGACGTCGGTTAAGGTGGAGCAGCTGAAGACAGCGGCCGAAGCAGCGGTGGCGATCATTCGTTTCCACGGGGACATCACCAGCACTTCGAAGGCCGTGATCCTCGACGCCTACCGGGCGCTGCCTGCGGGTACGGACAAGCTGATCTTCGACTTCACCAAGGTCGATTACCTGAACAGCAGCGGGATTGCGATCCTGATTCAGCTGCTCATGGAAGCGCATAAGACGGCCCAGGCCGTGCACAGCTTCGGGCTGAGTGCTCATTTCCAGAAGGTGTTTGCCATGGTCGGGATCACCAAGTACACCCATCTCTATCCCGACCAGGCCGCGGCCCTCACGGCGTTTAGCTAGAGCTTGGATTCATAATTCAACCCTGAGCCAATTGAGAGTCGGCCGTAGCCATCATATTTTTGCTCGTCAGTATTTCCGCAGGATGCCCAGCACCTTCCCCTGTATGGCTACATCGGACCGGGGCACATAGATGGGCGCCATCTCGGCGTTGGAGGGTTGCAGCCGGACCACCGGGCCCTCTATGTAGTACCTCTTCAGAGTAGTCTCGTACCCCCTGACCAGGGCCACGATGATCTCGCCCTGGCGTGCGGACTGGGTGCGCTCCACCAGCACATAATCCCCATCGACGATATGTTCGTCGCGCATCGAGTCCCCACGCACTTGCAATGCAAATGCCTCGCGGTTGCCGATAATGTCGCCCAGGGAAATGCTCTCCGCGTTCTCGGCCGCCTCGACCGGGTAGCCGGCAGCGATACGGCCCATCAGCGGCAGCTTGTCGATGCTTCTGCCGCGGGTTCGCTGGCTGAGAACGTCGATCGACCGGCCGCGATTGTAGTCGCGCTGCAGCATGCCCTTGGTTTCAAGGTTGGTGACGTGCTTGTGCACCGTAGCCAGAGACTTCAGTCCCAGTCCGTGGGCCATCTCTTCAAACGAAGGAGAGTAGCCTTTGTGCTGAATGAATCCCGATATGAAGTCCAGAACTTCTCTTTGCCGCCGGGTCAGAGCCATGCCGGAATTGTAGCGAATAAAAGGAGAAACAGCTAACTCAGGTGGGAAGTTTATGGCCGGGGACCTGATTAGTAAATGCGTGGTGCCCCAATAGCCATCAGCTGCGACCTATGAATAGGCAGCGGGGCGATGACCCCTGTCCCGGCATTCCCAAATGTGGAAGAGCCAGTTTGATGGGCCCATTCCGGCATTCTGTGCAGCCTCTTCTTCCAGAAACGCTTGTCCGGCAAGGAGCTGAGGACCAATGTGGAGATGCGGCAGAGTCCGGAGACGGAGGACGGCGACACTATGAAAATCCTGATCGCAGGAGAAGAGCCCGCCCTTTCACTATTCCTCAAGCGGGGCCTGGAGATGGATGGTTACGAAGTGCATTGTCTCGACGCGGCCGCAGCGCCCCTGGAAGCCATTCCCCAGGCGATCATCGAAGGTGTCGCCTCCCAATCCCCTGATCTGCTGATCATGGACCTTCCTTCCGGCACGGAGCTCCCTTCCGGTATAGACCTGAGTTCCGGCACAGGCGTGCCTTCCTGCGGCCATATGCCCTTCCAAACGGACTTTGAACATATCATCGCCCGGGTGCGGTCGATCGACGAGGGTCTGCCCATCCTGGTGCTCAGCGCGAGTCAGGAGGCGGACTCCAGATTCCGCTGCCTCGACCGCGGGGCTGACGATTGCATGATCAAGCCGTTGTCCCTCAAGGAACTTCGGGCCCGGTGCCGCGTGTTGCTGAGGCGGCCACACGGCCCCCACGTGGTGCTGCGCTGGGACGGGGTTGAGCTGGACCGTGTGAGCCACAGGGTCCAACACGAAGGAAGACCGGTTGTGCTTACGCGGAAAGAGTATGCCGTACTCGAGTACCTCATGATCCATCGCGGAAGCTGCGTCTCCCGGGTCGCCCTGCTGGCCCGGGTCTGGAGCGACGGTAATCGCGCCGGCAGCAACATCGTGGACGTTTACATCAATTATCTGCGGCGCAAGCTGGTCAAGACCGACCAGCCATCCATGATCCGCACCGTCCGTGGGCTCGGCTATCGCCTGGGCGAGGGTAAGTCTAATCGGCTGGTCTGACCTTCCTAAAGAGAGGTTTCAATTGACAATTACAGGGGAACCAGAAACCAAGGGCATGTCCTGTCATCATTCGCCGCTGTCGCCCGGCTGGCCGGGCGCTGTGCTTGCCAGCCCCGACAGCCTTTTTCGGAGCAGGGTGCGCGATTGTCTGGTCTCCATGCACTGGAGGGTCCTGCAGGCCCGCGGCGGCGCAGAAGCGCTGGCCCATCTGAGCGCAGCGCGCTGCGAGGCGCTCATCCTCGATTCCTGGCTGCCGGATTTGGAGATCGGCGAATTCATCATGGAATTCAAACGCCTTCACCCTGGGGTGGACCTGGTGGTGGCCGATGAAGGCGCAGACCGCCATTCCGTTCTGCGAGGTCCCCGCGGGAACGAGCTCTTGCACGCGGTACGCCAGGGTCAGCAGACAATAGGCAGCCAGAGAATCCATCAAGCTCCCCGCCCTATACTGCGGCTGGTGAGGGACTCTACTGAGGCAGCGGCTTCCAGTCGTGACCCAGGATTGGAAACGCCGGCGGAGAAGGAGCAAGCCGGGGGCAGGCGGCTGCCGTTCCCGGCCCTCGGGCAATCGGCCGGACCGGTGACCGCCCCTTCGGGGCGTCCGGTATTCGGCCTGCCGGAACTGGTCGGCAATCATCCGCTGATGATCGAGGTGGCCCGCCGCGTGCGCCTGGTTGCTCCCCATCCGACTCCCGTCTTGATCCAGGGTGCGACGGGGACGGGTAAGGAGTTGATCGCGCGGGCGCTGCACCGCCTGAGTCCACGGCACACCCGGCCCTTTGTCGCGCTCAACTGTGCCGCCATTCCTGAATCGCTGCTTGAGACCGAGCTCTTCGGCCACGCCCGCGGCGCGTTCACCGGGGCGGTGCAGCGGCGCACAGGGCGCATTCAGGCCGCCGATGGCGGTACGCTCCTGCTCGACGAAATCGGGGACATGCCTCTGTCGTTACAGGCCAAGCTGTTGCGGTTTGTGGAATCGGGCGAGCTCCAGCCGGTGGGTGAGAACGCGACTGTCTCAGTGGACGTCCGGCTCATCGCCGCTACTCATCGCCCCCTGGGCAAGCTGAGCCGCGAAGGGGCTTTTCGCTCCGACCTTTACTACCGGCTGGCGGTATTTGTGATCGCGCCGCCCCCGCTCTCGGCACGGCCTGAAGATATCGAGGCCTTGGCGGAGCATTTTCTGGAAAAGGCAGAACCGTGCCTCAACCAGCGGGCGAGCCTCACCAGGGGGGCGCTCGATAAGCTGCAAGGTCACGGCTGGCCGGGGAATGTCCGGGAGCTGGAGCACGTGATCGCACGCGCCCTGATTCTGGCGGAGCGGCGCACTGAGATTATGCCGGAGGAGATTGAGTTCGCCTGGGACCCTCAGGAATTCTAATCTCGCTTTCACAGGATTTCGATAACAGCGATGCGCTGGAACATTGGAACAGACAGCGCGAAATGGGGCAGGACTGCGTCCGCCAATAAAGCTGTGGCACCCGCCAGCGAAATAGGCGTCCGCAGCGCAAAGTCCCGTAGCAACTGAGAACGCGGCGGGTCTCCTTTTTGGCGGGTCCTGGACATGCAACGAATTGTTGGAATTCGTTAATGATTGAGGGGCTATCACGGCCCTCGCCGTGCTCCTTCCTGCTCATCCGGCGGTATCTTTCCGGCGGAGGCAGGTTGGGGGGACAGCATGCAGAACAGGTCCGGAACAAAAGACGAAGTGCGCTCTACAAAGAGCCAAGCAACCAGCCAGAGCGAAGCAACCAGCCAAAATGCGCCCGTCCTCCAAAACGCGCCGGTCCTGTTGACGGGCAGTCCGGTGAATGGCAGTACGACCGCTCCCGAGCAAAATAGGGAACAGCCAGAGCCCTCACAGCGCAGCGCGAGCTATGCGGCCGCAGCCCTGGATTCCATTCTCTTCGAAGGCACCCCGGCTCGACAGGTCACCAGCGGTCCGGCGCCTGTGAATGAAGCCGGGGGCTACATGGCGTCTCCTGATTCCGTCCCGGCTGACGCTTCTGCGGCTGCTGATGACGCCCCCCGTCTTGCAACTGCGGCCGAATTGCGGGCAGAGCAGGAGCGGCTCATGGTGGAGCACCTGCCTATTGTTCGTTTTCTGGCGCGCCGGATCCACGAGCGTCTGCCGCAGCATGTCGATTTGGAAGACCTGGTCAGCGCCGGAGTAATGGGGCTGATCGATGCCTTCGGCAAGTTCGATCCGGTCAAGAAGGTCCAGTTCCGTAGCTACGCTCAGTTCCGCATCCGTGGGGCCATGCTCGACAGCCTGCGCACCCTGGACTGGAGTCCCCGCGACCTGCGCCGCAAGGGGAGGGCGGTCGAAGAAGCCATCCGATCGCTGACCGCACGCTTCCGGCGAGCTCCGCTCGAAACCGAGGTCGCCCGGGAGATGCAGATGGGTCTGGGCGAATACCAGCAGCTGCTGGGAGAGTTGAAGGGCCTCGAGATAGGCACCCTCCACATGGAGCGCTCCGAGGACTCGGGCGAAGAAGAGCTGGCCTACATTCCCACCCGTACCGAGGACGACCCGCTGTTCCGGTGTCTGCGCGGCGAGATGCAGCAGAGGCTTACCGACGCAATCGACAATCTGCCGGAGCGCGAGCGGCTGGTGATGACTCTCTATTACTACGAAGAGATGACAATGAAAGAGATAGGTCTGACTCTAGGGGTGGTCGAGTCCCGGGTGTCCCAGATCCACGCCTCTTCCGTACTCCACCTGCGCTCGCTGCTTACGGACCTTTCTTCCGAAGGGAAAGCTTCTAAACTGGCGAGGTCTCGAAAAGAGCGGCGGAGGCCGGCAAGGTCCCGATGAGCGGAAATAAAAGCTGACAGATTATTTAGGTGCCCGGTCCACGAGAAGCGGCAGTAGTCTAGTCGCCTGTTGCGCCGGCGCGACTGACAGCTTATTGCGCAACTCATGCGTCGTCATCGCCTATCGCTTCATAGCCCCGCTTCGGAGCGGAGGCTTGTTAGGCGATTTGCTCCTGATCCCGTTCGACAGTATATGTTGAGGATGCAGTGACGGGGATTGTTTCCGGGGCTGGGAAGGCGTAGAAATGTTGCTCGAACTGCGGGCTGAGAATTACGCGGTGATCGACCACGCCATTGCTGCGTTCGGGCCGGGGTTGAATCTGCTGACTGGGGAGACGGGCGCGGGCAAGTCGATTCTGGTGGATGCGCTGGCGCTGCTCATGGGCGGCAAGGCTTCGTCGGACGTGGTGCGCCATGGGGCGGACAAGGCTGTAGTCGCGTGCGTGTTCGAAAGTACTCCCGGCGCCGAAGCTACGCTTGAGGCGAATGGAATTGATTCGGATGGGACGGAGATTATTCTGCGGCGCGAGATCACGCACGGCGGCAAGGGTCGTGTGTATGTGAACAACCAGGCTGCCACTGTCGCGGTGCTGCGGGCGCTCGCTCCGGAGTTGGCGCTGGTCCACGCGCAAAGCGAGACGTTGGGCGCGTTTGACGCAGCGCAGCAGCGCGGGTTGGTGGACCGCTTTGCCGGGCTTTCGACCGAAACAGAGGGGGCCGCGTTTTCGAAGTGGCGGGAGATTGCGGCGCGGCTCGATGCGCTGGAGCGCCATGAGCAGGACCGCTTGCGGATGGCGGACCTTTGGAGCTTTCAGCGGCGGGAGATTGAGACAGCGCGACTGACTGCTGGCGAGGACGAAGCGCTCGAGACGGAGAAGCGGGTGCTGTCGAATTCAGAAAAGTTGTATGCGGCGGCAATGAGCGCGCATGAGCAGCTTTATGAGGGCAGCACTTCGGCCGAAGTGGCGCTGCGTGCGGCGCTCAGGAACGTGGAGGAGCTGGCGCGGTACGATCCGAAGTTTGCCGACGCCGTGCTGCAGCTTGCGTCGGCGCGCGCGGTAGTCGAGGACGTGAGCGCGACGGTGCGCGATTATGCGGAGGGGGTGCAGGCCTCGCCGGAGCGGTTGATCGAAATTGAGGACCGGCTTGCAGCCCTTGATCGGCTGAAGCGCAAGTATGGTGCGACGCTCGCGGAGGTGATCGCCTTCGGCGAAGATGTGGCGGCGAAGCTGGCGGAGATGGAGAATCGCGATGAGATCGTGAAGAATTTGCGGGCAGAATTGGCGGTTGCGATGAAGGGTTATGAGGCGGCAGCGCGCACGCTGAGTGCCGCACGCCAGGCAGCTGCTAGGAAGCTCGAAAAGCTGGCCGAGGCGCAGATTAACGACCTGGCGATGAAAGTGAAGTTCGCGATTACCGTGACGCCGCACGAAGATAGCTCTGGTTGGACCGCGCAAGGGTGGGATGAGGTTGAGTGCCGCATTTCGACGAATCCCGGTGAGCCTTTGAAGCCGCTGGGCGAGATCGCTTCGGGTGGCGAAATGTCGCGGGTGCTGCTGGCTCTGAAGGTCAGCGTGGAGGAAGGCGCGAATTCTGTTGCGGGTAATTCGCATGGAAAAGGCAGGCGGAAATCGGCGGTCCCGCGCACGCTCGTCTTCGACGAGATCGACATCGGGATTGGCGGGCGCGCGGCCGAGGCGGTCGGCCAGAAGTTGAAGGCCCTTTCCCGTGCGCAGCAAGTTTTATGCGTGACTCACCTCCCGCAAATTGCGGCCTTCGCTGACCAGCATTTC